>NZ_AKKF01000012.1 GCF_000281955.1 Caulobacter sp. AP07 | reverse complement strand
GCTGGCGGCGATCCGCGAGACGCGGCCGCTGTCGCTGCATGGGGTGGGCCTGTCGCTGGCCGCCGACGCCGATCCCGCCCCCGCGCATCTGGCGGCCCTGAAGACCCTGGTCGACCGGTTCGAGCCCTTCGTGGTCTCCGAGCACCTGGCCTGGAGCACCCATCGCGGCGTCCACCAGCCCGACCTGCTGCCCTTTCCCCGCACCCGCGCCGCCCTGGACCGTATCGCCGGCAACATCGGCCGGACCCAGGACGCCCTGGGGCGGACCATCCTGATCGAGAACCCGTCGCTGTACCTGCCGCTGACCGGCCACGACCTCGACGAGACCGACTTCCTCGCCGAACTGACCCGCCGCACCGGCTGTGGCCTGCTGGTCGACGTCAACAACGTGTTCGTCAGCGCCAGCAACCTGGGCTACGCCGCCGAGACCTATCTCGACGCCCTGCCGGCCGAGGCGATCGGCGAGATCCACCTGGCCGGCCACGGGACCGATGCGGGCGGCTCGGCCCTGCTGATCGACACCCACGGCGCGCCGGTGGCCGAGCCGGTCTGGGCGCTCTACCACCGCCTGATCCAGCGGATCGGCCCGCGGCCGACCCTGATCGAGCGCGATGACGACATCCCGGCGTTCGACGTGCTGATGGCCGAGCGGGACCGGGCGCATGACATCCTCACCACGCTAAAAACGCCGTCATCCCCCGCTTTATGCGGGGGACCCAAGCTGACCCGGCCGACCCTGTTTGGGTCCCCCGAACAAGTCGGGGGATGACGACCGTGAGTGAGCTGGGAACTTTCCAAGACGCCTTCGCCGCCGCCCTGGCCGAGCGAACCTCCGCCCCCATCGCCGCCTGGCTGCCCAGCCCGGAAGTCGGCGAGACCGGCCTGGCCGTCTATCGCAACACCATCGCCAAGGGCTGCGTCGACGCCCTGGCCGCCAATTTCCCCACGGTCGCCGGCCTGGTCGGCGCCGAATGGTTCGAGGCCGCCGCCGCCCTGTTCGCCCGCCAGCATCCGCCGGCCAGCGCCGCGTTGGCGGCCTATGGCGAGGCCTTCCCCGACTGGCTGGCGCGCTTCCCGCCGGCCGGCGACCTGCCCTACCTGCCCGCCGTGGCGGGCCTGGACCGCCTGTGGACCACCGCCCTGTTCGCCGAAGAGGCCGAGGCCCTGACCGCCGAGGCCTTCGCCCTCGCCCCCGAGGCCCTGGCCGGCGCCCGCGTGACGCTGCACCCCAGTTTGGCCTTCGTCTGGTTCGACAACGGCCTGCCCGGCCTGTGGCTGGGTGCGCGCGAGCCCGAGCCCGACGGCCTGGAATGGGTCGAGGATCCGCAGGGCGTGCTGATCGTCCGCCCGGCCGACGCCGTCGCCTGCCGGCTGCTCGACGCCGCCGGCCACGCCTTCCTCGCCGCCGCCCGCAGCGGCGCGAGCCTGGGCGAGGCGATCACCGCCGCCGCCCTGGCCGACCCCGACGCGGACCTGGCGGCCCTGTTCGCCGCCCTGATCGCCGACGGCGTGTTCATCGACCTGATCCCCGGAGCCCCGTCATGACCACCGACGTCCTCGCGCCCTCCAACCCGCTGACCCGTCCCTTCGCCCAGTTGGCCGGGATCGCGCGCAAAGCCCTGCCCGACGACCTGCTGCTGCTGGTCGCCCGCCTGGGGATCGCCTCGGTGTTCTTCCTGTCAGGCCGCACCAAGGTGGACGGGGTGCTGCACATCACCGACGGAACCTATTCGCTGTTCGCCGAAGAGTACGCCCTGCCGCTGATCCCCTCGGACCTGGCGGCCCACCTGGCGACCTACAGCGAGCACCTGTTCTCGATCCTGCTGGTTCTGGGCCTGTTCACCCGGCTCTCCGCCCTGGCGTTCCTGGGCATGACCCTGGTGATCGAAGTGTTCGTCTATCCCGACGCCTGGAGCACCCACCTGTCCTGGGCGGCGATCCTGTTGCTGCTGATCGCCAAGGGCGGGGGCGGGTTCAGCCTGGACCGGGTGATCGGGGTGAAGTGAAGGATTATTGACCCTCTCCCGGAGGGGAGAGGGAGGGGCCCGCGCGAAGCGTGGGAGGGTGAGGGGTGACGACGTCGAAGCAAAACCCCGGTTACTTCGCTTGCCAGGCTCGCGAGCGAAGCCAAGCTCGCGCTCATGGACCCGATCCCAAACGCTCGCCGCCTGCGTCGCGGCCAAACTCTCGCCGAAGAGAAGCTTTGGACCATCGTCCGTGGCCGCCGTCTCGACGGCTTCAAGTTTCGCCGACAGGTCCCGATCGATCGCTACTTCGCCGACTTCGTCTGCCGTGATGCTCACCTGATCGTCGAGCTGGATGGCCCGACGCATGAAGATCGCGCCGAGCATGACGCCGCGCGGACAGAAGTGCTCGAACGTTGCGGCTATCGGGTCCTGCGCTTCGACAACGAGGTCGTGCTGGCCGATCCCGGGGGCGTGGCCGACGCCATCGGCGTGGCGCTCCGGCTGAGGGCGTGACCCCTCACCCTCCCACCGCTGCGCGGCGGGCCCCTCCCTCTCCCCTCCGGGAGAGGGCTTAAACGCCTCACCAGCCGCCGTAGATCGGCCGGAACCGGTGTTCCAGGTCGTCGACC
The DNA here is from genome assembly GCF_000281955.1 of Caulobacter sp. AP07. Lineage (GTDB taxonomy): Bacteria > Pseudomonadota > Alphaproteobacteria > Caulobacterales > Caulobacteraceae > Caulobacter. Next base: position 7,516 of record NZ_AKKF01000012.1, on the reverse strand, counting down.
TCGCGTTCGGCGTCGCGCTTGGCCCAGTCGGCGCGGCGGCCGTCCTCGACGGCGGCGCGGCGTTCGCTGCGCAGGCGGTTCAGGCGGTCGCGCAGTTCGCGCTTCTGTTCGGCGTTGAGCGCCGGGTTCTTCAGCTCGTCCTCGACCCCGCTGGCCTCGCGGTCCCGCTTCTCGGCGCGGTTGTCGGCGCTGTCGCGGTCGGACTCCGCCTGGCTCAGGCGCGAGGTCGCCGCGTGGATCAGCTGGCCGTCGGCATAGGCCGCCAGGAAGCGGCCCGCGACGCGCTCGGGGCAGACCCCGGCGTAGGCGTTGCCCAGCCGGCCTTCCTGGAACCCCCGCTGCGGGGTGCAGTAGAGCTTCAACCCCTGGTCGCGGGCCGCGAAATAGGGCCTGGCGTCGGGGACGACCCCGGCCTTGGAGCAGGCCTTGGCGTGCTCGTCCAGGCGGCTTTGCGGGCGCCCCGCCTCGCCGTCCTTGAAACCGACGCCGGCCCAGTCGCCTTGCAGGCAGGCCTCCTGGCTCATGGTCGCGCAGCTGGCCAGCAGCAGGCCGCCGGCCAGGACAGGAATCAACAGAAACGGACGCATGCGAAAACTCCCCCAGAGGTTGTTGGGGGAGCTAAAGCTTGACCACCTGAACGGTCAATGAACCAAATTCAGTGAACCGTGACGCGCGGCCGTTTCCACAGCTCCTCGGTCAGGGCGTTGGCGAAGCCCAACCAGCCGAGATAGGGGCTGGAAAGGCCCGAGGCCGGGGCCACCAGCTTGCGGGCCTGCAGGGCGTAGGCCCCGGACGCGGCCAGCGAGGCGGTCGCGGCGCCCAGCTGGCCCCCGACGCGCTTGGCGCCGAGAGCCAGCCACAGGGCGTTGAAGCCCTGCACCAGGCTCCAGAGGGCGAGAGCCCGGGTCCGCGTGGGGCTGGACGGCGCGTTCCAGATGCGCAGCCCCGACAGGGTCATGGCGATGAACAGCGGCGGCAGCAGCAGGCTGGTCAGCGCCTTGGGCTGATGGGCGACCGGCTCGTGCATTTCGGCGTAGCCGACCGCGTATTCCTGGTCGTCGATCATCCGTTCGTGGCGGCGGCCCAGCAGTGTCGAGACCAGGATCGCCCCGCCGGCCAGGGCCAGGCCGAGGGCCAGTTGGGCGCCGGCCGTGGCGGGGGTGTCGGCCTTGGTGTCGATCTCGAACGACTCGCGGCCGGCGAGCGCCCGCCTCCCGTGGATTTTGCCGTTCGGGATGTGCATGACGGAACTCCTCGCTAAACATGCCTGTAACCCGCCTAGCTGGACCTTGGTTCCCGGCGGCGGGCGCGCTTTTGTGGAGTTCCCATGGTCGCCTTCCGCGCCGCCCGGCCCGGTGAGATCGAGACGATCCGCGCCCTCGAACGGGCCTCGGCGCAGCGCTTCGTCGGCCTCATGGACGCCCTGGCGGCCGACGAGCCCAGCCCGGCGGCGGTGCTGGCCGCGCGGATCGGAACCGGCGGCCTGATCGTGGCCGTGGACGGCGACGACCTGGTGGGGTTCGTGATGTTCAGGACCGTGGAGGACCACGCCTATGTCGAGCAGATCGACGTGCTGCCGACCCACGCGGGCCAGCGGATCGGCGCGGCCCTGCTGGACGTGGTCTCGGGCCGGGCCTGGGCAACGGGATTGAAGGGCCTGTCGCTGTCGACGTTCAGGGACGTGCCGTGGAACGCGCCCTATTACCGCTGGCTGGGGTTCGTCGACGTGGCCAACACGGCGCTGACGCCGGGGATGCGGGCGATCCGCGAAGAGCATCGGGCGCGCGGGCTGGACGAGGACGCGCGGGTGTTCATGACGCGGAAAAACTAAGTCCTCCCCCCATGGGGGAGGTGTCGGCGAAGCCGACGGTGGGGGGCGTGATCGGACCGTCGGTGTTTCGCGACAGCGATCCTACAACTCCCCCCACCGGCCTTCGGCCGCCTCCCCCACAGGGGGAGGACCTTGCGCCGTTAAGCCGGCAGTTCCCCCATCGCGCTCTGCAGGTAGTTCTGCTCGCCCAGCGCCTTCACCAGGCCCAGCTGCATCTCCAGGAAGTCGATGTGCTCCTCGGTGTCGCTGAGGATCTCGCGCAGCAGTTCGCGGCTGACATAGTCGCGGGCCTGTTCGCACTGGATGACACCGGGGATCAGGGTCTCGCGGCCGCCGACCTCGACCGACAGGTCCGAGGCCAGGCATTCGGGCACGGTCTCGCCGATCTTCAGCTTGTGCAGGTCCTGCAGGTTGGGCAGGCCCTCGAGGAACAGGATGCGGTTGATCAGCTTGTCGGCGTGTTTCATCTCGCCGATCGACTCGTCGTAGGTGATCTTGCCCAGGCGCTTGAAGCCCCAGTTGTCGTACATCCGCGCGTGCAGGAAGTACTGGTTCACCGCCGTCAGCTCATTGGTGAGCACCGCGTTCAAGAGCCGGATGATGCCGGGATCGCCTTGCATGGCGGCCTCCTCAAAAGATCAGATTCGGCGCGACGGTGATCTATCGGAGCGAGAGCTTCAACCGCTATGTCTGCAAGTGTTTCTCAGCCTCACGGAAAAGCGTGAGACTGCTTCGCGGTCGCTGATTTTGGAGCGTTTGGGGCCTATTCGGCGGCGTAGGCCAGGGCCTCGCGGCTGTCCTGGATCATCTGGCGCATTTCGCAGACGCACTTGGCGCACTGGGCCTGGCAGCCCTTGTGACGGAACACCTCGGCCGGGCGGGTGGCCCCAGCGTCGATGGCGGCGCGCACTTCGCGCTCGCGGATGCCGTTACAGTTGCAGACGTACAAGGACGCACTTCCCGCCGAATGATTGTCATTCTCATGTAGCGGAGGCGCGGTCGGTTTGCAACTGACTCGCAGTGCGACAAATCGAACTAGGCCCTCCCCCCGTGGGGGAGGTGTCGGCGCAGCCGACGGAGGGGGGAGTGATCGGCGAGCGCCCCCATTCCGGATCGACGACCCTACGCCTCCCCCCACCGGCCTGCGGCCGCCTCCCCCACGGGGGGAGGACCTGATCCCACCTCTCGCGCCATCCTTCAAATCGGCGTAATCCCGGCTCATGACCGACTGCCGCCTCTATCTGATCACCCCGCCGACCCTGGCCGACCTGGACGCCTTCGGGCGCGACCTGGCCGCGGCCCTGGGGGCCGGCGACGTCTCCGCGCTGCAGATCCGCCTGAAGGACGTCCCCGACGAGGCGATCGCCGCCGCCGTCGCGGTCCTGGCCCCGATCGCCCGGGCGCGCGAAGTGGCGGTGATCCTCAACGACCGGCCCGACCTGGCCGCCCGGCTGGGCTGCGACGGCGTGCACATCGGCCAGGGCGACATGGCCTACAAGGAGGCCCGCAAGCTGATGGGCCCGGACGCGGTGATCGGCGTCACCTGCCACGACAGCCGCCACCTGGCCATGGAGGCCGCCGAGGCCGGGGCCGACTACGTGGCCTTCGGGGCGTTCTTCCCGACCACCACCAAGGACGCCCCGACCACCGCCGAGCCGGAGATCCTGACCATCTGGCAGGAGACCATGGAGGTCCCCTGCGTGGCGATCGGCGGGATCACGGCCGACAACGCCGCCGACCTGGCCGCCGCCGGGGCCGACTTCCTGGCCGTCTCGGCCGGGGTCTGGAAGCATCGGGGCGGCCCGGCCGCCGGGGTGGCGGCGCTGAACGCGGCGATCGCCCAGGGACTGGCCGCGCGGGCCGGCTGAGGCCCCTCGCCTTCCCCGGCATTGCCGCTCAAGCTTGACGGGCGTACCCTACTTCCCAACGATAAAATACGGGAGGAGCGGCCATGATGCGGCTCGTACTGTGTTTGCTTGGCGTAACGGTCCTGGGCATGACGGCGGCGATGGCGGCCTCCGGCCGGGCCGAGACCTGGAAAGCCTCGCCCGGCGAGGCGAAGACGTTCTACGACGCGGACTTCATGCGGGTGGACCAGGCGTCCGGCCTGGTGGTCGTGCGCATCGCCGAGGGCCGCCCCAACGGCCCCTACAAGAGCTGGCCGGCCGACAAGGGCCCGATCATGGTCTTCGCCCTGGACTGCGCGACCGACAAGTGGATCGACCTGGGCATGGACTTCACCGGCGATCAGGCCCTGGAGAAGGGCTGGCGCAACGGCGAGAAGATCGACGACATCAAGGGCGCGACCGGCGGCGCGGGCCGGGTGGCGTGCGAGACCCGGGAAACCTTGCCGAAGGTGGCGCTGCCCTAGGGGACGCTTCGTTCGCAAACCATGCCACCCACGTTCGTCATCCCCCGACATGTTCGGGGGACCCAAGCCGCGCCAATCCATTCTCCCCTGGAAACGCCGCTTGGGTCCCCCGCATGAAGCGGGGGATGACGAGCGTTAGTGCGAGTTGAAGGCGAGCCCCGTGGAACACCCTCAGGAGTTCAACCGCGCCAGCTTGTCCGGGTTGCGCATCGTGTAGACCGCCGCGATGCGGCCGTTGACGATCTCCAGCCCCATGGTCTGGAACACCACGCCCTCGTACGACAGCACCAGACCCGGCGCGCCGTTGATCCGCGCCAGGCGGGCCACAGTGCCGTCGGGGGCGGGGAATTTCTTCTTGAGGCCCATCAGCAGGCGGACCGCCTTCTCCAGGCCGAATACCGGGTTCATCGTCGCCTTGACCACGCCGCCGCCGTCGGAATGCAGCACCACGTCCTGGGCCAGGATGCCGCGCAGCACGCTCTCGTCGCCGCCCAGGGCGGCCGCCAGGAAGGCGTTGGTCAGGCGCTGCTCCTCCTCGGCGCTGGGGCGGTAGCGGGGCTTGCCGGCCTTGATGTGCTCGCGGGCCCGGGCCGCCAGTTGGCGACAGGCCGCCTCGGTGCGGCCCAGCGTCCTGGCGACGTCGGCGAACGGCGCGTCGAACACGTCGTGCAGCAGGAAGGCGGCGCGCTCCAGCGGGGTCAGGCGCTCCAGGGCCAGCAGGAAGGCCACCGACAGGTCCTCGCCCAGGTCCTGGTGATCCTCGTCGACCACCGGCTCGGGCAGCCATTCGCCGACATAGACCTCGCGCCGGGCCCGCGCCGACTTCAGCCGGTCCAGGCACAGGCGGGTGACGACGCGGTTGAGGAAGCCGGCCGGGTTGGTCACCTCGTCCGTCTCCACCCCGCGCCAGCGCAGCCAGGCGTCCTGCACCACGTCCTCGGCGTCGGCCCGCGAGCCCAGCATGCGGTAGGCCAGGCCGGTCATCGCCCCGCGCCGTGCCTCGAAGATCGCGTCCTGAGCGGTCATGCCTTCACCTTCTGGCGTCGAACGCAGGACCATACCACCAACAGGCTGATGATGGCCGGCAGGAAGACGGCCGGGAAATCGCGGGCCAGCAGCGGCCACGGTTTGGGACCGCAGAACGGGGTGATCAGGTGGATGGTCGCGTGCAGGCACAGGAAGGCCGCCGCCGCGACGGCCGCGCCCAGGCCGCGGACCGGATCCCGGACCGCCCAGCTCATGGCCAGGGCGCAGGCGATGAACGCCGCGCCGATGTCGCGCACGAAGTGTTCGTTCAGCGCCCCGGTCTCGATCACCCCCGGCACGCGCGGGTACCACCAGGCCGGGGCCAGCATCATCACCACGCCGTTCAGGGCCAGCAAGGCCGGCAGGATCCATTTCGCCCAACGCATCGTCTCGTCCCTCATGGTTCGCGGATAGGACGAGGCAGGGGGCGCGGATGTGACATGGCGCGAAGAAAATCGCCGGCCGTTGCTCATCCGCAAAAACCCCGTCAGGCTGACCGCCTCGAACTGACTGGCAATGGGGATTTCAGGTACGTGCGCACGCGATGGATACTAGCGGCCCTGGCATTCTTGGCTTTCCTGTCGGTTGTTGCGTGGCTGCTCAAGATCCCGCTGACCCCGACGTTTGGGCTGAGGATCGAGTTAATATCGGAAACGGCTGCCTCCACCCCACTCCCCATGAGCCCAATGGCCATCTGGATCGGCCGCCTCTTCTGGACGGGCGTTGCTCTAGCGGTGCTGGGCGTCTTGTTCTGGGTGACGCGGCATGTCCTTCGCCGTCCCCGCGCTCCTGACGCCTGACTGGCGCCTAAAATCCCCTCGCCTTGCTTTCAGCGCCCTCCGCGTCTAGGTATCGCGCCCACTTTCCCGATCTTTCTATCCGCCCGCACGCATATCCCCCGCCGTCGCTCCCGACGCTGCGTAGGGGGAACTATGAGGAACACCCGCCTTGGCCACCGCTTCCGCCCTCCTGAACGTGATGATCGACGCCGCCCGCAAAGCCGCGCGCGGCCTGGCCCGTGACTTCGGCGAGGTCACCGAGCTGCAGGTCTCCAAGAAGGGCCCCGCCGACTTCGTCACCGCCGCCGACCAGAAGGCCGAGCAGGTGATCTTCGAGATCCTCGAGAAGGCCCGCCCCGGCTACGGCTTCCTGGGCGAGGAGCGCGGCATGATCGAGGGCACCGACAAGACCCACACCTGGATCGTCGACCCGCTGGACGGCACCACCAACTTCCTGCACGGCATCCCGCACTTCGCGGTCAACATCGCCCTGCAGCGCGAGGGCGAGATCGTCGCCGGCGTCACCTACAACCCGATCACCAACGACCTGTTCTGGGTCGAAAAGGGCAAGGGCGCCTATCTGGGCGCCGAGAAGCGCCTGCGCGTCGCCGCCCGCCGTCACCTGGACGAGAGCGTGCTGGCCACCGGCGTGCCGTTCCTGGGCAAGCCCGGCCACGGCCAGTTCCTGAAGGAACTGCACCAGGTCAGCCAGAAGGTGGCCGGCGTGCGCCGCTTCGGTTCGGCGGCCCTGGACCTGGCCTGGGTCGCGGCCGGCCGCTTTGACGGCTACTGGGAACGCAACCTCAAGCCCTGGGACGTGGCGGCCGGCGTGCTGATGGTGGCCGAAAGCGGCGGCAAGGTCTCGTCGATCGAGGAGCACGGCAACCCGGCCGACGGCGTCTCGATCCTGGCCTGCAACCAGGAACTCCACCCGCTGGTGCTGGAACGCCTGCGCGCGGCGTAGGGGTTAAGGCTCGATACAACAATCAGAATCCAAAGCCCCAATTCCGTTGTCATCCCGGAAGCCTCGCAGAGGCTGTCCGGGACCCAGGGCCGGCGCAATGCGGTGGCCCTGGGTCCCGGCTCTCCGCTTCGCTGCGGCCGGGATGACAACAACAGGGTGGATTTCAGCTGAGTTCGGGGCCTAGCAATTTGCCCCAAACAAAAACGCCCCGGGCGCGAGCCCGGGGCGTTTGCATGTCCGGCCGTGACCTAGCGGCAGACGGTCCGCTCGTAGACCGAGCCGCTCCACTCGTCGTAGTCGCGGGTGGTCCAGCAGTCGCGGGCTCGGCCGTAGCCGTAGCCGTAACGCGGGCCGTAACCGTAGCCGCCGTAGTAGCGCGGGGGCGGCGGCGGCGGCGGGGCGTAGCCGTAGTCGTAGCCGCGCCGGTAGTGGCGGTCGTTGCTGCTGCTGGCGATGGCCGCGCCGAGGGCCAGGCCGATCACCCCGGCGGCCAGGGCGGCGTCGCCGCGGTCGCCGTGATGGTGGCGGCCGCCGTAGTAGCCGCC
>NZ_AKKF01000011.1 GCF_000281955.1 Caulobacter sp. AP07 | reverse complement strand
CGCCGCCGCATCCGGAGCCGACAGGTCGGTCCAGCCGACCACCCCGGCGATCCACGGATGGGCCTGGGCGGTGGCCAGCAGGAAGTCGGTCTCGGCCTGCGTCGGCGCGGCCTGCACCAGGATGGTCGCCCCGACCCCGCCGGCCAGCAACTTCGGGCGCAGCGCCTCCGGCTCGAAATCCTGGTGCAGCACGCCCATGGCCGGCGTCAGCCAGCCATAGTCGCCGCGCGCCAGGCGCCAGACGTGATGATGCGCGTCGATGCGCATCACGCGAGATCGCCCGGCAGCGGCGTCTCGGCGTCGACCAGCCCTTCGCTCCGCAGGTCGCGCCACAGGTCGGCGGGCAGTTTCCGGGCGTACAGGGCGCGCGTCTGGTCGACCCGCGCGACCGAGCCCAGGCCGGGGATGACGCTGACGACGGCGGGATGCGCCAGGGGGAACTGCAGGGCCGCGGCGGCCAGGGGCGCGCCATGCCGGTCGCAGACGGCCTCCAGCCGTCGCACCCGCTCGACGATGTCGTCCGGCGCCTGGCCGTAGTCGTAATAGTGCGGACCGTCGCGCTTGACCCCGCTGGCCAGGATTCCCGAATTGTAAGCGCCGCCGATGACCACCGAGACCCGGCGCGCCAGGCAGGCGGGCAGGAAGGTCGCCAGGGCGGTCTGCTCCAGCAGGGTGTAGCGCCCGGCCAGCAGGACGACGTCCAGGTCGACGTGGTCCATCGCCTCTAGGCAGACCTGCCACTCGTTGACGCCCAGCCCGAAGGCGTTGATCGCCCCGCTGTCGCGCAGCCGCTCCAGGGCCCGGAAACCGCCGCCCGTGGTCAGTTGCGCGAAGGTGCGTTCGTGGTCGTCGCCATGGGTCAGGCGGCCGATGTCGTGCACATAGAGAATGTCGATCCGCGCCAGCCCCAGGCGTTGCAGGCTGTCCTCGTAGGACCGCATGACGCCGTCGTGGCTGTAGTCGTAGACCTGCTCGAACGGCATGGCGGAGCGGAAGCCGTACCGCTCGCCGTCGCCGCTCAGGCTGCGGTCCGGCGTCAGCAGGCGGCCGACCTTGGTCGACAGGACGGTGTCCTTGCGGTCGCGCAGCAGGTCGCCGACCCGGCGCTCGCTGAGGCCGTGGCCATAGCGCGGCGCGGTGTCGACATAGGTCAGGCCGGCCGCGAGGGCGGCTTCGAGCGTCGCCCTGGCCTCTCCGTCGCCGACCGGCCGATAGAGGTTGCCCAGCGAGGCGGCGCCGAACCCCAGTTCGCTGATCGCCAGGCCCGTGCGCGCAAGGGTGCGCTTGGGGATCATGCGTCGTGCTCCTGCTCGTCGAGCGCGAAGATGCGGGCCATCGGCGCCCATTTCGAGCCGTCGTCGCGGATCGGCTTCTGGAAGGCGTCCATCTCCCGCTCCCAGGCTTCGACCCTCGACTGCAAGGCGGGGTCGGCGGGGCGGGGGAAATCGTCCTCGACCTCGGCGATCATCACCAGGCGGTCCTCCAGCCGCCAGATCTCCATGGCCAGGTAGCCGCGCTGGCGGATGTCATGGACCACCTCGGGCCAGACCGCGCCGGGCGCGTGGCGGGCCTCGTAGGCGGCGATCAGCCCCGCGTCCGCGACCAGGTCCAGGGCGTGGACCAGCCGCCGGCTCATCGGCGCTTCTCGCGCAGGACGAGGACGGCGAAGCCCAGCACCACCGCGAAGCACAGCATCGGAATGGCCATCATGTGGTGGACCCCGCCGATGCGGTCGGAGACCAGCCCCATGGCCGGCGGGATCAGGGCGCCGCCGATGATCGACATGATCAGGAACGACGAGCCGTTCTCGGTCTCCTCGCCCAGGTCCTCGACCCCCAGGGCGAAGATGGTCGGGAACATGATCGACATGAAGAAGCTGGTCAGCCACAGCGCCGCCACCGCGACCTCGCCGCTCAGGGTCACGGCCGCCCCGCAGAGCACGATATTGGCGGCGGCGTAGATCGCCAGCAGCCGGGCCGGCGCGATCCGGCTCTGCAGGAAGGCGCCGCTGAACCGGCCGACCATCAGCATGGCCAGGCTGCCCGACAGCAGGAAGGCGACGCTGCGTTCACCCAACTGGGGCGCCTGGGTCTTGGCGAAGTCGATGAAGAAGCTCCACACCCCGACCTGGGCGCCGACATAGAAGAACTGCGTCACGACGGCGCGAACCAGGCGCTGGTGACGCAGGACCGCCCAGAACGAGCGGACCTCGGTCCGCTCCGCCAAGGGCCGCTCGATGCTCGGGAATCGGGTTCGCGCGATCAGCACCGCCAGCAGGCAGACCGCGATGCCGATCGCCACATAGGGCCCCTGGACCGTGGCGGCCTCGCTGGTGCGCCAGGTCGCGCGCTCGGCGGCCGTCATGGCCGACAGGGCGGCGGGGCTGTGCTCGACGCCCGAGAGCACGAACAGGCCGCCGATCACCGGCCCCAGGATCGCGCCGACGCCGTAGAAGGACTGGGCCAGGTTCAGCCGGGCTGAGGCGGTCTCCTTCGCGCCGAGGATCGAGACATAGGGGTTGGACGCCGTCTCCAGGAAGCCCAGGCCGATGGCGATCACGTACAGGGCCGTCAGGAACACGCCGAAACGCTGGACCTCGGCGGCCGGGTAGAACAGGAACGCGCCGGCGGCGTAGCAGCCGAGCCCGAACAGGATCGTGGCCTTGTAGCCGTAGCGCCGGATCAGCAACCCGGCGGGAATCGCCGCGCAGAAATAGCCGAGATAGAACGCCGTCTGGATCAGGCTCGACTGCGCGCGGGTCAGGTCCAGCGCCTTCTGGAACTGGCGGATCAGGACGTCGTTCAGCGCCGCCGCCAGGGCCCACGAAAAGAACAGTGTCGTAACCAGCGCGAACGCGACGGCATAGCGGCGCTCCACGATCGGTGGCGGCGCGGCCGCGACATCGGTCGGCATTGGACAAAACCCTCCTCGATCGGCGCGTCTGACGCGCGCCCTTGTTTTCTGACAAATATGAAATACAGGTTCATATAAGAAATGCAAGCGAGCGCAGGGTTGGAAAGCGATGATCGCCACCTCGACGGAGGACTTCAGGCAAGCGGCCAAACGGCGGCTGCCGCGCTTCCTGTTCGACTATATCGACGGCGGCGCGGGCGATGAAGGCGCCTTGCGCCGGAACGTGGCTGACCTGTCCACCTTGGCGGTTCGACAGCGGGTTCTCAAGGACGTCGGCGGCGTCGACCTGACGACGTCGCTATTCGGACAATCCCTGGCGGCGCCCATCGTGCTGGGGCCGGTGGGCCTGAGCGGCATGTACGCCCGGCGCGGCGAGGCCCAGGCCGCGCGCGTCGCCGCCCAGCGCGGCCTGCCGTTCTGCCTGTCGACCGTGTCGGTCTGCGGGCTGGAAGAGGTGGCAGCCGCCTCGGCCGCGCCGATCTGGTTCCAGCTCTATGTGATCCGCGACCGCGGCTTCATGCGCGACCTGATCGCCCGGGCGAAGCAAGCGGGCGCCACGGCCATGGTCTTCACCGTCGACATGCCGGTTCCGGGCGCGCGGCGGCGCGACGCCCACAGCGGACTCTCGGGCCCCCACGCGGCCTGGCGCCGCTATCTGCAGGTCGCCGGCAAGCCGGCCTGGGCCTGGGATGTCGGGCTGCGCGGACGGCCCCATCAGCTGGGCAACATCGCGCCGGTCCTGGGCCAGGCCAGCGGCCTGGAGGATTTCATGGGCTGGCTGGGGGCCAATTTCGACCCCACCGTCCAGTGGCGGGACCTGGAATGGATCCGCGAGGCCTGGGACGGCCCGCTGATCATCAAGGGGATCCTCGATCCCGACGACGCCCGCGACGCGGTCCGCCTGGGCGCCGACGGACTGGTGGTGTCCAACCACGGCGGACGCCAGCTGGACGGCGCCCTGTCCACCGCGCGGGCCCTGCCCAGCATCGCCGAGGCGGTGGGCGACCAGCTGACCGTCCTGGCGGATTCCGGCGTCCGCTCGGGACTGGACGTGGTGCGGATGCTGGCGCTGGGGGCCAAGGGCGTGCTGCTGGGCCGCGCCTGGGTCTATGCGCTGGCCGCCGCCGGCGGCGGGGGCGTCGGCCAGTTGCTCGACATGATGATGGCCGAGATGCGCACCACCCTGGCGCTGTCCGGCGTCACGACCATCGCCGACATCGATCGCGGCCTGCTCGATCCTCGCTAGGAGGGGGCTCCGCTAAACTCGACCCCCAATAAAAAGGGGCCGGACGACGGGGGTCGTCCGGCCCAGGCGGGGAGGTTTCGACGCGCCGCTAGTTGGCGGGCGTCAGGTACAGTGCGCGGACGGAGAACAGCTCCTGTCCGGCGGTTTGGGGGCGGATCGCCACGGTGTAGCGGCCCGGCTTGTCGAAGTGCAGGATCCCGACCGGCTGGAACGCCAGGAACACCGGCTTGCGCCGCTCGATCTTGCCGGTCTCGACCACGCCGAAGGCGCGCTTCTGGTCGTTCATCTCGACCACGCCTTCACGGCCGGCCTGGGCGGCGGTCGCCGAGTACTGCAGGTCGATGTGGTAGTCGCCGGGGCGCTCCACCTGCACGGTCCAGGCGATCGACTTGGCCGGATCGTCCAGCCCGACCACGGTGTAGTATTTCCGCGTGTCGTCGACCGACAGCTGGGTCTTCACCGCCTCAAGCTTGACGCCCTCGCTCAGGACGGCGTCGGCGACGTCGAGCGGCTGGCGGCCATAGACGGGCGACAGGACCGCCCCCTGGTCGCGTCGCGCGGCGACCGGCTCACGGGTGTCAACGGCGATCACCAGGTCGTCACTGGGCGTGGGGTCCTTGGGCAAGGTGATCGCCAGGCCGTCGCCCTGCTTGAACGACAGGGCCGCGCCGCCGGCCAGCAGCGTCACCTTGGTGACCGCTTCGGTCAGGCCGGGAACGCGGATCACGCCGTCAGCCGGACGATCCAGGACGTGCAGGTAGAGGCGCGTGCCGCGCTGCGTCGCCACGCCCCACGGGGTCTGCGGCAGCGGCGAGCGCGTGGTGCCGTAGATGCTCTCGCCATTGACCTTCAGCCAGTCGCCGACCTTGAGCAGGCGAGACTGCGCGCCCTCGGGGAAGCGGCCCCGGCCGTCGGGACCCATGTTGAGCATGAAGTTGCCGCCGCGGCTGGCCGAGGTGGCCAGCAACTCGATCAGGGTGTCCGTCGACTTGAAGTCATTGTCGAAGGCCGAATAGCCCCAGCTGCGGTTGTGGGTGAACACCGACTCCCAATCGCCGCCATGCACCAGGCTGGCCGGGGGGACCTCGGAATCGGACGGCGAGCTGTAGTCGCCCAGGCCGTTGCCGATCCGGCTGTTGAGCAGGCAGTCGGGCTGCAGCTTCTTGACCAGCTCGCGCAACCGCTTGGAATATTCGGGCGCCATGGGTCCGGGGGTGTCGAACCAGATTTCGCGCAAGGGTCCGTAATTGGTCAGCAATTCGGTGACCTGCGGGACGACCTTGGTGTTGAAGTAGGAGTCGAAGTCGGTCTTCTTGGGGTCGAATTCCCAGTCGTTGCCGCCGCCGTTCGGCTCGGTCCAGTCCTGGTACTGCGAGTAGTAGAAGCCCAGGCCGACGCCCTCGGCCTTGGCGGCCTCGGCCAGTTCCTTGAGCGGGTCACGGCCGAAGCGCGTGCCGTCGACGATGTTGTGCTTGGACGCCGCCGACTTGAACATCGCGAAGCCGTCATGGTGCTTGGCGGTGATCACCACATAGCGGAAGCCCGCGGCCTTGATCGTGCGGATCCAGGCCTTGGCGTCGAAATCGACCGGGTTGAACTCCTCGGCCAGGGCCAGGTACTCGGCGCTGGGGGTCTTGCTGCGCTGCATCAGCCATTCGGACGCGCCGTAGAACCGCTTGCCGCGGATCACGCCGCCGGCCTGGGCGTAGATCCCCCAATGGATGAACATCGCGTAGCGGTCGTTGTTGAAGCGCGCCAGCGCCTGGGTCGTCGCCGGATCGTGCTGGACGGGCTCATAGACCTGCGCCTTGAACCGCGTCTGCTCCGGAGGCGCGCCGACGGCGTCCTGGGCCTGAACGGCGGTGCTCGTCATCAAAGCCAGAACCAGCGCGCTGACCGTCAATCGTATCATCTAGGACCTCCCCCTACGGGCTATTCGTTTCATATATGATTTGTAGTTTCTTGGGTGAAAGACATCGCGCAAATCGAAGCGCCGGTCAATCCCGAGTCGTCGACCGATGCGAAAATCGAAAAGGACGAGTTGGTGAGCCTTGGAGGCGGCGCGGATTCAGAAAGCGCGGAAGGCGCCAAACTTGACCTTGGACGAGGCCGTGGCGAGAACACCCCGCTTTCCGCGCGGCGTTCAGGAGTGCTTCGAATGGTTGATCACGATCTCGCCCGGCACGAAGCCGGCCATGCCACCGTCGCCGCCGCGCTGGGTATTCCGGTGCTCTACATCCAGATCAGTCGGGAACCCGTCGGCGCCGTCATTGACCACCCGACAGACGCCAACGAGGTCAAGCGAGAGGACCTGGACGCACGCTTCGCCGGCGAAGCGTTGACGCCACTGGAGTACTCAGAGGCAGGCCTGGCTCTGATCGCCGACGAGGTCACCGTCTATCTAGGCGGGTTGGCCGGAGAGAGCGTCTCGCAGACCCCGGCCGCCTTTAGCGCTACGCGCGCGGCGGACGATCTGGCGAAGGTCTTTCGGTTGATCGCGAAGTACACCGAGCATCTGCCCGAGGACGACCGCGACGCGCGCGTCCGAGACTACTTTCAGGAACGGCAAGGCGCGGCATGGAATCTGATCGTCACGCACTGCAAGACCCACTTCATTTTGGCGGACGTCATGGTCAACGGACATGACCTCAGCAAAAACGAGATCACGGACATGATCCGGAATATGGGCGAGATGCCCGTCCCCAAATGACCGTCTGCGCCGAGGCTTCCCCGGGCTAGGCGGTTCTCGGCCTGAAGCGGAAAGCGTGGCGGCCCGGCGGGACGGCATAGACCGCGCAGCCCGCTTCCTGGCGCAGGAACCGGGCGCCGGCCGGGGCGCGGGGCAGGCGCTGGCCGCCGTTCGGCAGCCAGGCCTCGGCCACGCAAGCCCCCGGGACGGTGACCTCCAGCACGGCCAGGCCGTCCGGCTCGCGCCGCCAGCGCGAAGCGGCCTCGCCGCGCGGCGTCAGGATCGTCGCCCCGGCCCGGTCCAGCCCGGTCGGCAGGGTGGGCCGCACCTGCAGGCGGGCATAGCCCGGCGCGGCCGGCCGCAACCCGGCCAGGCCCTCGTAGAACCAGCTGCTGATCGACGCGAAATAGTGGTGGTTCCACGACCGCGCGCCCAGGCTCCAGCCCTCCGGCATGCTGCGAATGTCGTTCTTCAGCCAGAAGCCCCAACTGGGTTGGTCGGTGCGGGTGGCCACCTTGTAGGCGACGTCGCCATGACCGTGGTCGCCGAGCAGCCGGGGCAGGTAGCGCAGGGCGTAGACCCCGACGTCGAGGCGGTAATTCTTGGCGATCAGGTCGGCCGCCAGGCCGTCGACCACCGCCTGGGCCTGACCGTCCGGGACCAGGCCGAGGGCGACGGGCAGCACGTTCATGGTCTGGGCGTAGACCGCCGGCTTGCCGCCCGCCGTCGGGGCCAGGTAGCGCCGCGTGGCGGCGTCCCAGTAGCGGCGGTTGTAGGCCTCGCGCACCTGGGCGGCGAGCGCGGCGTAGCGCGCCGCCTCTTCGGCCTGGCCCAATTGACGGGCGCTGGCGGCCGCCCCGGTCAGCATGTGGAAGAAGAAGGCGGTCGAGGTGGCGTCGACCGGCCCGGTCGGCCCGGCGGCGGCATACTCGCCCAGGCCCCGGTCGTAGCGGAAGTCCGGCCCCTTGATGAAGGTCGCGGTGTAGTCGGCCAGGCGGCGGCGCATCGCCTGGGTGCGCGCCGCGATCCGCCGGTCGCCGAACCGCAAGGCCAGTTCCTCGGGCAGGATGAAGGCGGCCACGTCCCAGGCCGGGGTCGGGCCCCAGATGTAGTTCCAGCCCGGGCTGTTCTCATAGCCGTAGAACGGCGTCGTGGGCACGATCTCGGGCAGTTCGCCGTTGGCCGCCTGGGCGTCGCCGAAGTCGTCCAGCCACTTGGTCCAGGTGCGGGCCACGTCGAAATTGACCGCGGCGGCGGCCGAGGACGCCTGGGCGTCGCCGGTCCAGCCGTTCTTCTCCAGGGTCGGGGTGTCGGTCTGGGCGGCGTGCATGTTGTTGAGCAGGCCTTGGCGCGCGGCGTCGTGGACCTGGTTCAGCAGGGCGTCGCCGCAGTCGAACGTGCCGATCGAGGCCACCGCCGAATGCACTTCGACGGCGGTCACCGTGTCGGGCGCCGGCGGGCCGGTCAGGCCGGCGACCTGGACGTAGCGGAAGCCGCCATAGCCGAAGGCCGGCCGCCAGCTCTCGCGGCCCGTTCCGGCCAGGATGTAGCGGAAGGTCAGCAGCTGGGCGTCGATCAGGCCGCTGGCGACCTGGATCGTCCCGTCCTTGCGCAGCTTCTCGGCCAGGACCAGCGAGACCGTCCGCCCGGCCGGGCCGGCGGCGGCCAGCACCGGCTGGCCGGTGATGATCCGCCCGAAATCGAACACCCAGACGCCAGGCGAGACCTCGCGGGTCGCCACCGGCTTGTGGGTCGCCACCCCGGTGACCGGTTCATGGATCGCCGCGACCAGGCGGCCGGCCGGGGCCTTGGCGATCCGCGCCGGCTCCCAGGCCGTGTCGTCGAAGGCCGCCTCGCGCCAGCCGCGCGGCAGCCG
>NZ_AKKF01000010.1 GCF_000281955.1 Caulobacter sp. AP07 | reverse complement strand
AGCGGGGGATGACGACGGTGGGTGGTGGTGGCGAAGAGCCTACAGCTGATCCAGCCCGTAGGCCGCGTGCAGGGCCCGCACAGCCAGTTCGGTGTAGGCCGCGTCGATCAGCACGCTGATCTTGATCTCCGAGGTCGAGATCACCTGGATGTTGATGTTCTTCTCGGCCAGGGCCTGGAACATCGACTGGGCGACGCCGGCGTGCGAGCGCATGCCCACCCCGATCACCGAGACCTTGGCCACGTCCTCGTTGACCGCCACGTCCTCGAAGCCGATCTCGGCCTGGGCCTTGCGGACGATCTCGACGGCGCGGACGGCGTCGCGCTTGCCGACCGTGAACTCCATGTTGGCGGTGTCGGCGCTGCGGGCGCGCGACTGCACGATCATGTCGACATTGACGTTGGCGTCGGCCAGCCGGCCGAAGATCTGCGACGACACGCCCGGATGGTCGGGCAGGCCCAGCAGGGTGATCTTGGCCTCGTCGCGGCTATAGGCGACGCCCGAGACGATGCGCTTTTCCATGATTTCTTCCTCGTCGCAGACGATCGTACCTTGGCCGGGAGCTTCCCCGGGTTCGACGAAACTCGACAGCACCCGCACCGGCACGCGATGGGCCATGGCCATCTCGACCGAACGGGTCTGCAGCACCTTGGCCCCCAGCGAGGCCATTTCCAGCATTTCTTCGTAGGAGATCTTGGCCAGGCGCCGGGCCTTGCTCTCGATCCGCGGGTCGGTGGTGTAGACGCCGTCGACGTCGGTATAGATGTCGCAGGCCCCCTTCAGGGCCGCGGCGATGGCCACGGCGCTGGTGTCGGAGCCGCCCCGGCCCAGGGTGGTGATGCGGCCGCCGGCCGTCACGCCCTGGAAGCCGGCGATCACCGCCACCTGGCCGGCGTTCAGCACGGCGTCGAGATTGGCGGGCGGGATGTCCTCGATCCGGGCGCGGCCGTGGGCCTCGTCGGTGAGGATCGGCACCTGCCAGCCCAGGAACGAGCGGGCGTTGATCCCCATGTTGCGCAGGGTCATGGCCAGCAGGCCGGCCGTCACCTGTTCGCCGGACGCGACGATGGCGTCGTACTCGTCGTCGGAGTCCGGCAGGCCCTGGGCCGCGCGGCCCGCGCCGTCGGTCCAGGCCACCAGCTCGTTGGTCTTGCCCGACATCGCCGAGACCACCACCGCGATCTGCTTGCCGGTCGCCAGCTCGGCGGCGACCAGACGCGCCACCCGGCGGATGCGCTCCAGGTCGGCCACCGAGGTGCCGCCGAACTTCATCACCAGACGTGACACGCCCTACCCCTCGAAACCTAAGGTCAATTCTTGCGCCGTGAACGGCGGAACATCGCCGGACGCGCAAGCCGCGGTCTTCTAGCGGCGCGGCGGCGCAACGGCAATGTCGCGGACGTGTCTTTTTCGTCGAGTGTGGCGCCGCGCCCTGTGCCGCCGGCGATGTCGTTGCTACATCAAGGTCATGAGCCAGTCCGCCGATGCGCCCCCCTCCGCTGGAAACGCCCCCTCCTGGAGCATCGACCCCGCCGACGTGGCGCGGTTCTCGGCCATCGCCGCCGAG
This sequence comes from Caulobacter sp. AP07, assembly GCF_000281955.1. Classification (GTDB taxonomy): domain Bacteria; phylum Pseudomonadota; class Alphaproteobacteria; order Caulobacterales; family Caulobacteraceae; genus Caulobacter. The sequence goes on along the minus strand of NZ_AKKF01000010.1, from coordinate 10,661 downwards.
TGGTGGGACCCGCACGGCAAGTTCGCGCCGCTGCACGTGTTCAACCCCTGCCGGCTGGCCTTCATCCGCGAACAGGCCCTGGCGCGGTTCGACCGCGACGGCAACGCGCGCAGCCCGTTCGAGGGCCTGTCCCTGCTGGACGTCGGCTGCGGCGGCGGTCTGCTCAGCGAACCGATGGCCCGGCTGGGCTTCACCGTGACGGCCATCGACGCCTCGGAGAACAACATCAAGACCGCCGCCGCCCACGCCGCCGGGCACGGGCTGGAGATCGGCTACCGCCCCGCCACCGCCGAACAGCTGCTGGCCGAGGGCGCCGGTCCGTTCGACGTGGTGCTGACCATGGAGGTCATCGAGCACGTGGCCGACCCCGGCCAGTTCCTGCGCACCTGCACGCAATTGCTCGCGCCCGGCGGCCTGCTGATCGTCGCCACCCTCAACCGCACGCTCAAGGCCCTGGCCCTGGCCAAGATCGGGGCCGAATACGTGCTGCGCTGGGTGCCGCCCGGCACCCACGACTGGAACCAGTTCCTCAAGCCCGAGGAGCTGCGCGCCTTCCTGGCCGGCGAGCCGGTGGCCGTGCACGGCCCGTTCGGCGTGGCCTACAACCCGATGACCGGCCGCTGGAGCCGATCGACCGACGTCGGCGTCAACTACATGATGACCGTGACCAAGGACTGATCCGGAACCTGAGCCGTCGCTGGGCTTTACAGTCTCAGGGACATTTCAGGATTGGCGGCTCGCTTCGGGGGGCCCGGCGTCGATCCGTTCGTCGGAACGGAGACTTTCCATGACTTCCAGGATCACCGCGTGGTTGATGGCCTCGGCCGTCGCCCTGAGCGTGACCGCGCCTGTGTTCGCCCAGTCGGCCGACGCGGCCTATCAGCAACGCCTGCAGACCTATGGGGACCAACGCGCCGACTATGACCGGCGCGCGGCCGACTACCGGGCCCAGCAGCAAGCCTACATGGAGGAACGCGCCCGATATGAGCGGGCCCGCGCCCGCTACGACCGCCGCCACGGCCTGGGGGCCTACGACCGGCGCTATCCGGAATACGCCTCGCGCTACTATAGCCCGACCTACAGCCCGGCCTATGGCGGGGCCTACTACGGCGACCAGCGGACCTACGAGCGCGACCGCCTGGCCTATGAGGACGCCCGCCGCGACTACGATCGCCGCTACGGGGCCGGGGCCTATGACCGCCAGTATCCCGACAGCGCCGCGCGTTTCGACGGCCGCGCCTATGGCGACAACAGCGACTACGCCAGACAGCGCGCCCAGTACGACCGCGAGCGGGCCGACTACGAGCGGGCCCGCGCCGACTACGACCGCCGCTATGGTTCGGGGACCTATGACCGGCGCTATCCGGACTACGCGACGCGCTACGCCGCGCCCTATGCCGGCGCCTACGGCGACAACGCCTCGTACAACATGCCCTGCCGCATCGACGCCAAGAAGAACGCCGTCACCGGCGGGGTGATCGGCGCCCTGATCGGGGCCGTGGCCGGCTCGAACCTGGCCGCCCGCAACGCCAAGCCCGAGGGCACGGTGCTGGGGGCTCTGGTCGGGGCCGGGGTCGGGGCCGGCATCGGCAACGCCTCGGCCAAGAGCCGCTGCGACGCCCGGGGCCAGTACTGGACCTATGACGAAACCGTCGCCTATCGCGAAAGCGACCGCTATCGCGCCAGCTCCGGCGCCGAATACGACAACTACAGCCGGCGCTGCCGCCTGGCCCCGGCCGACACCGAGTACAACGGCCGGGTCGAGACCCGCTACGTGCGTGTCTGCCCGGACTCCGACGGCCGTTATCGCGTCGAGGGCTGAGCGAGCGGCGGGGGTGAACGGCGACACCGTCGCCGTTTCATCTCCCGTTCAGGTCGAATTTTCGACACTGGGCCCGCGAATAAAGCGAACCCAAGACAAGCGTGAGCGTTCTTAGGTTCGAGAACAGACACCAGAAACGGAGGACGCCATGCGCGCCCAAGTGAAAACCCTCGCCGTCGTCGTCGCCCTCGGCTTCACGGCGTCCACGATCGCCGTCACCGCGGCCGAAGCCCAGACCCGCCACAAGGTGTGGGTGTGCAAGAGCACCAAGAGCGCCCGCAACAAGGGCACCGTGGTCGGCGGCCTCACCGGCGGCACTCTCGGCGCCGTGGTGGCCGGCAAGGGCAACAAGACCGAAGGCGCCGTGCTCGGCGGCGTGGTCGGCGCGGTCGCCGGCAACCAGATCGCCAAGCACAATTCCAAGAAGAACAACTGCCACTACGAGTACCGCTACTACTAGGCGGCTCCCCGGCCGCGAACGGACAAGGGGACGGGAAACCGTCCCCTTTTTCGTGTCTTCACGCGTCCGCCTTCGCCGCCAACCCCAAATTCCGTCATCCCCCGACTTGTTCGGGGGACCCAAGCCGAGTTTGCGGGCCGGTCAGCGCCGCTTGGGTCCCCCGCATGAAGCGGGGGATGACGAGCGCTTTTGGTGTGATGGGGCTAGGAGCCGCCCTAGTTCACTTCGCTCTTCTTCGGCGCGGCCGGCGGCAACGGCGCTATCCGAATGCCGTCCTCGACCAGCGCCTTGACCTCGGTGGGCGAAGCCTCGCCGTAGATGCCGCGATCCTCGGACTTGCCGTCGTGGATGTCGCGCGCTTCCCGGGCGAAACGGTCGCCCACATAGTCGAAGTTATCCTCGACCTGGCGGCGCATCTCGCCCAGGGCGGTCTTCATCATCTCGCGCATCTGGGCGCTCGGCTCGGGCGCGGCTTTCCGGGCCTTGGTCCCCACCACGGACGGGGACATGATCTGCTTGCGCACGGCCTTGGAGCCGCAGACCGGACAGTCCACCAGCCCGCGCGCGGCCTGGTCGTCATAGTCCGACGACGAGCCGAACCACCCTTCGAACGCATGGTCGTGATCGCAGCTGAGCGCGTACTTGATCATGTCTCTTAGATGGGGTCAGGGACCCGTGAATGCACGGGCGTTCTTCAGGGCCGGGATGGCCGCGCGGGCTCGGTCGGTGGCCGCGAGGTCGAGATCGGCGATCAACACGCCCGGCTCGTCGTGGTCAAGCTTTCCAAGCACCTCGCCCCACGGCCCGACCACCATCGACCGGCCCCAGGTGCCGCGGCCGTCCTCGTGGAAACCGCCCTGGGCGGCGGCCAGCACGAACGCGCCGGTCTCGATGGCCCGGGCCCGCAGCAGGATGTCCCAGTGCGCCTCGCCGGTCGGCCGGGTGAAGGCGGCGGGGACGGTGAGAATCTTCGCCCCGCCCAGGGCCAGGGCCCGGTAGAGGGCCGGGAACCGAATGTCGTAGCAGATGGTCAGGCCGAACACGCCCAGCGGCGTCTCGACCACCGTGGCCCGCTCACCGGGCTCGTAGGTCGCCGACTCCCGCGCCGTCTCACCGGTCGGCAGGTCGACGTCGAACATGTGCAGCTTGTCGTAGGTCGCGACGATCGCCCCGGTCGGGTCGATCACCGCCTGGCGGTTGGCCGCCTTGCCGTCCTCGCGTTTCACAAGGGCCGAGCCGACGTCGATCCAGACGGAGAGCTCGCGGGCCAGGTCGCGCAGGCCCAGCACCACGGGGTCGTCCTCCAGCGCCGCCAGGGTCGGCAGCAGCCGCTCGCGGTCCTTCTGCAGGACGTTGGTCCCCTCCGGCGTCAGGATGAACCGCGCGCCCCGCGCCGCCGCCTCGCGGACCAGCGGGGCCACGTGGGCCAGCGCCGCGGCGTGGGTGGCCGGGGTGCGGGTCTGGACCAGGCCGACGCGCAAGGGGGCGGGGCTCGTCATGCGGCCAGCAGTTCGTCCAGCTTGCCCTCGCGCTCCAGCGCGAACATGTCGTCGCAGCCGCCGATGTGCTGCTCGCCGACGAAGATCTGCGGGAAGGTGGTGCGACCCGAGCGGTCCATCATCTCCTTGCGCAGCTTGGGGTCCATGCCGGCCTCGACCTCGTCGAAGTCGGCGCCCTTGTCGTTGAGCAGCTTCAGGGCGCGGGCGCAGTAGCCGCAGAACGGGCGGGTGTAGATGGTGACCTTGGCCATGGTGGATCCGTAACAGGAATCGTTTCCGTCCTCATATAGGACGCGCCTGCATTTCTGTAACGCGCGCGACCACGGCCAGGGTCACCTGGGCCGCGCCGGCCGCCAGCAGGGCTCGGGCGCAGCCCTCGGCGGTGGCCCCGGTGGTCAGCACGTCGTCGACCAGCAGCACCTTGCGGCCGGCCACCTGGTGGCGGCGCGCCTCGGGGACGGCGAAGGCTGCGGCGACGTTGCGGCGGCGGCCCGTGGCCGACTTGCCGCCCTGGCTGTCGGTGTCGCGCCGGCGCACCAGGACATCGGCCAGGTAGGGGCGATCGGTCATCGCGCACAGCGGCCGGGCGATCTCGGCGGCCTGGTTGTAGCGGCGCTTGAACAGGCGCGCCGGGTGCATCGGCACCGGAACCACCGCCTGGGCCTCGTCCAGCAGGTCGGTCGCCGCCCGCGACAGCCAGCGGGCGAACAGGCCCGACAGGTCGGTGCGGTCGGCGTGCTTGAGCTTGAGGATCAGGTCGCGCGAATGCTCGTCGTAGAGGCAGGCGGCCCGGGCCCGGACGAAGGCGCGGGTTCTTGTCTGACACAAGGCGCAGCGGATTTCGCCGGCGTCATAGGCGAAGGCCGCGCCGCAGCCGTCGCAGACCGGGCCGTCCAGGAAGGTGATGCGGCTCCAGGCCTGGGCCGACAGTCCGGCGGTCAGGGCGGCGGCCCCGTCGAAGGCCTGCGGCGGCAGGACCAGGTCCAACAGCCCCTGGGCGAACGCCGTCAGGCGAGGATGAGGCTTCGCAAAAGGTTTCCATGCCGCGCGAGAAGCCCCATCTTGCGGCTGCATGACCCACTCGCCCCTGCTCTTCGACCGCGCCCTGTTGCGCGCCCGTCTCGACCGCGCCGCCCCCGGCTTCCCGGCCGCCGGCTTCCTGAAAGCGCGGGCGGCGGAGGACGCGGTGATGCGGCTGGAAGCGATCCTGCGGGAGTTTCCGGTCGCCGTCGACCTCGGCGCGCGCGACGGGGCCTTCGCCCGGGCCCTGGCGCTCAGCGACGCGCGGCAAAAGGTCGGGCTGCTGATCCAGACCGACCTGTCGGAACGGATGCTGGCCGGCCGCGCCGGTCTTCGCCTGGTCGCCGACGAGGAGCGCCTGCCGTTCGGCGACGCCACGATCGACCTGGCCGTCTCGACCCTGGCCCTGCACTGGACCAACGACCTGGTCGGGGCCCTGATCCAGATCCGCCGCGCCCTGCGGCCCGACGGCCTGTTCGTCGGCGCGCTGTTCGGCGGGGCCACCCTGACCGAGCTGCGCCAGGCCCTGCTGGCCGCCGAGGACGAGGTCAGCGGCGGCGCGTCGCTGCGCGTCTCACCCTTCGCCGACGCCATCGACGCCGCCGGCCTGCTGCAACGGGCCGGCTTCGCCCTGCCCGTCGCCGACGTCGACCGGGTCAAGGTGCGCTACGCCCATCCGCTGGCCCTGCTCAAGGACCTGCGGGCCATGGGCGAGACCAGCGTGCTGATCGACCGCTCGCGCCAGCCGTTGAGCCGCAAGGTGCTGTTCCGAGCGATGGAACTCTACCAGGAGCGCTTCGCCGAGCCCGACGGCCGCGTGCCGGCCACCTTCGAGATCGTCACCGTCACCGGCTGGGCGCCGCACGAAAGCCAGCAGAAGCCGCTGCGGCCGGGCTCGGCCAAGATGCGGCTGGCGGATGCGCTGGGCACGGTGGAGCGACCGCCGGGGGACAAGGCGGGCTAGGTCAAAAGCCGCAACACTCCAGAACCGTCATCCCCCGACTTGTTCGGGGGACCCAAGCCGAGGCGGCCGATCCAGCTTGGGTCCCCCGCATAAAGCGGGGGATGACGGCGTTTTGTGCTGATCGCTAAACCTGGCCGATCACAGCAAATCCCGCAGCCAGGCGATCAACGGCAGGTCGGCCGGCGGCATCGGATAGTCCGCCAGATGGTCGGGCTTCACCCACTTCAGCGCCTCGTGCTCCCGGGCGGTCACGAAGCCTTCCCAGCGGCGCAGCAGGTAGAGCGGCATCAGCAGGTGGAACGACTCGTAGGTGTGCGAGGCGAAGACGAAGGGCGCCAGGCAGGCCTGCGCCACCTTGATGCCCAGCTCCTCGTCGAGCTCGCGGATCAGGCATTGCTCGGGCGTCTCGCCCGGCTCGACCTTGCCGCCCGGAAACTCCCACAGGCCGGCCAGCGACTTGCCTTGCGGCCGCTGGCAGATCAGCACCCGGCCATCGACGTCGATCAGGGCGGCGGCGGCGACGAGGACGGTCGGCTTGCCGGGCGAAGGCTGGGGAGCGGGCTGGGTCATGAGAGCCTTAGTCCAACGCGTCGCGGTGCTTGGCAAGCCATGGCGAAACCCGCGAATCCTTGGGTGGTGACGCAGTTTGAATCTGGGAGTTAGTAAGCTCGTTCCGCCGATGCGACGACGTTGGTGGTCTGGCGATAACGCTTGGCAGGCAATGGCGCGGAAGCATGTGTTTCGGAGCGCGGCCTAGAAGAACTCCTCCGGCTCTTCTGGTTCAGGCGAGGGGACGATATCCTGAAAGCGTACCGTGCTGCTCCTAGGGCGGAGTTGCTCTTCAAGGGGACGGATCGCGAGCTTGAGAGGCATTTGCCCCGCGACGCCACTAAATATGCAAGTGCCGGTGGGCAGGGTTGGGATTGATTCCTCGGTGAGCTTGTCGATGTACGATACGGCACTCGCTATTGACTGAAGGTCTTTATCGTTTATCAGTCTATGTATAAAGTAATTGTGGGCCTGAGAAGTTATAGTTGGAGAAATATCGCTTGGTCGTTGACTTGAAATTGTTACAAACACGCCAAATTTTCTTCCTTCTTTGATAATTTCTTCAAATGTCTCCAGGCGATAATCCTTCCAACTCTCTGATTCCCGGAATGAATCCCGAGACAGTATGTTATGGGCTTCATCTATAATAATGCTTAGGGAGCGCCCACCTCCAAGTTTTTTATGCTCTTCGTAAATCTTCTTTGCAAGCAGAAGAGGAACAGTCTTTTTCATTTCGAGGTTCACATCGCCCAGCGCAATGACAGCCACATTCTTCTCAAAAAGGCCGGAAGCGTTAGAAGCGCTGAAAATACGCCGGATGTCACCCTGTTTGCTCTTCAGTTTATTTATCGCCGGAGCAATGTGTTCGTTCTGCGCCCTGTTCGAGAGGATGTCATTTGATAGCTGGATGTAGCAAAAGCAAATAAGAGACTCAACAGCATCGTCCGGATGATCAAATATCTCTGCCTGTTTGTAGATATTAGTGTTTTCGATATAAGCCGGATTTTGCTTTAGGAACACATTGTTCCATTTAAATTCAGCAACGGTATTGTGCCACTCCAGGTCGCTAGAAAGTTCAACGACGTTCCCTGCTATGTCCGTCGCCGGTAAGGCCTGACGCATATAGTCCATAATTACGTCAGCCCGGATTTTGTCTGACATCTGGAGAAGCTGGATAATTTGGTTTTTAAGGATGCTGCGGACGTAAGCAGTAGGGTCCTGTGCGGCAGTAGCGCGGGCCTGGAGCGATAGTGCGCGTTTGAGGAATGGTTTTTGAGTCTTCTCTGTCGCATCTGCCAAGATGCTCACAATCTCAATGTCAGTGAAGCCACCGAGACCGAGTGAAATCTTGTCGCCGTTATCGTTTCGGGTGCTGAGGGAAAAGACTTTTTTATGGGGCGTGAGGCAATTGTCTCGCGTGAACTCATTGTTAAAGTCGAAAATAAGAATTCGACAGTTAGCCTCAAATGCCAAGGTGTTTCGAGATCGCATCTGCTCGATGAAATCTTGATACATAGCGGCCGACGTATTTGATTTTCCACTTCCGGTGTTACCAAAGATCGCGATGTGGCTGTTTATTAGGCCATCAACAGGGAGCGCGATGTCGTAACCTTCGTAATCAGACTTTGCGAAGTTTAGGCCAATGCCCTCCGGCGTCACGAGACGATGGACCTGGTGCACCTTTTCCCGCGTCAGCAGGAAGGCTTCGTTGCCCACAAGTGGCAACTCCTTGGTGCCGCCGAAAAACTGGCCGCGACGGTCGAGGAATCCGACAAGCGATACCGACAGGGTCCGTCGACCTTGAAGTGCAGGGTCCTCAGAGTACCGATCCTCGGCCCGAGCGCTTTCACCCTCTACTCGGCCGATCAGGCTCAAGAACCCCTTGCGAATATCCACATAGCTACCGACAGCGATGTTCCTGAGGACATCGCCGTCAAAAAATAGCTCCGACAAGTTCTTGTCGCTGTCGACCGTCACGAAAATCTTCCGGCCAGTAACGGCGCTTACCGTCCCTACGCGTAGAACGGCTTCCTTCTCCAGTCGATCAGGCGCGCCACTCATTTGGGTGCCTCGGCCAACACCGCCTGCAATATGTTGTTCAGTCGCGCGAAATCGACCGTCGCGCCGGCTGTGGGAGCGAGAATCGTGACGTTGCGATGGTTCGCGAATTTGGCTTGATAACCGGCGACCGAAGGTTGGTCGAAGGACACTATGATCAGCTGCGCCGTCGGGTTTCTAAGCGAGCGTCGGGTGAGATCGAGGATATGCTCATCAGCGAACGAGAAGCCGAAGGCGATCATGACCGCGTTCTCCTGCTCCAAGGCTTTTGCGTACAGTCGAAGGAGATCATAGTAAGTTCGTTCCATCAGGGTTTGATGGAACTTTCGAAGCGTGGGCAGTATCAAGAAGTGCTTCTTCAATTCTGATAATACCAGATCTGCATCCCCACGCTTCGCATCATCTAGTCGTGGTTCTAGAATGGATTTGAAGACCACACCGGTGGTGGAGGTCCCCCACGTCAAAGAGCCGTGGAGTTTCACAAGGTTGATCGTGGGTATCTCGCTGGCCTTCCCATAAATCGTGCTCGTTCTATAGGTCCGATCGAAGTATTGCTCTGGAGCAAATTTGAAATCGCCCCCAAGCCCTGCCGACCGATCAAAGCCGTCGTTCAGGCGCATACCTGGTAGTTGGGCAGCCGCGTGCTCAAGAAAAAGATCGTAATTGGTCGTAAACACGGTACCTTGACGTGGTAATGATTGCGATTTTCGCGCGAAAAGAATGCCATCCAGCAAAGATGCAAAGCGCTTATACTCTGTCAGAACGCCTTCTACGCTATGGTTTTTAATGGTTGAATTTAGCGATCTGTGAACATCGGTTATTGAATCTACGAAATCTAGACAAGTAGAATTTGCCTTCTCTTCGTCTCCGATAAGAATCAAGTCGTTCAGATCATTTTCTATGCTTCCCGCAGTTTTGATCGCCGGAAAAGAGGCCCCCGATCCAAGCAGGAAGTTTAGCGAGGCGGATTGAAAGTAAGACTCAAGGAGCTGAGTTGCCGATTCATTCGATGGATCGAATTCTACGAGAGAAACCATATTAGGCTCCCAACTTCCTGAAAACCGCTACTTCACCGAAGCAATAGCCGTTGTCAGCGAACGAGCGCTGGCCGTCAGATGTCGTTGCGATCCGGGCCGCATCTGAATTCCGAAGGACCACCCCGCCAATCACATCGTCGAGTCCGGCCTCGCAGCACGGCTCGAAGTCCAAGTCGGCTAACGACCGGCCTCCCGCGAGGCGATAATGTATTGCCACCCTCTTCGACATCAACCTGCCCCGACTACACCATTCCGATGGCGCAACCTCACAGGACTAAACTCAGGTTGCAAGCGCCTTACAACGCGTCCGGCGGGGTAAGCTTGCGCTGTCAGCGCTAGCATCTGCCTCGCGTTAACCCGAAACCTTCCCCGCCCTTCTGTGAGAGCGTCGGGTATCGCGAGCATAACGTCTATCTTCCAAGCTTACGCGAATGCAGGTGCGTCTGCGCCGTAGCGCCGTAGCGCCGTAGCGCCGTAGCGCCGTAAAGCATTGGCATAAATCTTGACAGGACGCCCTTTTTCGACTATCGCTGGTTGCGTCGCGTTCAGCGGCCTGAATTTTCGGCCCTGGGTCGAATGTCGCGATAGGCGACTTTACTGTTCCCCTTAGAGACCAACGACTATGATCATTGAGATCGACGATGACGTGGGCATCGTTGCCGCCTTCATGAAGCGCAACTTCGCTGCCGATCAGCTTGTATCAATTGCAACGGAACTTTCGCGACTCGCACCGCTCCTATGGGCCAAGCATGGAGATCGTAAGGTTTCAGGCGCTACATTGGGTTCGCCCCTGTCTATCCGCGAACTCTTTCTGTAGCCACGATCAGTTCCCAGGTAATCGGGCTGGGGACCTGATGCTGGTGGTGGTCTTCAGGCGGAAAGGGATCGCCCTGATTAGCGGCGATCTCATTTCTACAGTTTTTGCACCGATAGATGCCTGAGCGAGGAACCTCGACGCCCGGTCGATAGGGGCCAGTCTCTAAGTTCTCATCACACCGGAGATCATTTAGTGAGACATAGAACGCCATTCAACTAATCCCATCGCTTGCGTTGCAGCAACTTAATGGCGATTAGCTACTCAAGCATTACCGAAGAGATGCGGCGCCATAAAGCGGCCCGTCTATCTTCCACCACCCAGCTTCCTGTACTCTCCCAAGCACATAGAGCAGATCGACGTGCTGTCCGGCTCCAGCGCCTCCGCAGTGGCCGTGGCGTCTTCCAGGCGATAGAACGGCAGCCACTCCCCGGCGGG
>NZ_AKKF01000009.1 GCF_000281955.1 Caulobacter sp. AP07 | reverse complement strand
TTCGCCGGCCATATCGGCGGCGGCAACGGCGGCTATCCGCATTGGCGCTCCAACGGCAGCTTGTCGCTGATGGCGCAGCGCTGGACCGGAACCTATTCGGTCCAGTGGATCGGCAAGGCCACCGACTTCAACGCGGCGCCGGGCAAAATCGGCTACAAGTCGCCCAACGTCTTCTACCACAACGCCCAGTTCGCCTACCGGCTGGGGGACCAGGCTGACATCGCCGTCGGCGTCGACAACCTCTTCGACAAGAAGGCGCCGTTCATCCAGAGCTGGACCGACGGCAACACCGACACCATGACCTACGACCTGTTGGGTCGCCGCGGCTATCTGCGGCTGAGCTACAAGTTCAACTAGCCCCCTTGCGTCTGGCCGTCCCGTTCGGGGCGGCCAGCGCCTCCTCCGATCAGGTGAAGAATATGCGTTGGCCGGCCCTCGCCCGGAACACCCACAAATGGCTCGCCCTCGCCATCGGCGTGCAGGCGGCGCTGTGGACCCTCAGCGGCCTCTACATGACCGCCGTCCATATCGACATCATCCACGGTGACCACCTGGTGCGCCACGCCGCGCCGACCCCGATCGACCTGACCGGTCTGGTCGAGCCCGGGGCGGTCATGGGCGGGCAGCCCAGCGCCAGCGCGCGGCTGGAGGTCCAGCTTGGCCGACCGGTCTATGTGGTCGCCGGCGGGACGGGGCGGGCGCTGTTCGACGCCCGCACGGGGCGCGAGCTGTCGCCGCTGGGCGAGGACGCGGCCCGGGCGCGGGCGAGCGAGCTCTTCGCCGGCGCGGGCGCGCTCAAGACCGTCGAACTGCTCGCTGAGGCGCCGCCGGAGATTCGCGGTCGCCCGGCGCCGATCTGGCGTGTCGAATTCGACGGCTGGTGGCGGCCGACCCTCTACATCTCGGCTCAGACCGGCGAACTGGTCGCCAAGCGTCACGATCTTTGGCGAATGTTCGACGTCGTGTGGATGCTCCACATCATGGACTACCAGGAGCGCGAGAACGTCAACAACACCCTGTTGCGCGTCGCCACCTGGACGGCCGTGGTCAGTTGCGCCAGCGGCGCCTGGCTCCTGATCTTCAGTTTCCGCCGTCGCCGGCGGGCCCGTAAAGCCGCGTGAGGCCCAGATGTTGTTGATCCGCACCCTGCACAAATGGTTTGGCCTGATCCTGGGCCTGCAGTTCCTGCTGTGGACGGTCAGCGGGGCGATGATGGCCCTGCTCGACCACCACAAGGTCTCCGGAGAGCACACCGTGCGGGCGCCCGCGCCGCTGGCGGCGCCGACGACGCTCATGTCGATCGGCGCGCTGGCCGAGATGGTCGCGGGGCCCGTCCAGGGCGTCAAGCTCCGGCCGCTGAACGACCGCTACGTCTACGAGGTGAAGACCGCGATGGGTACCTCGATACTGGACGCCGTCAGCGGCCAGCCCATGGTGATCGACGCCGTCGCCGCCCGTCGCCTGGCCGCCGCCGCCTATGTCGGAGAGGGCAGGATCACCGCCGTCGAACCGGTCGCCAAGCACGGCCTGGAGACGCGCGGCCTGGTCCTGCCGTTGTGGAAAGCCAAGTTCGACGACGCCGACAACACCACGCTCTATGTCGCCGCCACCACCGGCGAGGTGGTCGAGCGCCGCAACGACACCTGGCGGCTGTGGGACGTGTTCTGGATGCTGCACATCATGGACTACACCGATCGCGCCAGCTTCAACCATCCGCTGATCATCACGGTGGCGACGGGCGTCGCCTGGCTGGCCCTCAGCGGGGTCATCCTGCTCTTCCGCAGCTTCCGGCGGTCGGATTTCGCCTGGGTTCTGGACGGATGGGACCGCTTGCGGTCACGCTAGTTCCGTCGTCGGCGCCACCTCGTCCCCTGTGTCCGCGAGATCACCTTGGCCATGGCCCGTGACACGACCTCGACGCTGCATCAGCGAATCCGGGCCGATATCGGCGAGCGCATCCGATCGGGCGCCTGGCCCCCGGGTCATCGGATTCCGTTCGAGCACGAACTGATGGCGCAGTACGGCTGCTCGCGGATGACGGTGAACAAGGCGCTGTCGCCCTTGGCTGAGCGGGGCCTGATCATCCGCCAGCGCGGGGCGGGCTCCTTCGTCTGTTATCCGAAGGTCCACTCGGTCGTTCTGGACATCCCCGACATCCAGACCGAGATCAATGGTCGCGGCGCGGCCTATCGCTACGAACTGTTGTCGCGCAGATCGCGCCGGCCCGACCGTGTCGAAATGGCCAAGCTCGATCTGGCGGCGTCGAGCCAGGTCCTGGCCCTGACCTGCCTTCATCGTTCCAACGGGCGGCCGTTCGCGCTCGAGGAGCGGGTGATCAACCTGGCGGCGGTGCCCGAAGCGGCCGAGGTGGATTTCTCGATCGTCGCGCCGGGCGCCTGGCTGTTGGGAACGGTGGCCTGGACCGAGGCCGAGCACCGCATCAGCGCCGTCAACGTCCCCCGCTCGACGGCGAAGCTGCTTCGTATCGGGGCGAGCGCCGCGTGCCTGGCCCTGGAGCGTCGGACCTGGCGGGCCGACGAGCAGATCACCTGCGTCCGGCTGCTGTTTCCGGGAGAAGTCTACGACCTCATGGCGCGGTTCTCTCCGCAAGTGATCGGCGTCGAGATCTAGGCGGGGACGGCGCCGGCCCATCGCGGGGAGTTCATCTTGTTCGGAGAGCAGCGTACAAGAGGCGCTCTCATCGAGGAATCGACTGATGTCCCCCGGCGCCGAAACCTGGTCGAGCCTGTCTTCCCTGGCCACGGAAACCATCAGGGGGGAATTCGCGGCGCTGCGTCCTCTGTCGGTCGCCGATGCGGAGACCACGCACCAATGGCGCCATGCGGCCAGGGCCGCCTATCTCAACCAGAGCGCCGCCACGGTGGAGGAGCAGGCGCGATGGATCGCCGGTCGCCCGGCCTCGGAACTCAACTACATCATTGAACTGACCAGCGGCGAGCCCGTGGGAATGCTGTCGCTGATCGCGATCGACCTGACCCACCGCCGCGCGGAATCCGCCCGGTTCCTGATCGGCGACGAAGCGCTGGTCAAGGGCGCGCCGGTGGCCGTCGAGGCCATGAAGCTGCTCTACGCCGTTGGGTTTGACCGCCTTGGTCTGGAGCGCATTCATGGTTTGATCGAAGTGCGCAATCACCTCATGCTGAAATGGCAACTCTATCTGGGCATGAAGGAAGAGGGTCGTTTGCGCCGACACTATTTGAGAGATGATGAGTTCATCGACGCGGTGGCCCTGGGGCTTCTGGCCGATGAGTATCGCCGCGTGAGCCTGCCCAAGATGAACGCGCTGATCGCCCTCGCGCGCAGCCGGCCAGCGGCGAATTGAGCGCCATGGACAGACGTGAGCAAGTGCTCGGCATCATCTATGCCGCGCTGGAGAGCCTCAACGCCGAGCTGAGCGAAGATCGGCAGGTCGAGATCGGGCCGACGACGGCGCTGTTCAGTCCCGACGCCGCGCTGGACTCCCTGTCGTTGGTCTCGGTGATCATCGACGTGGAGACGGCGCTGACCATGGAATGGGACGCGCCGATCAGCCTGACGGACGACCGCGCCATGGCCCGCGCCATTTCCCCCTTCGACGATGTGGGCACGCTGACCGACTACATTCTCGAACTCCTCGCTGAAGTCAGCCCGGCCTGAGGCGACCCATGGACGATCTCGTCGGCCGTTATGTGGGGCGCACCGCCCTGGTCACCGGATCCACCCGCGGGGTGGGCCGCCTGATCGCCGAACACTTCCTGGCGCAGGGTGCGTCGGTGATCGGTTTCGCGCGTTCGCCGGGTACGATCACGCACCCGGCCTATCAGCATGTCGAGGTCGATCTGGCCGACCCCATGGCCATCCAGAAGGCGTTCATGGGGCTGCACAAGAGCGCCGGCCGCGTCGACATCGTGGTCAACAACGCCGCCGTCCTGACCTCGCAATACGCGATGATCATGCCGCCCGGCGCGGCCCAGGCGATGGTCAACGTCAACCTTCTGGCGCCGTTCATCGTCTCGCGCGAGGCGGCCAAGTTCATGCGCAAGACCAAGTGGGGCCGGATCATCAACATCGGCTCGATGGCCGCCAGCCTCGAGCCGATCGGCGATTCCGTCTACGCGGCCTGCAAGGCGGGGCTGAGCACCCTGACCAATGTCATGGCCAAGGAGTTCGGGGCCATGAACGTCACCTGCAACACGCTGGCGATCACCGCCATCGAGACCGACATGCTCAGCCAGCTGCCGCGCGACAAGATCGACCTGATCATCGCCGGCCTGCCCATACCGCGCTTCGCCGAACCGGCCGATATCCTCAACGCGATCGACTTTTTCGCGTCCGAAGCCAGCAGCTACATCACCGCCCAGACCCTGTACCTGGGAGGGGTCAATTGACGATGCCGGCCCATGAGGCTGGGACCGCCGAACCCGTGGCGGTCGGAGAGGGCGTGTGGCGGGTGACCGGCGGGATCTTCTCGTCCAACGCCTATGTCTGCGCGGCGGGCGACGGCTCCGGCTTCATCATCGACCCCGGCCTCGACCCGGCGAAGATCGACCGCGCCGCCCAGGCCCTGGGCCTGACGCCGCGCCAGGTGTTCTGCACCCACGGCCATTTCGACCATATCGGCGGCGCCGCGCACTTCCAGAAGGCCTACGGCGCCGAGGTGTTCGTCCACCCGGCCGACCTGAAGACCATGAAGAGCGGCAACTTCCTGCTGATGGTCCTGAAGATCGCCCAGCGGATCGAATTGCCGCAAATCACGCCCGTGGACGTGACCGCCGCCCCGTTCCTGGTCGGGGGGCGGGCGCTGACCTATCACCCGGTTCCGGGCCACACGCCGGGCAGCTGCTTCATCGAATATGGCGACGCGCTGTTCACCGGCGACAGCCTCTACGCGCGCGGCGTTGGCCTGTCGGACCTGCCCGGTGAGGACCATGACGGCCTGCGCCGCAGCCTGCTGGCGCTGTGGGACAAGATCCCCGCCGAACAGCTGATCCACCCCGGCCATGGCCCCTCGGCCCGTTTCGGCGCCATCCGTGACGACAACCGCGCGCTGCTGGATTTCCTCTTCGCCACCCCCGACACAGCGGACGCGGACTGACATGTCTTCCCCCAGCGGCATCCGCATCATCGGCGTCGGCCATCACCTTCCCGATATCATCGAGGACAACGAGCAGCTCTGTCGCAACCTCGAGGTCACGCCGGAATGGATCGTCGAGAAGACCGGCATCAAGCGCCGCTACCTGGCGGGGCCGGACGAGACCGCCTCGGGCCTGGCCCTGAAGGCGGCCCAGCGCGCCCTGGCTTCGGCGAGCGTCGGAGCCGACGGCATCGACCTCGTCGTCGCCTGCACTTTCTCGGCCGACTACACCTTTCCGGCCCTGTCCGCCAAGATCCACAAGGACCTGGGCGTGAAGGGGGGGCAGATCTTCGATCTTCAAGCCAACTGCGCGGGCTTCGTCTCGGGGCTGACGGCCGCCAGCGACCGGATGGCCGCCGACCCGTCGGTGCGCAACGCCCTGGTCGTCGGCGTCGAGCTCAACAGCCGCTATATCGACCGCGCCAACGCCGACAGCGCGATCTACCACAGCGACGGGGCCGGCGCCGTGGTGCTGGGACGCGATCCGGGGCGGGGGATCATCGCCTCGTCGTTCCACACCGACAGCTCCAACTACGAGGCCGTGCGGGTGCGGGGCGGTGGGTCGAGCTTCCCGGTGATGGGCCGTAGCGCCCCGGCCGAGACCGATGTCATGGAGCTGAACGGCTTGGCGACCTGGAAACAGGCGATCACCCATCTGCCGACGGTGATCCGCGCCGCCTGCGCCAAGGCCGAGGTTGATCCCAAGGCCGTGGACTTCCTGGTGTTCCACCAGGCCAACTACAACCTGATCGACTATCTGGTGCGCAAGATGGGCTTTGATCTGTCGAAGACCTACACCAACGTGCAGGAGATCGGGAACACCGGCGCGGCCTCGGTCGCCATCGCCCTCAGCGAAGCCGTCGAGCGCGACCTGATCGCTCCGGACTCCCTGGTGGTGCTGGCGGCGGTGGGCGCGGGCTTCAACTTCGGCGCCAGCGTCTGGCGCTGGGGTCCGATCACCGCCAGCGGCGAGGTGTAGCGTGTTCTCCGATTTCGAAACGCTCCAGGTCGGCGACACCCGTTCGCTGAGCCGCACGATTTCCGAGGCCGACGTCCGCCGGTTCGTCGAGATGACCGGCGACGACAATCCGCTGCACGTCGATCGCGCCTATGCCGAGAGCACCAGCTTCAAGGACATCGTCGTCCACGGCATGCTGGGCGCCTCCTTCATCTCGACGGTGATCGGCACCCAACTGCCCGGTCCGGGCGCGCTTTGGGTGGCCCAGAGCCTGGAGTTCCTGCTGCCCGTGCGGCTGGGCGACACCCTGACCATCGCCTGCGTGATCACCGGCAAGCACGAGCGCGAGCGGCTGTTGGACCTGGACACCGCGATCACCAATCAGGCGGGCCAGAAGGTCCTGAGCGGCCAGGCCAAGGTTAAGGTGCTGGAGACGGCGACGCAAGCCGAGGTCGATGTTCCGACCCGCCGCGCCAAGGTCGCGCTGGTCACCGGCGGCGGCGGCGGCATCGGTCGCGAGATTTGCCTGGCCCTGGCCCGCGACGGCCTCGACCTGGTGGTCGCCTATCGCGGCCGCGCCGACCGTGCTCAGGCCGTGGTCGACGCCATCGCGGCGTTGGAGGGCTCCACCCGCGCGGTGGCGATCGCCGCCGACCTGTCGACCGCCGAGGGCGCCAGGACCCTGGCGCGCCGGGCCGCCGAGGCCTTCGGGCCGATCGACGTCCTGGTCAACAACGCCTCGCCGGCCATCGGCGCCAAGCCGTTCGAGGCCTTGGCCTGGGAGGATATCCAAAGCCAGATCGACGTGACGGTGAAGGCCGCCATGCTGCTGGCCCAGGCCTGCCTGCCGGCCATGAAGACCCAGCGCTTCGGCCGCATCGTCAACATCACCTCGCAGGTCATCGAAGGCGCGCCGACCCCGACCTGGACGGCCTACGCCATGGCCAAGTCGGCGCTCGCGACCTTTTCGCGCTACCTGGCGGCCGAGGTCGGGCCCAGCGGCGTCACCGTCAATTGCGTGGCGCCGGGCATGACCGCCACCGCCCTGATCGGCGACATTCCGGAAAAGGCCCAGATGATGGCGGCGCGGCAGACGCCGATGCGCCGCCTGGCCACGCCTCGGGACGTCGCCTCGGCGGTTGGTTACCTGGCCTCCGAGGACGCCGGCTTCATCACCGGCCAGACCGTCAGCGTGAACGGCGGCATGGTGATGCGGTGACCACCGGTCCTGACGAGCATCCCGTCGCGGACTGGAAGAAGGTCCTGGCCGATCCCGCGGCGTCGCTGGCCAGCCTGATGGGCGCGGTCGAGGACGTCGAGACGCACGCGACGCTGCCCTTCACCGCCCATGTCGGGGTCAGCGCCGGCGCGACGGCCGATCTGCTGGGCCTGTTCCTGCGCCGCCACGCCCTGCTGTCGGGCGTTCGCCTGCGGGTCAGCCAGGGTAATTTCGACGATCCGCTGGGCGACATCGAGCGCTTTGGCCAAGCCGGCGTCGAGTTCCTGGTGCTGGCCCCATTCTTCGACACCCTGGAGCCGGCGTTCGAAGCCCGCGCCGCGATGATGTCCGAGGATGAGCTGGCTGCCCGCGAGGCCGAGATGCGGGGACGCTGGCGGCTGGCGCTGAAGGCCGCCTCGGGGTTCCGCAAGGTCCTTCTCTGCGACTTCCATCGCCTGACGCCCTCCGTGCCAGGCGGCGATCGCACCGACGTCGTGCTCGACCGATTCAACCAGGCGCTGGCCGAAGAGGCCGGCGCCTTCGCCAATGTCCGCGTCCTGGACATGTCGGCCATGGTCGCCGAGGTCGGACGGGCGGCGGCCTTCGACATGCGCTTCTACCTGCGCAACACCGCTCCCTATTCCGCCGCCCTGCTCAATGTCTGGGGGCGCCAGGTCGCGACGGCGTCGCGCGCCTATGGCAATCGGTTCCACAAGGCGCTGGTGCTCGACTGCGACAACACCCTGTGGGGCGGCATCCTCGGCGAGGACCTGCCCGAAGGCCTCCAGATCGGCCCCTTCGACTATCCCGGCAACGTCTTCTGGCGGGCCCAGACCGAGTTCGTCGCGCTCCAGCGCCAGGGCGTGCTGCTCTGCCTGTGCAGCAAGAACGACGCAGAAGCCGTCGACGCGCTGCTCGAGACCCATCCGGACATGGTGCTGCGATCGTCGGACGTCATCGTCAAGCAGGTCAATTGGGACGACAAGGTCGGCAACCTGCGCCAGATCGCCCAGACTCTGAACATTGGCCTCGACAGCCTGGTGTTCCTCGACGACTCCGCCTTCGAGTGCGAAGCCGTCAGGACGCAGCTGCCTGAGGTGACGGTGTTCCAGGCTCCGGCCAACCCGGTCGAGTATCCGGGCGTGATCGCCCAGATCAAGGATCTGTTCCTGGCCAGCGGGGAGGGCGGCGAAGGCGTCGGCAAGACCCAGCAGTATCGTCAGCGCGCCGCCGCGATCGAGGCGGCCGCGGCCTTCGACACCCACGAGGACTATCTGGCCTCGCTCGACCTGACGGTGACCATCGCCCGCGACGACCCCGCCCGCGCCGCCCGGGTCAGCCAGCTCAGCCAGAAGTCCAACCAGTTCAACCTGACGACCATCCGCTATACGCCGGAAGACATCGCCCGGCTGATTCAGGACGAGGCGGCCACGGTCTACACCCTCGACGTGGCCGACCGGTTCGGTCCGGCCGGCACCACCGGGGTGGTCGTGGTCCGCCGCGAGAGCGAGGTCGCCGTGGTCGAGAGCCTGTTGATGAGCTGCCGCGTGCTGGGCCGGGGCGTGGAGCAGTCGCTGTGGTCGACGGTGGTGCGAGACGCGGTCGAGAAGGGCTGCGTAAGGCTCCAGGCCACCTACCGACCGACCGCCAAGAACGCCCAGGCCGCCGACTTCTACGACCGCCTGGGCCTGCCGTCGCAGGGCGATGTCGGAGGCGCGCAGGTCTATTCCGCCGCGTTGGCGGCGTTCATTCCCCCTCCGACACCGTGGATCAGGGTGCTGCATGTTTGACGAAGAGGCCCTGAAGAGGGTGATGGCCGCCGTGCTCCGCGTGCCCGAGGCGCAGATCGGTCCGGACACCAGCACCGACACCCTGCCGACCTGGGATTCCCTGCGCCACATGAACCTGGTGCTGGCCCTGGAGCAGGAGTTCGACGTGTCGATCCCTGACGAGGACGCGGCCAATCTCAGTTCCTACGCGCTGATCAAGTTGGTCCTGAACGAACTGATGGTGGACTGAGATGCAGTGGCTGCTGGACCGGTTCGCGAGCGCCCCCGAGCGATTGGCCTTCGACCATCAGGGTCGAGAGGTCACCTATGGCGGCGTGGTCGAGCGGGTCAGCGGCTTCACGCGCCAGATCCAGCAGGAGGGGATCGCGCCGGGCGCCAAGGTCGTCATCCTCGCCGACTACTCGCCGGAGGTCTTCTGCCTGATCATGGCCCTGGGCCTGAATGGCAATATCATCATCCCGCTTAGCCGCGCCGCGGTCGTCGAGGAGGCTTCGGCCCTGGCGATCTCGGGCTGCGACTGGTTCGTGGAATTTGACGCCCAGGGCAGCGAGGCGACAGTCCGTCGCCACGTCATCGAGGCCGACACGCCGCTGGTCGACGGCCTGGTGGCGGCGGGGCGGCCGGGCCTGATCCTGTTCTCCTCGGGCTCGACCGGCCATCCCAAGGGAATCCTGCACGACCTCGAGCGGGTCGCCGACAAGTTCAGCAAGGTCCGCGCGCCGGTCGTGGCCATTCCCTTCCTGATGATCGACCACTTCGGTGGCGTGAACACCATCCTGGCCATCACCAGCAGCCTGGGGGCGGTGGTCACCGTGGCCGACCGTTCGGTGTCGGCGATCTGCGAGGCCATTGCCCGGCGGCGCGTGGAACTGCTGCCGGCCACGCCTTCGTTCCTGTCGCTGATGCTGACGTCCGGCATCCACCGCGAGCTGGACCTGACCTCGCTCAAGCGCATCACCTACGGCACCGAGGTGATGCCGCAGTCGGTGCTGGACCGCCTGGGCAAGGCTTTCCCGGACGCCGAACTGCAACAGACCTACGGTCTCTCCGAGGTCGGCGTTCTGCGGTCGCAGTCGCGCGGCGACGGATCGCTGTGGGTGCGGGTCGGCGGCGAGGGCTTCGAGACCAAGGTCGTTGACGATGTGCTGTGGGTCCGCTCGCAATACGCCATGGTCGGCTACCTGAACGCGCCGTCCGAATTCGACGCCGACGGCTGGTTCAACACCCAGGACCGGGTCGAGGTCGACGGCGATTATCTGAAGATCCTGGGCCGGGTGACCGACCTGATCAATGTCGGCGGCCAGAAGGTCTATCCGGCCGAGGTCGAGGACGTGATCCTGGACCTGGACAACATCGTCGACGTGGCGGTGTTCGGCGAAACCCACCCGCTGCTGGGCCAGATCGTGGCGGCCAAGGTCATCCTGCGCGAGCCTGAACCGGCCGACCTCCTGAAGCGCCGGTTGCGGGTGGCCTGCCTGGCCAAGCTGGCCGCCTACAAGGCGCCGGCCAAGGTCTACGTCACCGACGAACCCCTCCACACGGCGCGTCAGAAGAAGACGCGCCGCGCCTGACGCGAAGGCGGCTCGCGCCGCCCGACGCTGCCCTAGCCCTCGATCGACGGAACCGAGCATGACGACCGCCCTGCCCAAACCTTCCGATTTCGAGGTGTCGGTCCTCGGCTACGAGCCGGCGGAGCTGATCAAGGCGGCGGGTGATTGCATGGCCTCCGGCGGCTATGTCGACGCCGAGACCCTGCTGCGCGCGGCGGCGACCAAGCGTCCCCAGGATGCCGAGACCCGCTATCGGCTGGCCGGCGCCCAGATCGCGTTGGGCAAGTTGGAGGAGGCGCAACGCACGCTGGCCGAGGCGCGCGACCTGCATGGTCGATTGGTGATTCAGACCATGGCGCCGAAGGCTCTAGCTCCAGACGCCTCCACGGCTGACCTCGTTGAAGCCGCGGAGATGCTCTACGCCAACAACCAGATGGCGGCCGCGACGCACGTGATGCAGCGGCTGATGGAGATGCACCCCGCCGAACCGGGTCTGCGACTGAAGCTCGGCTTGGCGCTTCAGCACCAGGGCCGGATGGACGAGGCGATCGCGACCTATGAAGGCGCTTTGCGTCATTGGCCCAGCGCCGAGGACCATTCCTATCTTCACTACGCCCGCGCCTTCCAACGCGCCACGCCCGACGCCATGCTTCAGGAAGGTCTGCGGTGGGTGGAGCTTCACGCGCCCAAGACGCAAGCGCCGCGTCCGCCCGCCCTGCACCGACCCGACGGTCGCTTGCGCATCGGTTATTTCGCGCCGCTTTTCAACCAGCACCAACTGAGCAAGTTCATCCAGCCCGTGCTGGAGCACCATGACAGGACCCGCTTCAGCGTCGTCTGTTACTCCGGCGCGCCGGCCGGTGACGACACCGCCAAGGCGATCAAGGCCGGCGCCGACCTGTGGCGCGAGGTCGAGTTGTTCGACGACGATGCTTTTGCCAGACAGGTCGTTGAGGACAAGATCGATGTTCTCGTCGATCTCTGGGGCCATACCGCAGGCAGCCGCCTGCTGCTCTTCGCCCGCAAGCCGGCGCCGATCCAGCTGTCGTGGATCAACTATGTCGAGACCACCGGCCTGACGCAGTTCGACTATGTGCTCCATGCGGACGGTTATTCAGACCTGCCCGACGCACAGGACCTCTACAGCGAGACGATCCTGCCGATCGGGCCCATCGTGGCGCCCTACAGGCCGTCTCACGATATTCCTCCGCCGAACGACACGCCGATGCTGACGTCGGGCGCCATGACCTTTGGCTGTTTTGGCCACCCCGCCAAGATCACGCTCGAGGTCATCGCCACCTGGGCGAGCATTCTGGAGGCGCTTCCCGAGGCCAAGCTTGTCTTGCGATCGGTCTATTTCGACGACCTGCCCCTGAAGCGCACGATCTGGGCCCAGTTCGACGCGTTTGGGATCGGGGCCGGACGCATCGTCTTCCCGCCCTTCGCGAGCGGCAAGGATTTCCTTCTGGCCTATCATGCGGTGGATCTGATCCTGGATCCGTTCCCCTATCAGGGGCTGACCACCACCTTGGACGCCATCTCGTCGGGCGTTCCCGTGCTGACTTGGAGAGGCGATCACATGCACAACCGGATCGCCGCCGTGACCCTGCGCGCTTGCGGGCTGGATGAACTGGTCTGTGAAAGCCGGGAAGCCTATGTCCAGACCGCCATCGACCTGGCGGGCGATCCCCAGCGCCTGAACGCCTTGCGGGCGCGCGTGCGGCCAGGCTTCGACGCTTCCGCCTACCGTGACGAGGTGGGCTTCACCCGCCGCTATGAAACCGCGCTGGAGGTCATGGCCGACGCCTATCGGCCGGGTTAGGCGCCAAACGGAGTCAGGTCGACCCAACGCATGACCGGCGTGGCGCCGGTCCCGTTCGGCCGGACGAGCCCGGCGATACGGAGCAGGTCCAGGGCACGATCGCGGAAGCTGAAACCCTGTCGAACCAGGGCATTGCAGGCATGGACCACGGCGAGCCGCTCATCCTCGTTTCGTAGATAGTGGGCGCAGAGGCGCTCCAACTCGTCCTGGTCGCCGAAGGTCGGGACCGGGCAGTCCTCACCGAATATCCGATAGAGGTCGGATGGGTCGCTGCGATGGGTGATCAGAAGGGCGTTGGAGGCCATGATGTCGACGACCCGATACTGGATCGCCTCCTGGGAGACATGGCGCTGGGGCAGGTTGATCGCGATTTTCGACGCGTCGTAGACCTTGCGCAGATCGGCGTGGCTGGCGACGGCCGGACCAGGTTGGAAGGCGTCCAGGACCGCCTTGTTCGACGCCATCAGCCGCCGCCAGTTGCTGTTGCCGAAAAGGGCCAGGCCGTGCGGAGCCAAGCGCTCGACCACCGAAAGTCGCTGGCGGTTGGTGACGATGTTCTGCATCTGCATCTCGAAATAGTCGAAACTCCACGGCAGGGTTCCGATCAATTCCAGCGCTTGGGACGGTTCACCTGTCTTCAAGGCGCGCAGATCGCCGTCCCGCTCCACGATGTCGAGGCAGAGTTGGGCCAGGGCGTAGTAGCCCGGCGTGTTGGCCGCCAGTTCGAAATACTGGTCCAGATTGGTGTCGCCGACCATGCTGGCCACCCAGGAGATGGTGTGTCGAGGCGTCTCGGCCGGATCTGTCCTCAATTCGGGGCGGGTGACGGGCGACATGAAGTGCAGGCGGGGCTGGATTCCTGACACGTTAGCCAGGAGGCGTCGCTCAAGGGCCGAAGACAGGGCGACGACCTCGATGTCGTAGTGGAAGACGTCGTAGAGCCCGCCCCGCAGATGGTTGAAGAGATGCTGGGGTTCATCGACCACCATCGTCACCACGCGCCCGGGGATCGCGGCCAGCATCTCCGGCAGCAACATGGCGTTGTTGAACGCCAGGGCCATGTCATAGCCCTGAGCGCGGACGTGCTCGACGATCGCGGCCGTCGATAGCGCGGGGTTGAGACCGTAGATGCCTCGACCTTCGCTGAACTGGCTGGCGAGATAGACATCGACCGAAACGCCGATCTCCGCAAAGGCGGAGATCGTCTCGATCATGTAGGCGTCTGGCTGGTTCTCCGGGTTCCAGGCATAGCCGAACAGACAAATCTTCATTGTTCTAAAGCGCCCGCCCATCCATCAGGAGTGTGTCAGTTCGACGTCTCGAACCCGTTGACCGCGTCGATCACGCGTTGAATCTCATCATCGGCCAACACGGGGCTCATCGGCAGCGAGAGCACCTCGCGCGCCATGGTTTCGGCCAGCGGCAGGTCCGCGACCGGCAGGCGGCCCTGGTAGCAAGCCTGGCGGTGGGGCGGGATGGGATAGTGAACCTGGGTCATGACGCCTTGCGCCTTCAGCTGCCCGGCGAGCCCATCGCGCTCGGCGCAGCGTATGACGAACAGGTGCCAGACATGGCTGTCCTCATCGCCGGTCACGGTCGGCAGGGTCACCGCCGGATGGACGATACCCGCGCGGTACCGGTTGGCCACCCGCCGCCGCAGCGCGTTGTCCGCGTCCAGCCGGGGCAGCTTGACCCGGAGAATGGCGGCCTGGAGTTCGTCCAGCCGGCTGTTGGTTCCCAGCAGCCGGTTCTCGTACTTGATCTCGGACCCGTAGTTGCGAAGGGCGCGCAGGTGGTCGGCCAAGGCGTCGTCGTCCGTGGTGACCGCGCCGCCGTCGCCCAGCGCCCCGAGGTTCTTGCCCGGATAGAAGCTGAAGCCCGCGGCGTCGCCATGGGCGCCGACCCGCCGCCCGTCCGTCACCGCGCCATGCCCCTGGGCGGCGTCCTCGATCAGCAACAGGCCGCGCTGGCGACAGAG
This sequence comes from Caulobacter sp. AP07, assembly GCF_000281955.1. Lineage (GTDB taxonomy): Bacteria > Pseudomonadota > Alphaproteobacteria > Caulobacterales > Caulobacteraceae > Caulobacter. Next base: position 10,818 of record NZ_AKKF01000009.1, on the reverse strand, counting down.
GTTGGCGAGCGCGGCCATGGGAACCGCCTGGCCATAGAGGTGGACCGCCATGACGGCGCGGACCTGGGGGGTCAGGGCCGCCTCGACCCCGGCGACATCGAGGTTGTAGGTGGCCGCATCGGGTTCGACCAGGATAGGGGTCAAGCCGTTCTGGCTGATCGCCAGCAGGCTGGCGATGAAGGTGTTGGACGGCACGATGACGCCGTCGCCCGGTTTCAATCGTCCCTGATCGATCCAGGCCCGGAGGATGAGGACCAGAGCGTCCAGCCCGTTGGCGACGCCGATGGCGTGACGCGTTCCCGTGAAGGCCGCGAACTCCTCCTCGAACCGCTGGCATTCCTTGCCCTGGATGTACCAGCCGCCTTCGATGACACGACGGGAGGCGGCGGAAATCTCGTCGAGGATCGGGCGGTTCACCGCGCCCAGATCCAGGAAGGGAACCAGGCTCAACGCCCACCTCGCACGTCGGCCAGGAAGTCGTAGTAGTCGCGGTGGTAGTCCTCCTCCTCATAGTGGCGGGAGGCCAGCACCAGGCAGACCGATCCAGACGAGAAGTTCTCGAGCTCCCGCCAAGTCATCGGCGGCATGTAGAGCCCGAAATAGGATCGGTTGAGGGAGAAGGTTTCTTTCTTGCGACCGTTGTCGACGACGACGTCAAAGCTGCCCGACGCCGCGATGATCAACTGCTCGAGTTGCTTGTGGGCGTGGCCGCCTCGCGATCCGCCGCCGGGAACATCATAGAGATAGTAGACGCGCTTGATCTCGAACGGGACGACCTGTTGCGCCTCGATGGACGTCAGATTGCCCCGCGCGTCCTGTATTCGAGGCAAATCCATCATGCGCCAGGGGCCGGGTTGAGTTTCACCCATGGCATGTGCTCCGCAGCGGGTCGTGGGAATTTGAGTCGCCCGCCAATGTAGTCCTGTTCTCTCGCCTTGGTCCAATCGACGACCTGTCGCCGCAAGTTGTCGGACCGCGCCGGCCAGGGCCGACGCGGTCCGTCCAGGTCTAGAACCGCCAGGAACCGCCGGCCCGGATGGTCTGGGACTGGTAGCGATCGCCGTACGTGGCGTCATAGGTGACGCCGAAGCGGGCCTTGTCGCCGGAGACCAGGTCCGCGCCGAGCTGCAAAGCCACCGCGCCGGCGCCGTACTTGGCGCCGGTGACCACGAAGCGGGTCGCGCCGCCCGCGAAGGCGTTGGAGGTCTCGCCGGTCAGGTCGCCGGTGGTCATCCGCCAGGCGATCGAGGCCCGGGGCCGCAGCACGGTGGTCGCGCCGACGCCGAGGTCGGTCTTCAGCTTGACGCCGACATCGACCACGCCGAGTTCGCGCGTGCCGCCCTGGACGTTCAACGCCGCGAAGCCGCCGGTTTCGGTGAGGTCATCGCTCTTCACGCTGAGATAGGCGCCCGAGACGAACGGCTCGATCGCCGCCGGGCCGACGGTCAAGGGAACCGAGACCTGGGCGAACAACTGGGCCGTCCTGGCGTCGTACTTGCCCTTCACCCGATCCTGGGCGCCGGGGAAGAACACCGCGCGGGTGGTGTCGATCGACGACCAGGCATAGCCGCCGCCGACACTGGCCCGTACGGGGCCCAGGGTCGAGGCCGCGTAGGCCGCCAGTTCGCCGCTGGTGCTCTCGGCCTGGCTGCCGCGCGCGGTGATCGTTGCCCGGCCCTCGCCATAGGCGGCGGCCAGGCCGACGCGGGTGGCGCCCAGCAGGGTGTCGCCGCCGACCACGAGGCCGGAGGTGTTGGCCTTGACGCCCGCCGCGCCGGCGCTGGCGTCGACGCGGTTCCAGCCGGCCAGGACGTCGCCCCAGCCGCCGACCGCTTCGGCCGGCAAGGCGGCGCGACCCTGCACGGCGGCGCGCAGGCGCTCGGCGCCGCTGACCAGCAGGGTCGAGACGTCGGCGTGGATCTGGCCGTCCAGGGCGTCGTAGCCCTGGGCCGAACCGGCCGCGCTCTGGATGACCAGCGAGTCGTAGACGGTCTTGCCCAGCCCGAGGGCCTCGGCGGCGTTGGCCACGCCCACCTGGTTGCGGGTCGTGGCGAAGCTGGCGAAGCGGATGTCGTTGCGCAGCAGGTTCAGCCGGATGGCGTTGGCGCTGTAGGTCAGGCTGGGCGTCAGGAACGCCATGTTGCTGGTGACGCCCGAGAACTTGCCGGTGATGCCGCCCGCCGAGGTGACGATGCCGTACTGCGACAGACGCGCGTACTGCGAGGCCGTGCCGCCGGCCAGGACCTGCACCGTGGCGCCGGTCTGGATGGTGGTGACGCCGCCGACGGCGATCAGGTCGTGCTCGCCGGTCGGCAGCACCTCGGCCTGGTAGACCGAGCCCGTGGCGAAGGTGAAGTCGCCGGCCACGTGCAAGGTGCCTGGCGAGTTGCCGGGGGTCACCTGGCCGCCGCTCTGCACGACGACGTCGCCGCCGATCGTGCCCGAGCCGCCCAGGGCGCCCGACGCGCCGACCGTGACATCGGAGGTCACCGAGCCGTTGATCTTCAGCTTGCCGGCGCTGACGGTGGTGTCGCCGGTATAGGTGTTGGCGCCGCTGAGCTCGATGACGCCGCCGCCGGTGATCGTGAACGAGCCCGAACCGGTGATCGCGCCGGCGAAGGTGGTGGCGCTCGCCTGGTTGACCGTCAGGGCGCCGCCGTCGATCGAGATCGAGCCGGTCGAGCCGCCGCTGAGGTTGGTGACGGTCTGGGTCAGGCCGCTGAGGTCCAGCAGGCCGTTATCGACCTGGACCTCGGCGGTGCTGGGCAGATGCAGGATGCGCACCGTGCCGCCTTGCACCGTCGTCGTGCCGGTGAAGCCGTAGAAGCCCGACAGCACCAGGCGCTGGTTCCCTTGCTTGATCAGGTCGCCCGAACCGGTGATGTCGCCGGCGTAGTCGTACTCGTCGGAGCGGTTGAAGATCACCGTGCCCGTGATCGCCAGGTCGCCGGTCAGGGCCCCCGTCGTGCCGCCCGCGCCGATCTGCAGGGTCCCGCCCGCGCCCACCGTGACGTCACTGGTCAGCGACTGGGCCACGACCAGCTTGCCACCCGAGACGGTTGTCGAGCCGAAGCTGGTGTCGCGGGTCAGGGTGAACTGGCCGGCCTGCACCGTGGCGGTTTCGAAGCCGGTCACGTCGGCCAGGGTCTGGGCGGTGGTCTGGCCCGCGCCGTTCAGGGTCAGGGTGTCGATCCCCCCGCCGGCGTCGATGGCGCCGCCGAAGCTGGCGCTCGCCAGGACGGTCAGGCTGTCGGCGCCGTCGCCGAACTGCACGGCCTTGGCGCCGGCGCCGCCGGAGATGTAGCCGGCCGTGGTCACGTTCGCGCCGTAGCCGACACTCGGAGTCTGGATGGGCGCGTTGCGGATAGGCGCGGCGTTGAGCAGCAGGCCGATGCCGCTCGACGAGGTCACCGAAGCGCCCTTGGCGACCGTGACGGTGGCGCGGTTCATGGCCGAGACCGAAGCGCCGAGCAGGTCGCCGGAGGTTTCGCCGGTGATCGTCAGGGTCGCGCCATGCCCGCTGAAGATCTGCAGGCCCTTGCCGTTGGCGTCGGTGGCGACCGCCCGGCCGGAGGTGACCACCGTGTCGCCCCGGTAGCTCACGGACTGCAGGGCGACCGCTCCGGTCCCGCCGATTTCGACGTCCTGGCTGTTGATCGTCACGACGTCGCCGCGACCCAGTACGCCCACGGTGCGGTCGCTGTCGGCGCGCGCCTTGCCGCTGTTGATCACCACGGCGCCGCCGTCGGAGACGCCGTAGATCGCCGAGGCGAAGGTCCCGACCGCCGAGGCGTCGAGGCTGTTGATCGTGATCTTGCCGCCGCCGCTCGACCAGGCGCCGATCGCGTCGGCGGTGTAGCTGCCGTTCATGCCGAGGTTGGTGGTGTGGGTCGTGCCGGCGTTGATGGTGATGTCGCCGGTGGTGCTGACGCCATAGATCCCCATGTCGCCGTGTTCGCCGACCGTGATCTCGCCCGACGTGATGCTGAGTGCGCCTTCGCGGGTGTAGGCGAACATGCCGCCCGCGGCGGCGGTGATCTTGTCTGAGGTGATGTCGATGCCGTTCTGGCCGTAGACATTGATGCCCGAGGCCGTGGCGGTGGTGATCTCGCCGCTGTCGATGGTGACCTTGCCGGCGTTCTCGACCCAGATGCCGACGGCGTTGCCGCCCCGGGTGCTGATCGTGTCGCTGACGATGTTGACCGTACCGGTCCCGCCTGCCGGCACATGCGGTGAGCCGTAGACGAAGGGTGCGTTGTTCGGCGCCACGACGATGCCCGCGGCGCCGTCACCGACGGTGGTCACCGAATGGCTGTCGATGCTGACCGGTCCGTTGGAGCCGATCACCGAGATGCCTTGCGAGCTCTTCAGGCCCGAGCCGGTGTTCACCGGGCCGCCGTTGATCGTGATCGTGTCGCTGACGATCGTGACGTCCTTGGTCCCGTTGACCAGAATGCCGTCTACGCCCCAGCCGTCGCTGGCGATCAGGCCGCTGACGACCGAAACCTTGCCGTTGGTCGATTGGGCGATGAGGGTTGCGCTCTGGATCGCCTTGCTGACGATCGCGATGTCGTCGGTCGCGGTGGCGAAGATGCTCCCGAATGTGACCGTGCCGCTGTCGATCATGACGCTCTTGCCGTTCGCGTAGATGCTGCGGCCGATATAGCTGACGATAGAGTCGCTCTTGATCGAGACCGCGCCGGCGCTCGCCTGGGCGAAAATGGCGTCGCCCTGGCCGTAGCCCAGCACCTGGACATCGCCGCTGTCGATGCTGATGTCGCCCAGCGATGAGAGGGCGACCACGCCCTTTGCGTTCTCGCCATGGACGATGACCGAGTCACTGACCAGGGTGACGCCGGTCGCGCCGGTGGCCGAAATGCCGGCGCCCGAGGCGCCGAACGTCTCGACTGAGCCACTGTTGATCGACAGCTTGCCTTCCAGCGAGCGCCCGACGATGCCGGGGGAAAGCATGGTCTGTGTGGTGACGCGGTCGCTGACGACGGTGACGTCGTTCTTGGCCAGGGCCACCAGGCCGGTCGCCGCCACGCCCTTGGTGGTGATGACGCCGCTGACGACGTCGGTGGTCGCGCCGCTGGCGAAGATTCCGAAGGCGTTAGAGCCCTGGGTCGAGGCCGTGCCGCTCTTGATCTTGATGCCGCCGGTGTCGGTGGTCGCGGAAATGCCGCGCGCGCCGTCGCCGAGCGTGCTGACCGCGCCGCTGTCGATGTCGATATTGGCCGTCTTGCTGTAGGTCAACGCCATGATGGCGTCGGCCGCGTTGCCGAGCGTTCCACCCGTGGTCGAGGCCGTGCCGCTGACGATCTTCACGCCGCCGCCGCCGTTGGCGTAGATCGCCCGGGCGCCGGCGCCGGTGGTCGTGGCGGTGGTGCTGGTGATGTTCACCACGCCGTTCGCCGCCGAACCGTAGATCGCCCACGAGCCATTGCCCGTGGTGCTGGCCAGACCGCTGACGATGTCGACGCCGCCGCCCGTGCTCAGGGCGCTGATGCCGTTGGCGAAGCGCTGGACGCTGTTCAGGCTGGCCGCGCCGCCGCTGGCGGTGGCCGTGCCGCTGGTGATCGAGATCGAACCGGCGCCGTTGGCGTAGATCGCGCTGGCGCCGTGACCGGTCGCCGAAGCCGTGCCGCTCTCGACGATCATCGCCGTGCCGCCGCTGACATTGATGGCGTCGGCCAGGCGGTTGGCGCCGTTCTCGTAGATCGCGTGGCCCAGGGTGCTGGTGGTGGTCGCCACCACCTTGGCCGTGCCGCCGGCCAGGACCGAGATGCCGAAGGCGCCGTCGCCGGTGGTGCTGAGCGCGCCACTGGTCACGGTGGCGTCGCCGAGATCGGCGCGCAGGGTCATGCCGTAGTCGCGCTTGCCGGTGCTCGCGATGCTTTCGCTGACGCCGGTGATGTCGCCGGCGTAGCTGCGGGCCTGCAGGCCTCCGCCGAAGAAGGTCTTTCCGAACTCGCTGGTGAACGGGCCGCCGGCCGAGACGATGGAGCCGCTCGTGAAGTCGATGTCTCCATAGGCGTTGAGGTTGACGCCGGTGCTGCCGTTGGCGGCTTCGACATGATTCATTGTCGCGGTGATGGCGCCGCCACCGATCACGACGTTGGTGGGCGAGGTGCTCAGCGAGCGGCCGCCGACCGTCACGCCGCCGACGCCGGTGCTCCTGGCGCTGTCGACATTGACGGTCACGTCGCCGGTCCCGGCGCTCGCGGTGACCGCCGAGGTGTAGGTGCCGACCGTGGAGACGTTTCGCGCGGTGACCGAGACGTCGCCGGTGTCGGAGTACGCGGTGATGGCGTCGTTGGTCCAGTTGCTGCCGGCGAACAGCAGCCCGGTGGACTTGACGTCTTCGGCGTCGACCGTGATCGCGCCGCTGGTCGTGTGGACGAACAGGCCCAGGCCGCCGACGTCCGTGCCGTTGCCGTTGCCATTACCTGTGACGCCCTTGGCGTTGACCGTGACGGCGCCCGTCGTGCCGGCGACCTCGACGCCCGGGTGGTCGGTGTTGCTGACCGTCGCGTCGGCGGGAACATTCAAGGTCAGGCCGTCGGCGCCGGCGGCATAGCTGACGCCGTTGGTGATCACGCCCGCGGGGCAGGTCACCACGCCGGCGACGACCGGGCCGCATCCGCTGGGCGCCCCGGCGGCCATGGCGGGCGCGGGTTGAACCAGCAAGGAAAGACCCAAGGCCGTGCCTGCGAGCAGCAGGTTACGTCCGGCCTGACCCTGAATAACCTTACGGTTGATTTGAACGATATCCGACATGATGTCTCCCAGAATAAAGTCTACCCGCAGCGCGTGGCGCGCGCTTTCCTCCATAGAGTTCGTTTTCCTGAAACATAAATTCTTCCCTATCGCACTACAAAATAAGATAGGTGCGGAATTTTCGGCCTATGTTGTCATGACAAGTCTGGGAGTCTCAAAATTTGAGACGCATGGACATTGCGAGTTTATTTTTGGAGTGGTAGCGAGGTCGCGCCTGGCAGAGATTCTTATTTCTGCTGGGAATGACCAACTATCGACGCGAGGAGCGAGCTTGGCTCGCGATCCCGTGACCTTGATCCGATGTGTTACTTCACGCGGACGCCGGCGTCGCGACCCGCTCGGCCGAGCGCGATCAGCGGAAAGCGGGACCTACTGGACGCTGCCGTAGTGCCGCGCGATGTACGAGACGAGGTAGATCAACCCGCCCACGGCGAAGGCGGCCTGGAAGCGGATGTTGCGAACCCCGCAGGCCACCAGGCAAAGGACGACGAGGCCCGCGATCCTGATCGGATATTCCGGCCCGAGCCTCGCGAAGTGCTCGGGCCCCTTCAGCCACGTGTCGACCGTATCCATCAGGTAGGTCGTCGCCAGAAGGCCGAAGAACCAGGCGCGACGCGACAGGAAGTAGTCGCGGAAGCCGTCATACTCGCTGATGTCGGTGGGAAACAGCAGACTGCACAGCAGGAACAGCATGGCGGTGTAGGTGATCAGGAAGATGTAGGTCTCGAAAGTCAAAACCCGCAGCTGGTTCAGCTGGAATTCCCACCACCAGAAGGCGGTGATCGAGATCCGCATGTAGGCCACCCAGCACAGGTGCGGCCACCACAGGTGTTCCTTCTTGGGGTGCTGCACGAGGCCGGCCACGCCGTTCAGCAACCGGGCGATGCTCAGCCCCAGGATGATGCTGATCACGGTCCGGACATGGACCAGCAGGTCGTGGCTCGGCGGAGAGACTTGCATCGCGAAAGTTCATCACCCCGCGCGGCTGAACACCAGTCCGGTCTGCTCCGAGAACCGGCTGCGCATGCTGGAATGGGCGCGGACCCCGGCGGTGGCGTCGGGATCGTGCACGAAGCCGGCCTCGGCGAAGCGGGCGATCCAATAGTCGCCCCACTGGCAGTTGACGTGGTGATGGCCGGGCTGGCCGGGCACGGCGGCGGTGATGAACACGTGCTCACAGCCGCCGAAGGTGGCCATGAAGTGCGGCACATAGTCCTCGTCGACATGTTCGACGAACTCCACGGCCCAACCCAGGTCGTAGCGTCCGGCGTCGAGGGGGCCCCGGGCATAGTCGTGCTCGATGATCACCGGGCTGTCGCGGGCATATAGCGGGTCGCCGTCGACGCCCATGGCGTGCAGGCCCCGTGAGCGGGCGTAATAGACCATGCCCGGCGGGCCGCAGCCGACATCCAGGAAGCTGTTGGCCCCGAACCGGGCGATCAGGTAGTCGAGCGCGCCTTCGTCGAACTGGGTCTTGTGCTCGTGGCCGCCCAGATGCTCGGGCGTCGGCTCGGGAACGAAGGCGTCGGCGAGCGGCGGCAGGTCCAGGCCGCGCCGCAGCAGGTACGACAGGAAATAGCGCTCGGCCAGCAGGTGCTCGGCGGGCATGTGGCTGAGCAGGCGGGTGCGTTCGTCGCCGCGGATGGTGTTGTTCGACAGCATGTAGCACCAGGCGTCCTCGACCATCAGGGCGGCGTGGCGGCTGTCGTCGCGGCGGACGGCGAGGGCTTCGCTCTCGTTCCAGGGCAGGGGCATGATGGCGGGGGTCGGCAGGATCAGGGCCTCGCGTCCGCGCGCGGCGATGGCGGCGTTCATCGGCGTCGAGGCCAGGTCCAGCCATTGCAGCGGCGTGCGCCGGCGCAGGCGGGCGACGACACGGCGATAGTGGTCGGCGATCACCGCGCCACCAGCCCGCGCGCCCATCAGGTTGCAGCTCATATAGCCCTGCGGTTCGCGATAGCCGACGAAGCCGTGTTGTCGCGCCATCTCCGCCAGGGGCGACAGGTCGCGCAGGGCCACGCAGTCGGCGTCGACATAGAGACCGCCGTGGTGGGCCAGCAGGTAGGCGCGGATGAAGTCGGACTGGTGGTTCAGCGCCAGGCTGTCCAGCGGCAGGTCGCGATCATGGACCCACAGGGCGTCGAAGCCGGCCCGGTCAAGCAGGCGCGCGCCGGGGCAGCGCCTCAAGATGGTTTGCAGGCACAGGTCGATATAGGCCGGACGGGGACCTTCCCAGAACAGCCAGATGGGGTGATCGGTCATGCGAGGGCTCCCTGGTCTTCCGAAACGGGCGGGGGAAGGCGGCGCAGCAGCTTGAGCGAGCCGGCCTGGGCCTCCTCGACCCAGCCGCCGGCGGCGACCAGATCGTCGACGAAGGCCACCACCCCCGGGAAATAGTCGGCATAGTCGTGGAACAGCACCCGGGCGCCGGTCGGCAGGTGGGCGGCGAAGGGCGTGAAGTCGGCGGCCACCGAGGCGTAGTCGTGCAGGCCGTCGACCAGCAGCAGGTCGATCGGTCCGCTCCAGCCGGCGTCGGCGACGGCGGCGATCCGAGTCTCGATCCAGTCGCCCAGGCCCTGTTCGGCGACCATGGCGTTGAAACGCTCCAGGGTGGGGCCGTGGCGCTGCAGTTTCTGGTCGCGGGCCCCGACCACGCCGTCGAAGGGGTCGATCACGGTCAGGCCAGCCGAGCCGCCGGCGGCGCGAACCGCGCTGGCCAACAGGAAGCTGGCCTTGCCGCAGAACGCCCCGACCTCGACCAGCCGGCCGGTGGCCGCGGGCTCGGCCAGGGCGGCGCGGGCGGCCAGCACCATCAACTCGCCTTCGTCGTCGGCCAGCCAGCCCTCGATGCCGCGCATCACCTTGAGCAGCGGCCAGACCTGGCCGGGAAAGGGCGCGGGCGGCGGTCGCGCGGAGGCTGGCTCGCGATAGTCGTGATGGTGGTCGCGAACCGCCTTGCGCACCGGGTTCTCCAGCTGCCGCGGCGCGGGGTGCAGCCAGAAGGCGTCGGACGTGGCCAGCGCCGCGTTGACCTCCCGCGCGCCGTAGGGTTTGCGGTACTGCACCCAGGTCTGGCGGCAGGGGTTGGCGGCGACGCGAAAGCCGAGCAGGGCGGCCAGGGTCGGAAACAGCACCTCCTCGGTGGCCCACAGCTTCGAGGCGGCGAGGATGGCCTTCAGCTCCGGATCGTCGAACAGGTCGCGCATGGCTTCGCCGGCTTCGCGGAAAATCACGGTCGAGGGCCAGAAGCTCCAGTGCGCGAAACGCGCCTCGCCATCCTCGAAGCGGCGCAGGAAAGGCCGCCACAGGGCGCGTTCGGCCTGGATCGTGCGGGCCGGGGCGATGCGGGTGTCCGGGCCTTGCAAGGCGGGATTGCTGGACAGCAGGCCGAGTTTGGAGCGGTCGCCGAGCCGTGTGGCCAGGAATTCCGCGTAACCTGGCCGCAGCGCCAACTGGTCGGAATCGACGATGGTCATCGTCTCGTAGTCGCGGCCCTTCAGGTGGTCGATACAATCGAGGGCGAAGCCGTGCAGCGCGCCCCAGCGCATCGGCCGGGGATTGGCCACCCGCTCGACGCCCCAGCGGTCCCAGGGCAGGGTGGGGTCGAGCAGGTCGCCGCGTGGCCCGCCGTCATAGAGCAGGATCGGCGAGACCGGATCCAGCCGCCGCAGGTTGCGCACCAGGTCGATGACGCAATCCGGCCGCTCGTGCACCAGGCAGGCGTGGACGTTGGCCACTGGACGGGGCGGGGCGAAGGCTGACGGCGCCTCCGCCGGTCGGCGATCGATCAAGGCCTGAACGCCGTGCGGATCACGCGCCCGCCAATAGGCCCCGCCCGTCCGTTTGGGACTGGTGTTGCCGCCATGCACCCGCGCCACCAGGATGGAATTGTCGGCCATGGCGTGGACCTGGGCGCCCCGGGCCGCAAACACGAAACGGGTGTCCTCGCCGACCCGGATTTCCGGGAAGGGGTGGGCCCGCCAGACGTCCTTGCGATAGCAGAGGCTCGCGCCGTAGACCCACGGCTCGCGGCCGCCA
>NZ_AKKF01000008.1 GCF_000281955.1 Caulobacter sp. AP07 | reverse complement strand
CGGGCGCCGTGGCCGCCGCTGCCGCCGCCGCGATGGGGGCGAAGGCGCAGACGTTGCCGATCAGCGCGAGCCCGAGAACGGCTACAAAGGCGCGCGAGCCTCGGGGGCGCGTCGTCGCGCCGCGTTTCGAAACAGGATTACCCGCCAATACTTTGGTCGTCGTCACTCTAAACTCCCTTCTGACGGTACGTATCGCGGAGCCGGAGGCTTTCGATCCCCAAGGCCGCGTCATTTTCGCGTCTAGGTGGCAGATATGGGTGAGCGAACGGCCCAATTCGTTAACAAACAACTAACGAAAACACCTGGAACAGGGCGTTGATAGCGATAACACCTCCAAAAATCGGTCAATCTTCAGAATGTCTATACTATATATTTAGTATACTTCAAAAGTACACACAATATATACTTCAATAATATTCAGCACCACTTCGACACCGCCGAAACTCGAAGGACAATTTTCCTTTCAAATCCCTACTGAGGGGCTCCATGGGAGACTATCTTCGCGAAACAGAAATGAACGTTTCTCGAAAATTACAAATCCCAGGCCGCCGACAAGCTAAACCGCTTCTGTAGAATTTACGGCTGCACTCGCGATACAATCGCTCCGATATACATAATGTATATGAATAATATCGGCATGAATCGATATAACGTACCGAGCCTTACATTCTTACATTTCTAAATTTATAGATATTGATGATAATTCAAATGGAATTCGCAGATTTTCATCGCTTTAAGCTGAAACTATGCTCGTAACTTTGAGCGCATCATCTGCCGATCGACGCTAGCCGAGGCGATATAATTAACCGACATGCTCCAGTGACCCCAAAATGCCGAAGCTTAAGCGGAAATGTAAAATTTCGTATATATTTCACGCCGCGTCACGCGGGAATGTCGCCAACAAAATATGAAATCAACTGTACAAATTTGAATATACAAACAATACACGACAATCAAGATAAAATGCTTTAGGTAATAGATTTGTTTTTACATAGAATTCGGCCAAATTTCCTCTGAATGAGCCAAATCAATTTCCGATCAACTCGGCGCCACCAAATTTTTTCGGCCAAAGATCTTTTTTGAACGCAAGCCGGACTCGGCGCAACCTGTAGGCAAGACAGGGGCAAAACAATCAATCAAGGCGCGTGTCACGTGGGGCGGGCGAATCCGCCGCCCCTTCAGTTCAGAACCCGAACCTTTCGCGCGATCTGGTCGTCACCGCCGAGGCGTCGGTCCGATCATTTCGGCCGCCATGGCGGGCGCCGTCGAAGACGGACCCGCTGGCGCCATGTGGTCGAAGTCAACTGTCCTTCGTGCCGGCCACCTGGAACTTCGGTGCCGGCAGGCTGAGCCGGGTGTCGGCCACGGCCTCGCCGCGGAAGAACCGCACCAGCAGGGCCTGCACGTCTGGATGGGCCTCGAAGACGTTGTGGCCAGCGTTCTCGACGATCACCCGGGACTTGCGCCGGAACTGGGCCGCCACCTCGTCCTGTTCGGGCATCGGCGTGCGGCCGTCCAGCGTCCCGGCGACCAGCAGGGCGGGATGGTCAATGCGGAGCGGCGCCCGGAAACCTTCGCCCAGGTCGACGCCCGGGACCACGCCCAGCAGCTGCGGCATCGGGAAGTTCAGCGCCTCGCCCAGCACGGCGGTCCTGGCCTCGCGCCGCACCAGGGCCAGGCGAGCGGGCGAGATCCCCGACGCCAGGTCCGTGGCCTCGGGCATGCCGGCGATGCCGAGCGTGTTCGCGAATTCGCCCATGAAGGGCGCCAGAACCTCCGTCTTGCCGGCGTCGAGCGCCAGGTAGAGGCCCGGCAGCATGACCAGGGTCTGCGGATTGGCGATCAGCCCGCCCGCCATGAGCTGGATCGCGAAGCCGCCCAGCCGCAGCTCGACCGGCGCGCCGTTCAGCTTGGCGGTCATCCTCACCGGCGCCGCCTCCAGCTTGGCGTGCACCCGCCGCATCAGGGCCGGCAGGTCGGGGATCGCCGCGCGGACGGCGGGGTCGGCGGCCAGCAGGCCGTCCACCTGGCGCAGGAGGGCGTCGATCGCCGCCGGCCGCTTCACCGTCTGGTCCTGGCCCTCCAGGCTGGCCAAGGCCACCCGATTGACCCTGTCGCCATGCCGCTTGAGCATGCTGAGCGCCAGGTGCGTGCCGTAGCTGATCCCCCAGAGGTCGACCTTTTCCGCGCCCAGGTGACGGCGCAGGTCGTCGATGTCGTCGGCGTTCTGTTCGGTGTTGTAGCCGGTCATGGCCACGCCGGCCTTCGTCCAGTCGGCCCAGGCGCTCTGGAAGTCCTCGCGGAAGTAGGACGTCAGCCCGGCCTCCGTGAACACCGGCGGCGGGCGCGTCGAGGCCGGCCGCTCCGGGATGTGGTTGGACAGGCCCGTGCCTCGCTGGTCGAAGGCGATGACGTCGGCCACCTCGCGCAGGGCCATGAAGATCGGAAAGCGCGGTCCGCCCGCCGCCCGCGTCGCCATGCCGCCCGGTCCGCCGGCCAGGTAAACGATCGGCGGACCCGGCCTGGCCGCCGTCGAGGCGAACCGGACATAGCTCAGCCGGATCTTCCGCGAGCCGGGATCGCGGCGATCCTCGGGGACCTCGAAGAAGCCCCGCTCGGCGTCGGTCTCCTGGCCCTGCCAGCCCTTGAAGCGGAAGGGGCCGGCCTGCGGCGGAGACGTCGCCGGAGCGGGAGCCTGGGGAGCGGAGGCCTGGGCGAACGCCAGGGCCGGAAGGGCGAGGCCGGCGGCGGCGAGCACGGCGCGGCGATGGAGCGAGGTGTGGGTCATGGCGACAGCTGAGCCGTCCGCGGCGCCGTCCGCCACCCCGCTTCGGTCAATGGCGCCCGGTCATCGGCGAATGGCGGCGCATCTCGGCGAGCGGCGTCCTATAGGGTGACGCCATGTGGCGAATCTTGCTTCTCGGCCTGCTCCTGACAGGCCTCACGACCCTGGCCAGAGCCCAGGATACGCCGTGGCAGGCCTGCCATGGCGTGATCGGTCCGCGCGGTCCCGTGCTCAGCGACTGCCGCCCGATCCAGGGTTTCGTCGATCCCCAGGGCCGGGAGCTCTGGATCCGTTCCACGATCGGCGCCCCGAGTGACACTCGGCCGCGCGCCCTCTATGTGGCGGGCGTCGCCGCGTCCGAGGCCTGGCTCAACGGCCAGCGCCTGGGCGTCAACGGCCGTCCCGGCGCCATGGCGCGGGAAGAGGTTCCCGGGCGATACCAGGCGGTTCTTCCGATCCGCGAGACCGTCTGGCGGCCCGGCGAGAACATGCTGGTGCTGCACCTGTCGTCCTTCCATGGCGGCCTGCGTTTCGCCCGCCCGATGAGCGCGATGGTCGTCCTGCCCTATCCCTATCCGTCGCGCGTCGCGCTGCTGGCGGTCACCTTCGTGGCGGCCGGCGCCCTGCTGGCGGCGGCGTTCGGTTTCGGCGTCATCCATGCCATGCGCCGCACGGGATCCAGCCTGGTCCTGGCCGCCGTGGCCGGGGTCGCGGCCCTGCAGGCCACCGTCGAGACCCTGCGGTCGATGTTCGACTACCCCTATCCCCTGCACGCCTGGCGGATGGGCGCGATCTGGCTGTTGGCGGCCGCCTTCGCGGTGCTGCTGGTAAGCTATGTCGCCACCCGGTTCCTGCCCGGGGCGCGCCGCCTGATGATCGGCGTGGCCTTTGGTGTGGTCGGAGCCACCGTCCTGTTGCCCGGCTTCGACATAAAGACGGTGTGGGCGCTGATCCTGGGGGTGGCGCTGGCCGCCCTGCCGGCCGCGGCGGGGGTGCGTGACAGACGGCCTGGCGCGCGGCTGACCCTGGCCTATCTGGCGCTGTTCCTCACAATCGCCGTCGGGTTCCCCGAATGGCTGGCCGACCTCTCCTACTTCCTGCTCGCCGCCGGTCTGGTGCTGCCGCTGCTGATGGTCGAGGTGGTGCGGCTGGGCCGCGACGACCGCGGCCGCGAGGCCGCCCTGACCCGCGCCGCCAGCCGCCCCGATCGCCTGACGGTGGCTTCGGCGCGCGGGGTCGAGCTGGCGCCCATCGCCGAGATCCTGGCCGTGGTGGGGGCCGACGACTATGTCGAGCTCCGAATGGTGGGGGGCCGCAACTTGCTGCACGCCGCTCGCCTGGACGGTCTGACGACCCAATTGCCGGCGAACTTCCTGCGCATCCACCGGTCGGTGATCGCCAACCTGGCCCACGCGCAGCGCCTGGAGCGCGATGGCGACCGCTGGCGGCTGCACCTGAGCGAGGGCGCGCCCCTGCCCGTCAGCCGCTCCCGCCAGCCCGCCCTGCGCGAGGCCCTGGACGTTCCTCCCCCCGTGGGAGCGGTGTCGGCCTAGCGGTCGTTCTCGCCGTCGGCCTCGCTCGCGTTCCGCGAGCGGACGAACTCGGCGCCCGGCCGGTTCCAGACGGGCCGGGTCGAGAAGCGCCGGGCGACGGCGCCGCCCGCGCGTCAGGGCGCCAGGGGGCGCCCCCGCCAGCCCGCCGCCCAGCGGGAGGGCTTGGGTCCCATCACGAAGGCCAGCTCGCCGCCGGCGACGATCTGCTCGTAGGTGACCAGCGGCGCGTCCAGCCGCTTGCCGTTCAGGGTCGCGGACTGGATGTAGGGGTTGGCCTCGCTGTTGTTCGCGGCCTTCACCGAGAAGCGCTTGCCGTTGGGCAGGTTGAGCGTCGCGCCGGCATAGAGCGGGCCGCCGATCATGTAGTCCTTCGACACCGGATTGACCGGATAGAACCCCAGGGCCGCGAAGATATACCAGGCGGACATCTGTCCGCAGTCCTCGTTGCCCAGCACGCCGGTCGGCGTGTTGCTGTAGGCGTCTCGCGCGATCTGGCGAACCCGGGCCTGGGTTTTCCACGGCTGGCCGCCGAAGTCGTAGAGGTAGCTGTAGTGGTGGCTCGGCTCGTTGTCGTGCCGGTTGTGGCCTCCGGCGAAATGCTCGTCGAGCTTGGCGTTGAACGCCGCCTCACCGCCCAGCAGCCGGATCGTGCCCGGAATGTCGTGCAGGGCGGAGAACAGGTAGACCCACTGGTCGCCCTCTGTCCAACCCTCCTGAGGAGACGCCCAGCTCCCGTCGAGATTGCGGGCCTGCATGAAGCCCCGGGCCGAATTGAACAAGGTCTTGTAGCCGAGCGCGCGCGCGGTGAAGCGGCGATAGCCCGCCTCGTCGCCGGCGGCCTTGGCGACCAGCGCCACGGCGTGGTCGTCATAAGCCTCCTCCAGCGTGCTGGAGGCGGATTCCGAAACCTTGTCGGCCGGGATGTAGCCCAGCGTGCTGGACCAGGTAAGGCCAGCGCGGGCCTCGTAGGGAACGCCCGGCTCGCGGTCCAACCAACGGCGCGTGGTGTCGCCCTCGGGCGGAACCGTCGCGTCCTTGAGGACGGCGGCGTAGGCCAGCTTGAGGTCGAAGCCCTTGAAGCCCTTGGCGACCGCCTCGGCCACAAGGGAGTCCGCGTGCGTGCCGATCATGATGTTGGTGTAGGAGGGGTTGGGCCATTTGGGCATGTACCCGCCCTCCTGGTAGTCCTGCAGCAGCGCCCGGACCATGCCGTCGATCCGCTCGGGCGCGATCAGGGTCAGCAGACTGTTCTCGGCGCGGAAGGTGTCCCAGATCGAAAAGGCGGTGTAGGCCTCGCCGGCGTGCACCTTGTCGTCGAAGCCGCTGTAGTAGCGCCCCTGCTCGGAGAAGAGCTTGGGATACAGCAGCGCGTGGTAGAGGCCGGTATAGAGAATACGCCGCTGGTCGTCGCTGGCGCCGTCGACGGTGATCTGGCCCAGCTTGCCGTTCCAGGTGGCCTTGAGCGCGGCCACGGTGGCCTCGAAGTCCCATCGCGGCAGCTCGGCGTCGAGGTTGGCGCGGGCCTGCTCGATGCTGATGAAGGACGTGCCGACCTGGGCCTCGACCACCGGATCGTCGCCGTCGTCGAAGCGCGCGAAGGCTCCGACATTGTCGCCCTCGATCTCCGTTCCCGGCGCCGAAAGCGGGCCTTGGTAGACGCCGGCCTCCGACATCGCGCGCCGGAAGCGAACGACGAAATAGCCCCTGAAGTTGGGCAGCTTGATCGTGCTCAGATGGGCGTCCATCCGGTCGGGGTTGTAGCCGACGATTTCGCCCCGGGCGGCGTCCGCCTTGACCCAGCCGCGCGTGCCGGCGCGCGTCGCCTCGATCAGGACGGACCGCTTGGTTCCGGCGGGGAAGGTGAAGCGCAGATAGCCGGCGTGGTCGGTGGCGGTCATCTCGGCGAAGATGCGCTTGCCGGTCGCGACGTCGCCCATGCGGATGGAATAGTAGTAGGGCGTGACGACTTCATCGGCATGGCTGAAGCGCAGCCGGCGATATTCGGGGCTGGGCTGCAGCGAGCCCATCTCGGGCATCAGCGTGACGTAGCCATAGTCCCCCATCCAGACGGCGGGCTGGTGGGTGCCGATGAAGCCGGTGATCCATTGATCTTCGTAGGCGTAGGAACTGACGCTGATGCGGTTCTGGCGGGTCTGGGCTGTCCAGTTGGTCATCCCGAAGGGGGTGGTGACCAGGGGCATCGTCCCGGCGTATTCGGGCCCGGCTTCCGTTCCGCCCGTGCCGATATAGGGGTTCACCCAGTCCACCGGGTCTGGCTGGGCCCGCACGGCCGTGCCGCCCGCCATCGCCGCCGTGGCCAGGAAAAGCAGGCACGCCGTTCGGATCCACGGCGCCGCATGGCTGCGCGCCGGAACCATCCTCGTGTTCTTGGTCATGTTCATGCCTCTTGCGCGCCCTTCGCCAAATCACCGCCAAACGAGAGCGCTGAATCCACCGAGCGAGGATCACCGGTGAGTCACTCGCTGAGGAACATGACGGTGTCGGGCCAGGCTTTGTTTCGCAAGCTCGACTTGACGCGCCCGTCGATCTTGGGCCGCCCGCTGCTGGCGTGTCGTCAATCCGTCACTCAAGCCGATTAGTCACACCAGGATCGGTTCGCGTCGGCGAAGCCGGAGATCCTCGCGCGCAGCATGCAACGCAAATTCGATGGTCGCACCGGGCTGCTCACGATCATCGCGGCGGCGACCGCTGCGTTCCCGGCGCAAGGCCATGCACAGGTTCGCCGGGACCTGGGCGCGGCCCTGACCCAACTGGCTGTTGAACGTGACATACAGATTCTTTTTCAACCTCGTCTTGTCGAGGGCAGGCAGGCCGGACAGGTCCGTCGCGGGGCCGATCTGGCCCAGAGCTTGGCCGACCTTCTGGCCGGACAGGGCCTGGCGGTGCGCAAGGTGCGCCCTGGAATCTATGCCCTCGAACCCGCCGTGGCGACGCCGCCCGCGCGACGCCCGGTCCAGCCGGAGCCGGAAGGCGCCGCGCCGGTGGACGCCATCGTCGTCACCGCGCCCTACGCCGCCAGCCTTGGTCGCGCCATCACGCTCAAGCGTCAGGCGGCCTACAGCCTGGACGCCGTCAGCGCCGAGGACATCGCACGCCTGCCCGCCGTCAACGCCGCCGAGGCCCTGCAACTGGCGCCCGGGGTCAGCCTCGAACGCCATCGCGGAGTGGGGCTCTATGTCAGCGTTCGAGGCCTCGGCCCGCAGTTCCAGAATGTGCTGCTCAACGGTCGCTCGGTGGCCATGAACGACCTAGTGGAGAACGGCGGGTTTCGCGGCCGGCAGTTTCGCTTCGAGATGCTGCCGGCCGACGCCATCGACCGGATCGAGGTGGCCAAGACCACGACGGCCGACATGGACGAAGGCGCGCTGGGCGGAAACATCGACGTGCGCACCTTCAGGCCGCTGGACCAGGGCCGGCGCGCGGCGATCTCGGTTCGCGCTTCCGTGGGTCAGGGCGACAGGGCTGATCCCTCCGCCTCCGGAGTCTGGAGCTGGATCGACGACAGCGGCCGCCTGGGCCTGCTGGCCGCCGCTGTCGTCGATCGTCGACGCATCCGCAACGACCGCCTCTACCAGACCGGCTGGAACCTGGATCGCTTCACGGCGGTCCTGGGTCCGGGGCTCTACACCCCATCGCGCACGCGGCCGACGATCGAGCTGGAGGACCGTCGCCTGATCTCCGGCGACTTCGCGCTGCAGTGGCGCCCCTCCGCGGCATGGCAGACCGACGTGGACCTGCTGCTGACCCGCCTGAACGCCCACTACGACGAGTTCGGCCTCGATATCTATCCGGACGACGCCACCGTCTCGGCGCCCAGGTTCGTTCCGGGAAGCCAGACCGTGGTCGGCGACACCGTTCAGGCCGGAACGATCGACAATGTGCGGTGGATGGCCTCGCGCGAGACCAGCCTCAACCGCCATGACCTGGTCGCGTTCGGGGTGCATCAGCGTTGGAGCCAGGGCCCCTGGGCCTTGGAGGGCGACTACGCCTATTCGCGGGCCCGCAGCTACCACCCGGACGGCCGCGGCACGGTGCGCGCCCGCGTGGCCTTCTTCGCCCCCCTGCGTTACGACTTTGGCGGCGGCCGCCACGCTGGGCCGACCCTGGCCACACCGGTCGACTACGCCGATCCCGGCCAGTTCGTCGGCCAGGCGTTCGACTACACGTGGAAGGATTCCCGCGACACCGACGAGGCGCTGAAGCTGGATGTCACGCGGACCTTCGGCGGCGAGCTGGGAAAACTCAGCGCCGGGGTCGAGCAGCGCCGGCGGGTGCGCGACTATCGCCGCCGCGACTGGATCCTGAACACCGTGGTCGGCGCGCCGCTGACCGGCCTGGGATCGAGCTATTACGGCCATTCGCCCTTCTCGGACTTCCTGGCGGGAACCGCCGGCGACCTGCCGCGCCGTTGGGTCGCGCCGAACGCCAGGGTCTTCTACGATCGCCTGTTCACCTCCGACGTCGCCGTCCGGCCGCCGTCGGTGTCGGATCTGCGCAACTCGTTCGTTGTCGAAGAGAAGATCTATTCGGCCTATCTGCGCGCCGATTTCTCCAGCCGGTGGTTCGGACGGACCGTCGATGGCGACCTGGGCGTCCGCTACGCCCAGACGGACCAGATCTCCAAGGGCGTGCTGTCCAGCGGGGTCGATCCGATCCCCGCCGAATGGCGCAAATCCTATGGGAACTGGCTGCCCAGCGCCAATCTGCGCATCGCCCTGGCCCCTGACCTGCTGCTGCGCCTGGGCGCCTCGCGGGTGGTCAACCGGCCCAACGTCGTCGACAACGCGCCGCGCATCACCCTGGCCCGCGACACCCCGACCGCCAATGGCGGCAATCCGGACCTGGACCCGTTCCTGGCCACCCAGCTGGACGTCTCGCTGGAATGGTATTTCGCATCAGGCGGCGCCTTGACCGGCGCGGTGTTCGACCGCCGGCTCGACAACTACATCACCGCCCAGAACACCTTCATCCAGGCGCCCGGTCGCGGCGAGATTCTGCTGTCGACCAACGTCAACGGCGGCGATGCGCGGATCCAGGGCGTCGAGGTGGCCTACAGCCAGACCTTCAAGGCCCTGCCCTCTCCGTTCGACGGCCTGGGGGTGCAGGGGTCGCTGACCCTGGTGCGCAGCCGCGCCAACTATTTCGCCGGCGACCGGGTGATCCGCAATGCGCTCCTGGGCCTGTCTCGCACCAACTACAGCCTGCTGGCCTTCTATGAGCACGGCCGGGCTTCGGTCCGTCTCGGCTACGCCTGGCGCGGCCCATACCTCGCGACGATCGGCAGCTCGATCACCGCCCCGTCACACGTGGAGGCCTTCGGCTCGCTCGACGGCGCGGCGTCATGGCGGATCGATCGTCAACTGACCCTGTCGCTGGAGGGCGTCAACCTGACGGACGCACGCAAGTACGTCTATGGCGAGACCCGAGACCAGCCGATGGAAACCCATCACTGGGGCCGATACCTGTCCGCGAGGCTGAGATGGGCGTTCTGACCTTCCCCACGCCGACCCCGGACGGCGCCCTCCAGGGGCCGGCGCCAGACGCGGTCCAGCCGGCGGTAAGCGCGCCGCGGTTCGACACGCTCGTCTCACGCTATCGTCGTCCCCTGCTGAGCTTCTTCCAACGCCGCGCGGTCGGCGTCGAGGACGCCGAGGACCTGACCCAGGAGGTTTTCATGCGCCTGTCACGGCGATTTTCCCGCCTGCACTGGGGCAATCCCGACGGCCTGGTCTTCACGGTGGCGGCCAACGCCCTGGTCGATCACGAACGCCACGAACGCTCGCGGCGGCGCGGCCATCACGTGGAGGTCGACCCCGCCCTCCCGGCCGACGAGCCCTCCGCCGAGGCCGCGCTCAGCGGCCGCGAGCGCCTGCGCACCCTGGTCGCGGCCCTCGACACCCTGCACCCCAACGTCAAGGCGGTCTTCGTGCTGTGCCGGTTCGAAAACCTCAGCCAGGCCGAGGCCGCCATGCGCCTGGGCCTGTCGGTGAGCGCGGTGGAAAAACACATGATGACGGCCATGGCGCGGCTGCGCCAGGCGATCGGATCCAAGCATGACCTCTAACGACACCCCCACCGGAGCGCCTGGTCCCGATCCGCGCCAACTGCTCGCCGCCAGCCTGTCGCGACCGTTGACCGAGATGGAGCAGCTCAGCCTCGACGCCTGGGCCGCCAGTTCGGTCGCGGCGCGCGACGAGATCGCCCAGACCCGCGAAATCTGGCTGGCCGCCGGCCTGGCCGCGGAGGATCCGACGGTGCGCCAGTTGCGACGCTCGGCGCGCCTGGCCGCCGGCCTCGATCAGTCCGTCCATCGTCGCCGCCCGCCCGTCGCCCGTCGCTGGCTGGCCGGCGGCCTTGGGCTGGCCGCCGCTGGCCTGGTCGCCGGCGTGGTGCTGGTCGATCACCCCCACACGGAGCGGTTCGTCGCGCCCGAGCACGCTATCGCCCACCTGGCGCTTGAGGATGGAAGCCATGTCGCGCTCAGCCCCGGCGGCGTCCTGGCGGTCCGACTGTCGCGGCGCGAACGCGCTGTGGCGCTGGTCGATGGCGACGCCTTCTTCGAGGTCAGCCATGACGCTCGCCGCCCCTTCACCGTCGCAACGGCCGGCAGGACGCTCAAGGTGCTGGGCACCCGCTTCAACGTCACCGGCGGTCAACGCCTGACCGTGTCCCTGGTGCAGGGATCCCTGCGGGTCAGCGCGCCCGGCGCGCCCGATGTGTTGCTCAAACCGGGTGAACGCTATGTGGGGGCCCAAACGGGCGGCCGGATGGAGAGGGCCGACGTCGTCAATGACGCGGCGTGGAAAGACGGCCGGTTGGTGTTCGCCGACACCAGCCTCGCCGAGGCCGTCGAGCGACTGTCACGCGCGGCGGGCCGACGCTTCGTCCTTGGCGATCCGGCGCTGGGCGCCTTGCGGCTTTCCGGATCGATGAAGGTGGGTCGGATCGAGGATGCGCGCGCGGTGCTGGAGGCCAGCCTGCCGGTGGCCACGCGTATCGCGGCCAATGGCGACCTGATCATCACCGGGACCGGCGAAACTCGTCCTTGAACGGATAAAAGTCCCGACTTTTCAACAGGCTGTCGCAAATATTTCACCGCCGCGCGACTGAGGGCGCGCCCTCGAGCTTTCGTTCTTCCTCCCCGACCCGCCTCCCTGCGGGCCCAAATTCCATCGGGGGATAAATGATCCGCTCCAAGTTCAAGCCGGCGCGCTGCGCGGGCGCCGTCGCCATTCTCGCCTTCGCCGCCCAGGGCGTCTGGCTCGCCCAGGCGCACGCCGCCGAGCCCGCCGCGGCCCCGGCCGCCGAACCCGCCGCCGACGCGTCGGCCGTCGAAGAGATCGTCGTCACCTCCTACGGCAAGAGCCTGCAGGCGGCGGCGGCGCTCAAGCGCTCGGCGGCCTATGACCTGGACGCCATCAACGCCGAGGACATCGGCAAATTCCCGACCCGCAACGCCGCCGAGGCCCTGCAACTGGTCACCGGCGTGACCATCGACCGCCAGCGCGGCGCGGGCCTCTATGTCAGCGTCCGGGGCTTGGGCCCGCAGTTCCAGTATGTCGAGCTCAACGGCCGCTCGATCGCGGTCAACGAGCTGATCGAGAACGGCGGCGCCAAGGGCCGCCAGTTCCGCTTCGAGGTGCTGCCGTCCGAGCTGATCTCGCAGATCGAGGTGGTTAAGACCCCGACGGCCGACATGGACGAAGGCGCCCTGGGCGGCAACATCAACATCAAGACCTTCAAGCCGCTGGACGTCGGCCACAAGGCCGCCTTCTCGATCCGCGAGACCTATGGCGACGTGCGCAAGAAGGCCGATCCGTCGGCCTCGGCCCTGCTCTCCTGGACCAACGCCGACAACACCCTGGGCCTGCTGGCCTCGGGCCTGTACGACGAGCGCCACGTGCGCAACGACCGCCTGTACCAGGTCGGCTGGAACCTCGATAAGTTCAAGTCGGTGCTTGGAACGGGCCTCTACACCCCCGCGCGCACCCGCCCGACCATCGAGACCGAGCATCGCAAGCTCTATTCCGGCGCGGTGACCGGCCAATGGCGGCCCAACGGCGACTTCCAGACCGACGTCGATGTGCTGGTGACCCGCCTGGACGTCGACTACGACGAGTTCGGCCTCGATATCTACCCGGACGACACCACCTTCCGAACCCCGGTCTTCGTGGCCGGCAGCCAGAAGGTCGTCGGCGACACGGTGGTCGGCGGCACGATCAACAACGTGCGCTGGATGGCCTCGCGCGAGGCCAGCCTCAACCGCCACGACCTGACCGCCGTCGGCCTCAAGCAGGCCTGGACGCCCGGCGCTTGGAACTTCAACGCCGAGTACGCCTTCTCGCGCGCCCGCAGCTATCACCCGGACGGCCAGGCCACCAAGCGCAACCGCATGGCCTTCTTCGGCCCGCTGACCTACGATTTCTCGCGCGGCTACAAGTCGATCCCGCAGTTGACCACCACGGTCGACTACACCAACCCGGCCAATTTCGTCGGCCAGGCCTTCGACTACACGTGGAAGGATTCGCGCGATACCGACGAGACCATCCGCCTGGACGGCGGGCGCACCTTCGATGGCTGGCTCACCAAGATCGCGGCCGGCGTCGAGCGGCACAACCTGAAGCGCGACTATCGGCGTCGCGACTGGATCTTGAACGGCGCCCTGAACGTCCCGGTCACCACCCTGGGCTCGGCCTACTACGAGGCCCTGCCCTATTCGGGCTTCCTGTCGGACTTTGACGGCGCCACCCCGCGTAACTGGGTCACGCCGACCACCACGGCCTTCTACAACAGCCTGTTCACGCCGGCCGTCGCCGCCCAGCCGATCTCGGCCGCCGACGCGCGCAACTCGTTCGTCGTCGACCAGAAGATCTCCAGCGCCTATGTCCGCGGCGATTTCGCGTTCCAGGTCGGCGGCCTGCCGGTCAGCGGCAATCTGGGCGTGCGCTACGCCAAGACCGAGCAGGTGGCGAGCGGCACCCTGACCAGCACCGACACCAACAACAATCCCGTGCTGACGCCGGTGTCCTATCCGCAGGACTACGGCAACTGGCTGCCCAGCCTGAACGTCAAGGTCGAACTGCGCGACGACCTGATCGCCCGCTTCGCCGCCTCGCGGGTGATCAACCGGCCCAACGTCGTCGACAGCGCGCCGCGCATCAGCATCTCGCGCGACTCGCCCAACGGCTCCGGCGGCAACCCCGCCCTGAAGCCGTTCCTGGCCGACCAGTTGGACGCTTCGCTGGAATGGTACCCGGCCCCGACCACGGCCCTGACCGGCGCGGTGTTCTACAAGAAGATGGACGACTACATCACCCAGCAGAACACCACGATCCAGGCGCCCGGCCGCGGCGACATCCTGCTGTCGACCAGCGTCAACGGCGGCGACGCCAAGCTGACCGGCGTCGAAGTGGCCTACAACCAGAGCCTGGCCTTCCTGCCGGGACCGTTCGATGGCCTGGGCGTCCAGGCCTCGCTGACCCTGGTGGACAGCAAGGCCAACTACTTCGCCGGCAATCGCGCGATCAAGGACGACCTGATCGGCCTGTCCAAGACCAGCTACAACCTGGTCGGCTACTACGAAAAAGGCCCGCTGGCCGCCCGCCTCGGCTGGTTCTGGCGCTCGCGTTACCTGTCGGGCACCGGCAGCGTCACGACCGCCGAGTCCTATATCGACGCCTACGGCTCGCTGGACGGCTCGATCTCCTACGACCTGACCAAGAACTACGCCCTGACCTTGGAAGGCTCGAACCTCACTGACGAGATCCGCTACGTCTACGGCAAGACCAAGGACCAGCCGATGGAGATCTATCACTGGGGCCGCACCGTCTCGCTGACCCTGCGCGGCAAGTTCTAACCCTCCCCCTGGGCGGCCTCCGCGGGCCGCCCGACCTCCCGGATCGGTGCGCGGCGACGCGCGCCGATCCGTCCTTCCTCCCGAGCGACGAGACCGTCCATGCGCCTGCCTGCCCTGCTGCTTTCGATCGCCCTGCTGACGCCGGCGGGCGCGAGCGCGGCCGACGCGCCCAGGCTCAACGCCATGCGCGTGCTGGGCTCGCACAACAGCTATCGTCCCGAGCTCGACCCCGTCGCCCTGGCCCATCAGCGCCAGGTCATGGGCGAGCGCTCGACCGGCGTGGAATACGGCCATCCGCCGATCAAGACGCAGTTGGACCTGGGTCTGCGGCAAGTCGAGTTTGATCCCTATGCCGACAGCGCCGGCGGCCTCTACGCCGCGCCCTACGCCCAGGACCCCGCCAAGCTGGCGGTGATGAGCCGCCCTGGCGCCAAGGTCCTTCACGCGCCGGTGCTGGACGCCCGCACCCACTGCCTGACCCTGGCGAACTGCTTCGGCGAGGTGGCCCAATGGTCACGGGCCCACCCTGGCCATGATCTGATCGTGATCTTCGTCAACACCAAGGAAGAACCGTTCAACACGCCGGCCATGCCCGATCCGCCTCTCTATACCGAAGCGGACCTAGCGGGCGTCGACGCCGACGCTGTCGCCGCCTTCGGCCGCGACCATATCGTCACGCCCGATGACGTGCGCGGCGACGCCGCCAGCCTGCGCCAGGCGGTCGTCGCCGGCCGTTGGCCCACCTTGGAAGCCTCACGCGGCAAGGTCCTGCTGGTGCTGGATTCCAACCCACGCGTCTCGCAGCTCTACCGCCAGGATCATGCATCGCTGAAAGGTCGGGTGATGTTCGGGCTCTACGACGCCGCCGAGCCCGAGGCCGCGGTGTTCAACATCCAGGATCCCAAGGCCGAAGAGATGCGGATCAAGGCCCTGGTCAGTCAGGGCTTCCTGGTGCGCACGCGCAGCGATGCGGACACCAGGGAGGCGCGCGCTCATGACCAGAGTCGCCTGCAGGCGGCGCTACGCTCCGGCGCCCAGGTGATCAGCAGCGACTACTATCCTGGGGCGCCCGATCCGCTCGGTCTGGGGTTTGTCGTCGCGCCGCCATGGTTCAGGCCTGCTCCCCGCCCGTGATCCATCGCAATCCGGCGACGAGTTGACCTGGAAGACGAGGAACTGGCTGCGCGCCTTGTCGTCGAAATTGTCGTCCGCCGCCAGGACCAGGGTGCGCGAACCGTCCGCCACGAAAAAAGGGGCGGACCTTTCGGTCCGCCCCAGCGGGAAAACAGATCACACGTGGGCGACAGGCCCTAGAACTGCGCGCGTACTCCGACCGCATAGCGCGCCCCGGTATCGACGTAGCTCAGGAACTGGTTGGCGTACTTGCCCACGGTCTGGGTCTTTGTGTCGCCGACATTGGTGCCCTCGAAGAAGACCGAGAACTTTTCGGAGACCGCATAGCGCGCTTGCAGATCGATCTGCCCCTGCCCCTTGGTGTAGATGGGGTCGCCGCCGGTGCCGTTGGATGCGGTGCTGATGAAGCGGTCACGGTGATTGTAGGCCACGCGCACCTCGATCGGCCCCTTGGCGTAGAAGCCCACGAGGTTCTGGCTGTCACCCAGGCCTTCCAGCACGAACGGCGTTCCGGTCGCGGTCTGGTTGGCCTTGCTGTCCACGATGGTCGCGTTGGCGGTGATCCCCAGACCGTCGAACGGCGCGGGCAGGTAGTCGAAGGTGTGCTGGAAGCCGATTTCCACGCCGTAGACGTCCGCGCTCTGGGAGTTGCGCGGCCGCAGGACCTGCACCGGCAGGATGCCCCCGGGATAGAGACCGGCGGAGTTGGCGATGGTGAAGTTCTCGGTGGCCAACGAGTTGAGGATGAAGTCGTCGATGCGCTTGTAGAACGTGCCAACCGTCAGGAAGCCGGCCTTCTGATAGTACCACTCCAGCGACGCGTCGAAGTTGGTCGACTTGAACGGCCGCAGATCCGGGTTGCCGCCCGCCGCCGTGAGATTGCCGGGTCGCAGGGTGGTGAAGGCGATACGCGGCGCGACATCGGTGAGATTGGCGCGAGACAGGGTCTTGGTGGCGGCGAAACGACCGACCAGTTCCGGCGTGAGGTCGACCTTGACGTTCAGGCTGGGCAGGAAGTCGTTGTAGGTCGTGGTCTTGGAAACCGGCGCATTGGCGTCGGCATAGACCGCCGTGTAGGACGTGCTGTCGCCCGCGATCGGCAGGACGTCCAGCAAGGTCTGCTGGGTGCCGCGCGACGTCAGCTCGGTATGGACGTAACGGACGCCCAAGGTGGCGGTCCAAGGCAAGCCGCCGATGTCGGCCGCGAAGTCACCTTGGATATAGCCGCCCGAGATCTTCTCCTTGACCGAATAGGCCGAGGGTTGCAGATGGCCAACATAGCCGCCCTTGGAGGCGATATAGGCCGCGGTCGAGCCCACAGGGCGATCGGGATCGTTGCCCGCATTGTACGCCACGTCCTGGGCGTTCCCGGCCGCCGGAGTCTCGAGGAATTTGAAATAGTCCTCGGCGTTGAACGAGAGCCATTGGCGCGGGAAGTCGCCGCTTTCGCCGTCGAGGAAGGAGCCCGGGTTGAAGGGTTTCAGCAGTCCAGCCGGCACGGCGATGCCGTAGCCGCAATAGGAGCAGCCGACGTTATTGTCGGTCCGCACCGAAGCGTTGTCCTTGGTGCGGTCCGTGTAGATGGCGCCCATGCGCAAGGCGGTGAAGACCTCGTAGTCGGTCTTGAACACGCCATCCAACCGCGTCTCATAGACCGTCTCCGAAACGTTCGAGCCCTCGCGGGTCGCGAAGTGCGCCCGACCGACGCTCGGATCGGTGAAGCCTTTCGCGGCCGTCAGGCTGGGCAGACCATTGCCGGTATTGCTGTACTGAACCGCGTTGGGAAAACCGATCACGGCGAAGATCTCGTTGCCGCCGTTGTTCGACGCCGCCTTGGAGTAGGACGTGTCGAACTTCACGTTGATCTTGTCGGTGGGGTTCCAATCGGCGTTGAAGCCCAGGGACCGCAACTTGGTCGGTCGATTGAAGGTGCGGCTGATGTAGTCGGTGTGGCCGTTGGCGTTTTGCGAGAAGCTGGTCACGGTCCGGTTGCCGTCCAGGACGGCGTTGCTGATATCGGCCGGCGAGAACCAGTGGCCGATGCTGTTGGCCTGGGAGGTGACGGTGAACTTGTTGTAGAGGCCATCGACCGTCAGGGTCAGGTCGTCCGTCGCCCGAAACTGGACCGTGCCGGTGACGCCAATGCGTTCGCGATCCTCCCGGTCCGAGATCTGGTCGTAGTTCTGGGGCACGGTCGCAACGATGGCGCCGGCGCCCGAGCCCACCGTGGTGGAATAGTAGCCGTTGGTGGCGGCCGTGTTGATCAGCGCCTTGCGTTTTTGATACGACAACGAGGCCAGAACGCCGATGCGATCATCGGCCAGGCGGGTGGAGAACAGCGCGAAGGCGTCGGGCGAGGTCTTTTCCGAAAGATCCTCGTAGTTGGCCTTGGCGCTGAGGATGACCTTGCTGCCACGGATATCGAAAGGCCGTGCGGTCTTGACGTTGATCGTGGAGCCGATGCCACCTTCCTGCAGCGTGGCGTTGTTGCTCTTGTAGACGTCCGCGCCCGAGATCAATTCAGCGGCCAGAAGGTCGAAGCTGAACTGACGGCCGGCGTTTTCGGTGGCCAGGGTGCGGCCGTTGACCAGCACGTTGTTGAACGAGGGACCAAAGCCCCGAACCGTCACGAAGCGCCCTTCGCCGCCGCTACGGTCGATCGAAACCCCCGTGATGCGTTGCAGGGACTCCGCGACGTTGCTGTCTGGAAACTTGCCCAGATCTTCCGACGCGATGGAATCGACGATCACGGCGGCGTTGCGCTTGACGTCAATGGCGCGGCTCAGGCTGGCGCGCAGTCCGGTGACCAGGATCTCCTCGACCGTGTCGGTGGCGGGGGTGTCGCTGGCGGGCGCCTCCTGAGCGTTCGCCGCGGAGGCGATCATGCAAAGGCCAAGCGCACCCATGCCGGCGCTGATCATCAATCGACGCGCGAACGCGCGACCCCGACTAACTGTCGTTGCCTCGGTCATACTTCCCTCCTGGTGTGAGGGCCGCCGCGCTGAAAGCCGGGCGACCTCGTTATTCTTCAACCGACCTCGCCGGCATTAAGATGATAAATCATAAGAATGATGAGTGGTCAAACCAAACCCATAAGGAAATCCACATGTTAGCGCTATCAAGTTGCTGGAAAATTTCATTTTCCTGAACAAGTTCTGGCGGTTGCCATTCCGAAATAAAACAGTCGCACGCCGCCACGACAGGCGGACCACATCGCTTACGGGCCTTCCGACTCGGATCGTCGGGTCCCCGCCTAGACCCGCTCCGCGAGTCGTATGGACGCTGAACAGCGATCAACTATCTGTTGCGACGGACGGGCAAATTTGACAGCAGTGATTCATGAGCGCCAGCGACCCTTCGGACGTCCGCACCTCTTTGGGTCGCAACCTGACCTATGGCCTGCTCGACGTCCTGGGCAGGATGATCGTCACGGGCGCCTATGACGGAAGACCCTTCCCGATCGAAGCCGAACTCTCCAAGGAGCACGGCGTCAGCCGGTCGGTGACGCGGGAGGCGGTCAAGATGCTGGGCGCCAAGGGCCTGCTCACCGCCCGGCCACGCCAGGGCACGATCATCACCCCGCCGACCAGCTGGAACTGGTTCGATACGGATGTCCTGAGATGGCTTCTGGAGCGCAAGTTCTCACTCGCGCTCCTGCGGCAGTTCACCGAATTGCGCCTGACGATAGAACCCGGCGCGGCGGCCTTGGCCGCGCAGTACGGGAATGCGGAGGGCCTGGCGCTCATACAGGACGGCTACGCGCGGATGGAAGCGGCCGAAGCGGGTCATGGCGACCCCTTGATCTCGGATATCGCCTTTCACGTGGCGATCCTGGAAGCTTCGGGCAATCCCTTCTACGCCCAGTTCCGCGACGTCGTGGCCACCGCCTTGCAAACCTCGATCCAGTTCACGAACCGGTACCGAGGCCGCAACGCCAGCCTGCCGGGACACAGGGCCGTCGTGGACGCCATCATAGCGCGCGATCCCGACGGCGCGGCCGAGGCCATGCGGGCGCTGATCGCTGATGTCATGAGCCTTATCAGGGAGGCGACCGAGCGCCAGAACGCCGGGCAGCCTCTCATCCAGACCTCGGTTGAGCAGGCCTAGGCCCTGGTCCGAGGCGTGGCCAACGCCGCCGATACTTGCCGCATTCGGGCGAGGCCAAGCCCCCTCGCCCGCTGAACCGAACCCTTTTCGGTCAAACCCGAATTGACAACGCGCCGAAAAAATCGATTTATCAGATAAATAATAGGATGAGGAAACGCCGATGCCACCACTCATGATGGATCGCAGACTCGCGTGCCTGAGCCTTCTGGGCGGCGCGATCGGGTGGACGAGTCAGGCCGGCGCGGCAGGGTTGTATGACGAGAAGACCAAGGTCTTCCGGCTGGATGGCGGCGACGTCACCTACGCCTTCGGGATCAACGCCAAGGGGCAGGCCCAGGCGCTCTACTGGGGCGGCCGGCTAGCGCCCGGCGACGCGCTCGCCGCCGCCACCGCCCTCCCCGACCACTCCTCTTTCGAACTCTCCACATCGATCACGCCGCAGGAATTCCCGGCTCAAGGCGGTGGGATGTTCGTCGAACCGGCGCTGAAGGTGGCCTATCCCGACGGCGTTCGGGACGTGGTCCTGAAATATGCCTCGCACCGCCTGACCGACGCCGGCGTCACGGTTCGCATGAAGGACATCGACCGCGAACTCTATGTCGAACTCCGCTACGTCATGGATGGCGAGACCGGCATTCTGGGCCGCTCGGCGGTCGTCGAGAACCGTACGCGTGCGCCCGTCCGGATCGACCAGTTCGCGGCCGGCGCCCTGACCCTGCCGATCGAGACCGACTACCGCCTGCAATATCTGACGGGCCGCTGGGCGGGCGAGTGGACCCTGCAGAGCCGGCCAGTGACCGCGGGCTCGACCGTCCTGGAAAGCCGTCGCGGCTCTACCGGCCACCAGAACAATCCCTGGTTCGCGATCGACCGCACCGGCGCCTCCGACGAGGAGTTTGGCCCGGTGTGGTTCGGGGCCCTGGCCTGGAGCGGCTCGTGGCGGATCAGCGTCGACACCGATTCGATGGGCAAGGTCCGCATCGTCGGCGGCTACAATCCCTACGACTTCGCCTACCGGCTGCAGCCCGGCGAAACCTTGGAATCACCCGTGCTCTACGCCGGTTATTCCGGTCAGGGCATGGGCGGCGCCTCGCGCCTGATGCACCGCTTCCAACGCCAGAACATCCTGCCGGGCGGCGCCAAGGCCCGGTTGCGGCCGGTGCTCTACAATTCCTGGGAAGCCACCGAGTTCGCGGTCACCGAGCCTGGCCAGATCGCGCTGGCGGAAAAGGCGGCGACGATCGGCGTCGAGCGGTTCGTCATGGACGACGGCTGGTTCGGCGCGCGCAACAACGACAAGGCCGGCCTGGGCGACTGGACGGTCAATCGCGCCAAGTTCCCCAATGGCCTCAAGCCCTTGATCGACAAGGTCCGCGGCCTGGGCATGGAGTTTGGCCTGTGGGTCGAGCCCGAGATGGTCAATGCCGACAGCGACCTCTACCGCGCCCATCCCGACTGGGTGATCAACTTCCCGACCCGGCCTCGCACCGAGGGCCGCAACCAGATGATGCTGAACCTGGCGCGCAAGGATGTGCGCGATCACCTGCTCAAAGTGCTCGACGACCTGGTCAGCCAGAACGACATCGCCTTCCTGAAATGGGACCACAACCGCAACTGGTCCGAGCCCGGCTGGTCGGAGCAATCCCCCGACGACGAGCAGAAGATCTATGTCGCGGCGGTCCGCAACCTCTACTGGATCCTGGCCGAGCTGCGCCGGCGCCACCCCAAGCTGGAGATCGAATCCTGCGCCGGCGGCGGCGGTCGGGTCGACATGGGCGTCATGGCCCTGACCGACCAGGTCTGGCCGTCGGACAACACCGATCCCTATGACCGCCTCACGATCCAGGACGGCTTCACCCACGCCTATACCCCCGCGGTGATGATGGCCTGGGTCACCG
Organism: Caulobacter sp. AP07; assembly: GCF_000281955.1. GTDB lineage: Bacteria > Pseudomonadota > Alphaproteobacteria > Caulobacterales > Caulobacteraceae > Caulobacter. Next base: position 69,333 of record NZ_AKKF01000008.1, on the reverse strand, counting down.
ACTCGCCCAATTGGGTCAACCAGCGGACCACCTCGCTGGAATACCGCTTCCTGGTTTCGATGCAGGGCGGCCTGGGGATCGGCGCCAATCTCAACCACTGGAAGGACGAGGACTTCGCCACGGCCAAGCGGCTGATCGCCGAGTACAAGACGATCCGCGCCACGGTGCAGCGCGGCGATCTCTATCGCCTGGTCTCGCCCCGTGATGGCTCCGAGCGCTCGGTCACCCTGTCCGTATCGCCCGATCGCAAGCAGGCGGCGCTGTTCGCCTTCGTCCACTCGACCAGCAAGCTGCAGCCGCCGCCGCTGATCCAGCTTCGCGGCCTGGATCCCAAGGCGACCTACAGGCTGCGAGCCATCGCGGGCGTGAACGATCCTTCCAATCCCGCCCAGGCCAGCGGCGCCTTCTGGATGGAATACGGCCTCAAGACGTTCCTCAGGGGCGATTTCCAGGCGGCGGGCTTCGTGCTCGAGGCGACGGCCTAGGCCCCTTTCCTGATCTTCGGGCGGCGACGCAGGAGCGCGCCGCCCACGCTCTCTTTGCTATCGGAACCCCTTCGATGACCGGTCTTTCCACGCGCCTGATGCTGAGCTCGGCGCTGATCCTGGCGCTCGGCGCCGTCGGCGCCCAGGCCCAGACTCCCAGCCCGCCGCCCAAGCCCATTCAACCGCAGATCTCGGCCGATCGACCCGACTGGGAAAACCCGGCCGTCTTCGCCCGCAACAAGCAACCCGCCCGTTCCACAGGCTTTCCCTTCGAGTCCAGGGACCTGGCTCTGGCCGGCGACATGTCGGCCTCGAAACGGTTCAGCTCGCTGAACGGCGACTGGAAGTTCGCCTTCTCGCCCGGCGTCGATCAGCGCCCCAAGGATTTCTGGCGCGACGACTTCGACGTCTCCGGCTGGAAGTCGATCAAGGTCCCGGCCGACTGGCAGGCGGAAGGCTATGACCAACCCCGCTACAACAACATCGTCTATCCGTTCGCGGCCAACCGTCCGCTGATCCCCCACGCCACCAACCCCGTCGGCTCCTATCGCCGTGATTTCACCGTTCCCGCCGACTGGAACGGCAAGGACGTCATCCTGCATATCGGCGCGGCCAACTCGGCCTTCTACGTCTGGGTCAACGGCAAGTCCGTGGGCTATTCCGAAGACTCCAAGCTGCCCTCGGAGTTCGACGTCACGCCCTATCTGCGGGCCGGCGCCAACAACGTCTCGATCGAGGTCTATCGCTGGTCCGACGGCAGCTACATCGAGGATCAGGACTTCTGGCGGGTCAGCGGCATCGAGCGCGACGTCTGGCTGATGGCCGCGCCCGCGACCCGGGCCCGCGACGTCTTCGCCAAAGCCTCGCTCGACAAGACCTACCGCAACGGCCAGTTGTCGGTCGACGTCGACATCGCCCGGCCCAAGCCCGGCACGAAGGTCCGCGCCACGCTCCTCGACGGCGATCGCGTGGTCCTGACCCGCGACGCCAAACCCGCGACGGACGGCAAGGCCTCGATCACGGCCACCGTGCCCGACGTGCGCACCTGGAGCGCCGAGACGCCCAATCTCTACACCCTGCTGATCGAGACGGTCGGCGCCGACGGCGCGGTCCTGCCGGCCACCTCCAACAAGGTCGGCTTCCGCACCGTGGAGATCAAGGACGGCCAGGTGATGGTCAATGGCCACCCCATCATCATCCGGGGGGTCAATCGTCACGAGCACGATCCAGACACCTTCCACGTCATCTCCGAAGCCTCGATGCGCAAGGACATGGAGTTGATGAAGCGCAACAACATCAACGCCGTACGCACCTCGCACTACCCCAATGACGAGCGCTGGTACGCGCTGGCCGACGAGTACGGCCTCTATGTGATGGACGAGGCCAACATCGAGTCCCACGAATATCTGTCGATGGGGGAGGACAAGCCCGCCGAGCGCGAGATCTACGAGCTGGGCTTCGATCCGGCCTGGGAAGCCGCCCATGTCAGCCGCGTGGCCAACATGGTCGAGCGCGACAAGAACCACCCCTCGATCATCTTCTGGTCGCTGGGCAACGAGGCGGGCACCGGTCCGACGTTCGAAAAGGCGGCGGCCTGGATCCGCAAACGCGACCCCAGCCGGCTGATCAGCTTCCTGGGCTGGAGCGTGCTGGACGACACCCACTCTCCCAACGCCTATGCCGACATCTACGCGCCCATGTACGACCAGTTCGACAAGCTGATCGACTACGCCAACGACCCACGCTTCACCCAGCCGTTGATCCAGTGCGAATACGCCCACATGCAGGGCAACAGCGGCGGGGTGCTGAAGGACTATTGGGACGTCATCTACGCCCATCCGAAGAAACTGCAGGGCGGCTTCGTCTGGGACTGGGTCGACCAGGGCATGAACGGCAAGGACGCCGAAGGCCGACCGTTCTGGAAGACCGGCGGCGACTACGGCCCCAACCCCGGCGGCGACATCGAGTTCGGCGACGGCCTCAACCAGCCCGACCGTACGCCCAACCCGCAACTGCATGAACTGAAGAAGGTCTATGCCCCGGTCGCCTTCGAGGCGGTGGACGCCGCCGCGGGCCGCTTCAAGCTGACCAACCGCCACGACTTTCGCGACCTGTCGGGCTTCGATCTTCAATGGGAGCTGCTGGAAGACGGCAAGCCCGTCGCCCATGGCCAGCTCCCTCCTCTGAAGACGGCGGCCCGGGCGACGGAAGATCTGACCATCACCCTACCCGCTCCCAGCGCACCGGGCGTGGAGCGCATCGTGACCCTTCGCGCGCGCGCCAAGGCCGACAGCATTCCGCTGGTGCCGGCGGACGAAGTCGTCGCCTGGGATCAGTTCGTGTTGCCGACAACGACATCCCGCCCAACGCCGCTCGCGCCCAAGGGCCAGGTCGTCGCGACACAGGACGCGCAAGGCGTTCGGCTCGCGACCAAGGACGCCGAATTGGTGATCGACCCCAAGACGGGCCTGGTCACCCGCTACGTCCTGGCCGGCAAGACGGTGCTGACCGGCGGCGCGCCCAACTTCTATCGTGCGCTGACCGATAACGACCTGGGCGCCGGCGTCGACAAGACCCACGCCGCCTGGCGCCGCTATTCGGAGGAGCGCGACGTGCGTAGCGTCACCGTCCAGCCGCTGCCTGGCGGGGGTCAAGCCGTCGCGATCGAATATGTCCTTGGCGCCGGCGCGGTGCGCTTCCTGAGCACCTACGCCATGGCGAACGACGGCGCCGTCACCGTCACGGGCCGCTTCACACCCGCCAAGGAGGACCTTCCCGATCCCCTGAGGGTGGGCCTGGCGTTCAGCATGCCGACGACCATGACCGACGTCGCCTGGTACGGCCGCGGCCCGCACGAGACCTATTCGGATCGCAAATGGAGCGGCGCCTTCGGTCTCTGGCACGGCAAGATCGCCAACCAGAACCACGACTACATGCGCCCCCAGGAAACCGGCAACAAGGTGGACGTCCGCTGGATGGACATCGGCAACGGCCAGGCTCCGGGCGTGAGGATCACCGGCGCCGCGCCCCTGTCGATGAACGTGCTGGCCTTCCCCTACGAGGACCTGCAACGTCACCCGCCGGGAACCTGGCGCTCCTCGGACATCCGCCCCCATGACCATGTCAGCCTGTTGGTCGATGCGGCCCAGGTCGGGATCGGCGGCGACGACACCTGGAGCCTGAAGGCGCGGGCCCACATGAAGTACCGCATTCCACTCGCGCCCCAGACCTTCAGCTTCACCCTGTCAGCCTCGACGATCGATAGAACCGCGACGGGACAGGGCGGCGGCGCGGATTGAGGATAAGACCGCCGTCGTTCGCCGCCCACGAAGCGGCGAGCGACGGGACGCCAGGGGGATCAGCCTGTAGTCCAGTCGCGACCCTTGGAGGCCGCGACATCGACAGTCGACCAGGAAAATATTCCTTCCTCCACGATCCGCGAGCCTGGCTCGCGGATCGTGGCGCCCGTTAGAAGGACCAGCGCAGGCCGACCAGCGCGCCTTGCCGTCCTCCGTCGCCGAACTCGCCGGCATAGGTCGCCGACACGGTCAGGCCACGGGAGATGTCGTAGCCCAGCCCGGCGCCGACGGTCGCCAGGGTTCCGTCGCGGTTCAGGCCCGAGACGGTCAGCGGCGTGGGCAGCCCGGCCAGCGACGCGGAGGCCGTGGCGTCGTCACCGCCCGCCCGCGTGCGGAAGCCCACCGAGGCGTAGGGGTGCAGGCGCTCGTCGGCCGCCTGCCCGCCCAGCACTTCCACCTGCCCGTCGACGAACCAGCTGGTGGTCTTTTCGCTCTGGACGGTCAGGCTGAAGGCGCCGCCGCCCCGTTCGACGAAGCCGTCCCGGTTGGCGTGGACATAGCTGACCCCCAGGCGCGGCTGGACGGCCCAGTCGGCGTTCAGCTTGGCGCGGTAGGTCAGGTTGACGTCGCCAACCCAGCTCTTGAGCTTGTAGCCGCCGAACGCCGTCGCCCCGCCCGGCGCGGCGCGGCGGGTGTCGGCGTCGGCGGCGTCATGGGCCGCCATCACGCCCAGCGCGAAGCCGCCGAACCGGACCTGGCCCTGGGCCCCGACCACGAAGCTGTCGGTGTCGGTGCGCGCGTCCAGGGCGTCGATCCGCTGGCGGCCGCTGAGATAGCCGGCGAAGGCCCCGATCCAGGCGTTCTTGGCGCCGTAGCCGACACCGCTCAGCCCGCCCGTGCTGTTGATCTTGCCTTCGGCCACGCCGCCGGCGGCGTCGCCGTCGAGGGTGCGGCGGCTGGCGATCACCTGGCCGAAGCCGAACGGGCCTGGCGTGTCCGGCGCGAACCGGGCCTGGCCGCGCGAGGCGTCTACGATCGACAGACCGTCCTCCGTCGCCAACTGCGAGGCCGAGGCGTAGGCCTGCGGGGTGAGCCGGGCCAGGGCCTTCGGAGCGCTCTTGCCTGTCGTCGCATCGACCAGAAGCGGCAGGGCGGCGATCAGCGGCGCGCCGACCTTGTCGCCGATCAGGGCGGCGTTCAGCGTGGCGACCACGCCCGACACCTGGGACGAGAAGGTTGTGTCGGTCGAGAACAGCCCCAGAACCCGCAGGCGCGTGGGCGACTGCCGAACGTGAAGGTTCAGGGCCTGGGCGCCGTCGATGGTCGAGAACGACCCGGTGATCCCGCCGGCCACGATCAGGTCGCGCGTCTGACCCGGGACCAGGACCGCGGAGCTTATCAATTTCAGGGTCGCCCCCGGGGCGATGCTCACCGTTCCCGAGACCACCAGCTGGTCGCTGACCGTCGGGGTGAGTTCGAACAGGGTCGTCGAACCCGAGGCCAGGGCGACGTTGCCCACCACCGTCATCGTGCCCGGCGAGGCGCCCGGGCTGAGCGTGCCGGCCACGGTGATGTCGCCGGTCACCAGGCCGGCCGACCCGAAGGTCGCGCCCTGGGCGACGGTGATGGTCCGCGCGGCCAGACGCGAGCCGGCCAGGCCGATCAGGCGTCCGTTCGAAACCTGGATGGTGTCGAAGCCGTAGTCGCCGGCCAGGCTGACGACGCCCGATTGCAGGCTGAGCGTCTCGAAACCCGAGAACGGCGTGGCGCCCAGGGCGATCGGCGCGGCGTCGGCGCCGCCCAGCGCCAGTTCGAGCCGGTCGTTCCCGGTCCCGCCATTGGCCGAGCCCGTGAGGGTTCCGCCGGTGGTCAGGCGCAGGACGTCGTCGCCGCCTCCCAGGTTCAGCGCGCCCGAGAACGCGCCGCTGACGATCATGATGTTCGCCGCGCCGTCGAACGTCAGGTCCCCGGCGTCCAGGCTGGAGCCCGCCGCGACGACGAGGTTCTGGCTGGCGGTGAGCAGGTGGTCGAACTTGGCCGCGCCGCCCGTGAAGTTAAGCGCGCCCGTGCCCGTGACCTGCAGGGTCTCGAACTGCCGTAGCTGGTCGCCGCGTAGCGACAGGTCGGAGATCAGATCGATGGCGACGAGGTCGTTTCCAGTCCCGCCCAGCACGACGCCGAGCAGTTGGCCGCCCGCGGCGAGCCTGAACACGTCGTCGCCGGCGCCGAGGTCGACCGTGCCGTCCAGCTTGCCGCCGGACAGCACCGACAGCGTCTGGCCGCCGCCCGTGAAGGCGAACGCGTCGCCGCTGGCGCCAAGGACGCCCGAGACGTTTAGCTGATTGCCGCCGGCCAGGGAGATCGTCTCGAAGCCCGTGATCGAACCGCTGACGGTCACCGTGTTGGCGGTCGTGAAGGCGAGAGCGTCAGTCCCTGTCCCGCCGGCATAGGCGCCGGCGAAGGCGTCGCCGCCCAGGGTCAGGGCGTCGTCGCCGCCCGCCAGGTCGACCTTGGCGACGTCACGATCCAGGGTCACGATTTCGGCCGTGTCGCCACCCGACACGCCGCCGACCGTGAAGGTTCCCTGCTGCAGGGTCAGGCCCGTGCCGGCCAGGCTGATCGCGTCCCAATTCTGGTCCAGCGCCAGGGTCAGCCTTCCCGTGCCGATAACGCCCAGGCGCTCGAAACCGGTGCGAGTGTGAAGGCCCGTGCGGTCGCCATCCAGTTCGGCGATGTAGCTGTCGCCACCCGCGCCGCCGTCGATGGCGCCGGCCACGGTCGAGCCCGCGCCCTCGGTATAGACGTCGTCGCCCGCGCCCAGCAGCACGGCCGCGCCGATGGCGCCGCGGTTGGTCACCGTGTCGGCGCCGCCGCCCAGCGACACGCCGCCCGAGATCGTTCCGCCGATGGTCACTTGCTCGGAGCCGCTCGTGCCCAGGAATGTCGTCGCGCCCGGCGCGGTGAGGCTGGTTCCGGCCAGCACCTCGGCCCCGCCGCCGGCGATGACGATGGGCCCGCCCAGGAACACGCCCGAATAGCTCAGACTGCCGCCGCCGGTCTGGCGGAAGGCTTCGAAGTTGACGAACTGGCTGGAAGAGACACTGCCGCCCTTGCTGGAGTCGAGGGTCAGGATGTCCAGACCGTAACCGCCGTCGACGACGCCCTTGATCACGCCGTTGACGCTCAGGGTGAAGCTGTCGTTGCCGTCGCCCAACGCCACGTCGCCGATGATCGTGCCGTTGTTGATCACCACGTCGTCGCCATAGCCGGTGGCGATGTCGCCGGTAATCGTTCCGGTGTTCTCGATCTTGTCGGCGCTGAAGCCCCGCAGGCCGATGTCGCCGGTGATCGTTCCGGCGTTGACGATGTGGACGGCGTCGCCCGAGCTCGTGAACGCGTAGCCGGTCGTGCTCTCGATGACGCCAGTGACGCTATTGGTCAGCTCCAGCTTGGAATAGCCGCCGCTGACGGCGTCCGCGCCGGTGCTGCGGATCACGCCGCTATTGGCGACCGTGAGAGGGGCGTTGCCGAAGCCGTAGAGGCCCACGGCCAGGCCGCCGGTCTCGATCGTTCCGCTGTTGACGACGGCCGCCACGTTCTGGACTCCGATCGAGAGTCCCGGTCCGGGTGTCTGTTTCAGGGTTCCGGTGTTGGTGAAGCTCGTCGCGCCGCTAATGCCGATAGCGCTCGACAGGTTGATGACGCCGGAATTGATCACCGCCGCGCCGCCATAGATTCCGACGGGCATGGAATAGGTGCTCGGATCGCCGCTGATCGTCAGGCTGCCGGCGTTCTCGAACGTTGAGTCGGCCGCCAGAGTGACGCCCGAGGCGTAGTAGTACGGGGCTTGGGTGATGGTCAGGGCGCCGCGGCTGATCACCGACAGTTTCCCCGGGTTCGAACCATAGCCGAACTGCTCCGCCGAAGCCGCCGACGGACCGAACAGACTGATTGCGTAGCTTCCCTTGCTGACCGAAATGTCCGCGGTCAGATCCAGGCTGCCCTCGCCCGTTAGGGACAGCGTGCTGGTCAGTGGCCGGTCGAGGGTCAGCTTGAGCGCCGCGCCGCCGGCGAGGTCGAGAGCGAGCTGCTCGAAGCTGTCGGGCATGGTCAAGGTGCGGGTGGCGTCTTCCGTGACGGTGAGCAGCAGGGTGTCGACCCCCGCGCCGCCGCCGGCGTTGACCGTGCCGGTGACGCCCGTGAACTTGCCGTTCACCAGGCGCGACAGATCGGTGATCACCGTGTCCCAGCCGGTTCCCATGGAAAGCGAGCCGTTCAGCGTGCCGCCCTTGTCGGCATAGAGGTTCGGGCTATCGGACGGCGTGAAGGCGTTGCGCAGGTCGACGTCGCCGTTCAGGACGCCGGCGTTGAGCACGGCGGTATAGAAGCCGTCGCCGCCGTCACGTGACACCGACGCCTTGGTCCCGGTGATCACACCGCCGGCCTGGTTGTCGATCCTGGCGTAGCTGCCGCTCTTGACCCCGACCCCGTTGCTGGCCCGGATCGTTCCGGTATTGGCCAGGATCGTGCTGTTGACGGCCGCGCCGATGGTGACGCCTTCGATCGTGCCGGTGTTGGTCGAGATCGCGGAGCCGCTCCACACGGTCAGGCCCGCGCCCTGGGTCGAACGGATCAGGCCGGTGTTGTTCAGGCCGCCGTTCAGGTTCAGGCCCATGCCCGTGGCGATGATCGAGCCGCTGTTCTTCAGCACCCCGGTATAGTCCATGTAGGCGGTGACGCCGTTGCCGCCCTCCGAGGTGATCGTGCCCTCATTGCTGAAGGATTTGATGCTGCGGACATCCAGGGCGTAGTCGTTGGCCGTGGGAGGATTGAAGGTCGCGACGATGCTGCCGGTGTTGGTGAAGTTCAGGGGCGACGGGTAGTAGAAGCCCAGCTTGAGGGCCGTGCCGTTGGTGGTCACCACGCCGCTGGTCGTGAAGCTGCCGGTCCCGTTGACCATCAGGCCAGACGGCGCGTCGCCAGTCAGGCTGACCTTGGCGTCATTGCTCAGATTCAAGGCCAGGTTCTGGAAGTTGGTCGGCAGCGCGACCGCCCCGAGCAGGGCGTCGACATTGGCGTCCTGCGCCAGGTCGAACCGCAGGGTGTTGACCCCGCCGCCGCCGTCGACGCGGCCCGCGATCCCGGCCAACCGGCCGCTGGCGCTGTCCCAGCCGGCGACCAGGGTGTCGTCAGAGGCGCCGAACAACAGGTCACCGTTCAGGGTTCCGCCCATCGTGTCGAAGGTCGCCTGGTCCGACAGGACGACCGAGCCGTCGATCGCGCCGCGGTTGACGAAGGTTCCACCGCCCGCGCGGATGGCGACGCCGCCAGCCGATCGGATCAGACCGCCCGCCGCGTTGGTCAGGTTCAGGCGGTTGGCCGCGTCGATGGCCTCGCCGGGCCCGGTGTTGACGATCTGGCCGCTGTTGGTGACCGTCAGCCAGCCGCCCTTCAGATCAAGCGTAGCCTCGTTGTAGCTGGCGGTCATCACGCCGGAATTGTTGACCGACTGCGGGATGATGGCGTAGCTGCCCGAGCTGGGCAGCTCGTAGGCGGCGTCGATGCCGCCATCGATCAGGCCGGCGTTGGTCAGGTACATCACCGAACCGAAGATCGCGCCGTACGCGCCCCGGATCACGCCGGTCGCCCGGTTGTTGACCGACAGGAAGCCGCTGTGCTGCGCGTCGGAGCTCGTAAGCCCCTCGTCGGACCCCTGCACCAGGCCGCTGTTGTCGAGCGTCGCACCCGCCGTGTTGTAGCCGGGCGCGCCTTGCCAATGGGTCAAGACACCGACGCGCCCGACGATCACGCCGCCCTGCCCCACCTTGATGTCCAGGCGGGTGGACGGATAGTTGAAGTTGGGAACCGTGCCGCTCAGCACCACCACGCCGCCCTGCCCCAGACCATTGACCAGGCCATCGACCTGCAGGCTGGCGACCGTGCCGACCGTGCCCAGCGAAGTGAAGGTCATCGCGTGCTCGTAGAGCGCGCCCGCGACGCTGGCTCCGGCCTGAACCGTGACGTTGGTGCTGGTCGAGATCGCCACGCCGCCGACGGTAGCGCCGGAGCAGAGGATCGGCCCCGCGGGCGCCGGGGTGGGAAGGCAATCGGCCTGTGCGGCGCCAGCGACGGCGGCGGCAAGCGCCACCAGGCTGCAACCGAGCAGTCGCAGCCGCAGCGACCGCGATGGCCGCTGGTTCAAATTCGTACGCATGACGCCCCCAGGAACAACTTATGGGTGCCTAGCTTGACCTTGACGACCGTGTCGAGACTTTTTGTCGGAACCCGCGACCGGACGGCGACCTGATCAAAAAGCCCGCTCCAGGACGCCGCGTCGCATCCCGCCTGGTCCGGTGCGGATACCCGCGAATGGTCGCCTCCCTCCGCGCCCTAGGAGAATATTCCCCCCATCGCGCCAAGCGAGATCATCTCGCTGAGCGGCATCGACGCGGCGGGATTTCCGCCCCCGGCGGCGACCTGGCGGCAGACCGAAATCTCCTTCAGACCGTCTGAGCCGCCACCAGATCCATGACCGCGCGCCCCAGGACCCCGATGGAGACGGGTTTACGCAGGAGCACCGCGCCCTCCACCTTCTCGAGTTGGGCCGTGTCGGAGTAGCCGCTGCAGAACACGATCGGCAATCCGGGCCTCAGGGCCCGGGCGCGCCCGCCGACCTCGGCGCCATTCATGCCCGGCATCGCGAAGTCCACCACCAGGGCGTCCGGCGACCGGCTCTGCAGCGCGGCCAGGCCGTCGACGCCGCCCGCGGCTTCGATGACGTCGAAACCTTCGACGCGCAGGCCGTCGACCAGGACCTGGCGAACGGCGTCGTCGTCATCGACGACCAGCACCTTGATCCGTCCCGGATCGACCCGGCCGCCGCGCGCGACGGATATGTCGGCGGGCCGCTCCTTGACCTCGGCCGCCGGAGCCTCGATGCGCGGCAGGACGATCCGCACCGTCGCGCCCGCGCCGGGCGCGCTTTCGATCGAGACCTCACCCTTGCACTGATGGGCGAAGCCATAGACCTGGGTCAGGCCCAGGCCCGTGCCCTTGCCGCGTTCCTTGGTGGTGAAGAACGGCTCCAGCGCCCGGGTCGCCGTTTCCGGCGTCATGCCGCAGCCGTCGTCACGCAGCCAGATGACCGCGGCCGGCCCATCCCCGGGCGCGACGCCCAGCACGACCTCGCCGCCGTCGGGCATGGCGTCACGCGCATTCACCGCCAGGTTCACCACGGCGAGCTCCAGCTGGTCCCGATGCGTCTTGGTCCAGATCTCGCCGGGCGCGAAGTCGAGCCTCAACGAAATGGTCGGCCCCAGCGCGTGGGCGATGATCGGCGCGGCCTCCCGCAACGCCGCGCAGGCGTCGATCGGCTGCAGCTCGATGCGCTGGGTGCGCGAAAAGGCGAGAAGCTGGTTTGTCACCCGCGCGCCCCGCCGCGTCGCCTCGCGCGCACCCTCGATATATTTGCGACCGACATGGTCGGGCTCCAGGCGCTTGTCGAGGAGGTGCAAGGCGCCGTCGATGGCCATGAGCAGGTTGTTGAAGTCGTGGGCGACGCCGCCGGTCAGTTGCCCGAGCGCTTCCATCTTCTGAATCTGCATCATGGCCTGCTCGGCCCGCAGACGCTCGGTCGTCTGGTTCTCGACTTCCCGAAGCGCCTTCTCCCGTTCCGCCGTGCGCTCGCGGACGCTGCGTTCCAGCGCGGCGTTCTCCAGCCGGAGTGTGCGCATGGTCAGCGCGCGCGACAGCACGGGCAGGATGGCGCCAAGCTTGAGGGGCTTGAGGATGTAGTCCAGCGCGCCGGTCTTCATCGCCTCCACGGCGGAGGCGATGCTGCCCTCGCCGGTCATGATCACACCGACTAGGTTCGGATCAAGCGCCTGGGCCCGCTGCAGCAGCTCCACGCCACCCATGTCCGGCATCCTGAGGTCGGTCAGCAGCAGGTCGAACCCGCCCTGCTTGAGCGCCGCCAGCGCGGCGGTCGGATCGGTGAACCCCTCGGTCTCGTAGCCCTGGTGGCCCAGGGTGACGCGCAGCGCCGTCAGGTTCGCGGCCTCGTCGTCGACGATGAGGATGCGGGGCGGAGGTGGCTCGGTCGCGGCGCGGTTCGTCAAGGCGTGGCCTCCGGACACAGGTTCGCCAGGGCTTCCCGAATTTCCCTGAGCTTCGGCGGCTTGCTCAGGAGTTGATCGACATGTCGCGGCATGTCGGCGTCCGCGAGCAGGCCCTGCCCCCAGCCTGTCAGCAGGATGACAGGCGTGGACGGGGACAAGGCCTTGATCTCGGCGGCCACCTTCCACCCATCGATCTTGGGCATGCCAAGATCGGTGATGACCGCGGCGAATCGAGTCTCGCCGTCGTTCGCCGCCGCGAAGGCGTCGATCCCGGCGCGGCCATCGTGGGCCGTGGTGACGACGTGACCGTCAGCGCTCAGCGTGTCGCCCAGCGCCTTGAGGAGCACCGGATCGTCATCGACGAGCAGCAGGCGCAACCGCTGTGGCATGATGTCCTGGTCGCCCTTGGCGGCCGCGATCGTGACTTCAGCCGGCGCCGGAAAACTCAGGCGAACCGTCGTCCCCTCGCCGGGAGCCGACCTGACATCCAGCTCGGCGCCATGGCGCTGCGCGACGCCGTACACCATCGCCAGGCCAAGCCCCGTCCCGCGTTCGCCCTTGGTCGTATAGAACGGCTCCAGGCAACGGCGGCGCGTCTCATCGTCCATGCCGGAGCCTGTGTCCTCGATCTCGACCTCGGCCACGCGACGCGCCCGCCCCTTCCCGCCCACCGCCGGCTTGATCCGCAGCGTCAGGGTTCCGCCGTCAGGCATGGCGTCGATGGCGTTGAAGACGAGGTTGATCAGCGCCTCGCGGATTTCGCTCTCCACGCCCAGGGTCGGCGGCAGGTCGTCCGCGAGCTCGGTCCGGACGTCGATGACGGCGCCCCGCCGCATGGCCATGTCGCTCCAGCGCGCCTTGGTCAGATCCAGCACCTGTTGGACCAGTTCGTGCAGCCTGACCGGCGCGAGGATGAGCTGGGGCTCGCGCTGCCGGTAGAACTCCTTCATTCGCGCGATGGTGTGGCTCACGTCCTCGACCGCGCGCTGGATGACCTGGAGATTGCCCCGGGCCTCCGCCGAAAGGCCCGTTTCGGTTTCTAGCATCGACTCCGTATAGAGCGCGACCGGCGACAGGGCGTTGTTGATGTCGTGGGCGATACCGCTGGCCATCTGGCCCAGCGCGCGCAGGCGCTCCTGCTGCAGGATCGTCTGCTGCGATAGGCGCAGATCGTCGTAGGCGTCCTGCAGCGCCTGATGCAGTTGGGCCTGGTGTACGGCCAGCGCCACATGCTCGCTGAGCTGCCGCAGGAACTCGCATTCGCCGCTGACGAAGCTCTCGGCCGCGAAACGCGCCACGATCATCACGCCGAAGACCTTGCTCTCGGCTTGAAGCGGCGCGGCGACTAGGGCGCGCAACCCGCCGCGCGCGAGGCGTTGGGGGAACGGGAAAGGGATGTCCGCGATGTCGGCTTCGTAGACGAGCTGGCCCTTGACGCAGCGCGAGAGGCCGTTCTCGTCGATTTCGATGCGCGCGCGCTCGGGCATGGCCAGCTCGAGCGCCAAGGCCTGGCTGTTGACGCCCACCGCCGCGACCGTCAGCGTCCGATCGAGGCCGTCGTACAGACAGAGACATGCGAAGTCGGCCGGAAGCTGGCTTTCGATGCTGCGCACGACCACCTGGAAGATGCTCTCGATGTCCTGGCGCAGACCGATGGCGCGGGTGATCTCGTCCAGCAGCGCCAGCCGTTCAAGTTGGGTCTGGACCCGGATTTCCGCCTGCTTGCGTTCCGTGATGTCGGTCGAAATCCCGAAGACGGCGTACGGCTGGCCGGCATCGTCCCGGAGCGGCGACTTCACCGAGAGGTAGGTGTGAAGGCCGTCGTCGTGAGGGGCGACCTCCTCTTCCAGGAGCGGCTGCCCCGCCTCGGCGACGCGCTCGTCCATGGCGCGAAACGCGTCGGCCGTGTCCTGCGGGAAGATGTCGTAGTCGGTCCTTCCGACCATCCCATCGGCGTCGACGTGAAAGATATCGCCGTAGCGGCGGTTGACGAGCAGGTAGCGCCCTTCGAGGTCCTTGACATAGATGACGGCCGGAGAATTCTCGACAATGGCTTCAAGCAGGCGCTGGCTTTCACGGCGGGCCTTGATCTCCTGCTCGAGCGTGCTGTTGGCCGCCATGAGTTCGCCGGTCCGCTCGCTCACCCGCTGATCGAGTTCAGCGTTGAGCCGGGACAGCCCCGCTTCCGCGCGGATGCGCGCCTGCAGGTCGCTCGAAGCCATCCGCAGGAGAAACAGGAGCAGCGTCATGTCGCCGGCGATCTTCCCGAGATGGGCGACCATCGCCGGTCCGTCGGCCGGCGCCCGCGAATAGAGCATTATGATGTTGGCGACCGTCAGCACCGCGGCCGTGGTCGGAAGCGCCGAGGCGACCTGGTCTCGTCCTCTCAGACGCCAGGCGACACCGCCGGCCGCGATCCACAGGACCGGCGCGAACACCAGCGCGGGACGCGTGACGCCAAGGAAACCGGGAGCCGCGTAGGTCGGCGCGTAGTGAAAGACGGCGAACAACGCCGCCGCGATCACGGCGACGCTGGCGGCGAACGACAACAGCGCCAGCCTTCCCCGCAGGGGCCAGAGCAGGGCGCCGAGCACCGAAAGCGGCAGGAGATGCGACGGTGGCGGCCAGGTGGAGGGCCGCAGCGTCCCCTTGGCGGCGGAAACCGCCGCGAACGCGCCGGACCACTCGATGGCCACCAGCACATGCACGAGTTCCATCACGCCGGTGACGGCGAAGCCGATCGCCAATCGGCGGGCGACCTCGCTTTGCAGATGCTCTCCCGTGTCCCAGAGCATCAGCGCCAGCACCACCGACAGCAGCGCCATGCCGGTGTCCAGAACCGTATGGAGCTCGGGATAGCTCCCCGGCCCGATGGTCAGAAGCGCCACGCCGATCAGGGCGCATGCGATCAGCATGACCGGAGCCGTCCTGGGCAGCCTCACGCTGACCGCTGTTTCATCCATCGTGGCCTGCCCCGCTCGTTCGGCGCCCGCTAGGGCGTTGGTTCGGTCACCTCGGCTGAACGTCCGTCGCAAGCCAGCCGCTCGCGCCTCGGTGATCGCGCCAACACCTCACAATCTTAGCCTATCGCGATGGCTTCACCAGCGGGCATGATCCGCGAACGCTCAAGCGGCTTGAACGGGTCGTGACAAGGGCGTCAACCGCGCCTACACATGGCTCTCGTTATCGATCTTCGATTTCGTGGAGCCGGCAACGGAATGACCCTGCGTGCTGGAGCACCACGATCTTCTCGCCGGCCTGATCCGGCTGCACGTTCTGCACCATGCCGCCGACGGCGAGATCTATGGACAATGGATGATCGAGGAGCTTGGCCATCACGGCTACAAGCTCAGCCCCGGCACGCTCTATCCGATGCTGCACGGGATGGAGCGCAACGGCTACCTCTCGTCGCGCAAGGAACAGATCGGGCGGACGTTCCGCCGGCTCTACCGCGCCACGCCCTTGGGGCTGGAAGCGCTGGCCGTCGCCAAGGCGCGGGTGCGCGAACTGGTGCGCGAGGTTCACGACCCGGCGCCGGTCGACCAGCCGTGACCCGCGCGTGACGGCGGCGCCTCCGGTCCCGCCGAGTCCGCGCCGACCATCAGCCTTGGAAGTCCTGGGGGTCTCGCTGGGCCTGGGGCTGACGTCATTTGGCGGCCCCATCGCCCACCTCGCCTATTTCGAACGGGCCTATGTCCAACGCCGCCAATGGCTGTCGGCGGACGAATACGCCGGCCTGGTCGCGCTGTGCCAGATGCTGCCCGGACCGGCCAGCAGCCAGGTCGGCGCCTTGATCGGTCTCAAGCGCGCCGGATGGCTGGGCGCCCTCGCGGCCTGGATCGGCTTCACCCTGCCATCGGCCCTGGCGCTCTATCTGTTCGCCCTGGCCGCCCCAGGCCTGAAGGATCCGCTGACGCTGGCGGGCTTGCACGGCCTCAAGCTGGTCGCCGTCGCGGTCGTCGCCCAGGCGGTGTGGAGCATGGGACGCAAGCTGTGCCCGGACCTGCCCCGCGCCGGCCTGGCGCTCGCGGCCACGGCCCTGTTGCTCGTGGTCGGCGGCTCGGCCATGCAGCTGGGCGCGCTGGCGCTCGGCGCCGTCGGCGGCGCCGTGTTCTGCCGCGGCGTGGACCTGCCCCCGTCGCCGCCCGCCCTGCCCGTGCGCCGACGCGTCGGGGTCGGCGCATTCGCGGCCTTTGTCGCGCTTCTCGTCGGACTGCCATGGCTGGGCAGCCTGGCGCCCGGTTCGACGACCGACCTGATGGGGGTCTTCTACCGGGCCGGCGCTCTGGTGTTCGGCGGCGGACACGTGGTCCTGCCGCTGCTGCACGACGCGCTGGTTCCCCAGGGGTGGCTGACCGAAGACCGGTTCCTGGCCGGCTATGGCGCGGCCCAGGCCGTCCCTGGCCCGCTGTTCACCTTCGCGACCTATCTCGGCGCGGCGGCCGGTTCCCCGCATGGCGCCGCGGTGGCGGCGCTGTGGGCTCTGATCGCCACCCTCTTCATCTTTCTCCCGGGCATGCTGATCGTGCTGGCGGGGGTGCCGCTCTGGAGCTGGATCAGCCGGCGCCCGGGGGCAAGGGGAGCCTTGGCCGGGATCAACGCCGCCGTGGTCGGCGTCCTGGCGGCGGCGCTCTACGACCCCGTCTGGACCAGTTCCATCCGCGATGGGCGCGACGTCGCCATAGCGGCGACCGCATACCTGCTCCTGGAGCGCTGGAAAGTCCCGCCGCTGGGGGTCGTGATCTTCTGCGTCGCCAGCTCGGTGTTCGTCGGGATCATGAGCTGATCCCGGCCCTCCGCCTTGGTCACGACAAATCGGCCGTTCGCGGAACCGGTCGCGCTGGAGCCCCGTCGGCGCGACCTCCGCGATGGGTCAGCAGTTGTCGGGCCAGGCACACTCCCACCAGTCCGAGTACGGACGTGACATAGGCGGCGGCGCTGAGAAAGCCGCTCCAGGCCAGGTCCAGGCTGGCGAACGAGCGCACCAGCAGCAGGACGACGCTGCCGACATAGCCGCTGGAATCGGCGACATAGATCAGGAACCCCGCCGTGCCGACACTGCCGGTCGCGGCGATCATCCGGTCGAACAGCACGCCGTTGAAGGGGGTGTAGGCCATGTAGAGGCCCGCCCCCACCGCGATCATCCAGGCGACCGGCCCCAGCAGGCCCAACTGGTGGCCCAGGGTTGAAACGCCGAGCAGCCCCAGGCCCAAGGCGACGAAGCCGAGATTGAAGCCGACGGCCCGCTGGTTGTCGCGCACCCGCATCAACAGGGACAGGCCGACCAGCACGATGACCGCCACGGGGATTTCCGACAGGGCGAAGATCGAGGCCGCGTCCTTGTAGCCGAGCTCGGTCCAGATCTCGGCCGAGAAGTTGTCGCGGAAATCCCGCAGCGCGGTCAGCAGCACATAGACCGCCACCAGCAGGATCAGCGCCGGGGCGTGGGCGGCGAAGAGCGCGGCGCGGGCCTTGGCGGTCATCGGGGCGCGCCTGACGCGGGCGGCTTCGTCGGCGGCGTCGGGCGGCGGCAATTGCGCGAGGCCTGCCACGGCGACCAGCAGCAGCGGCGCGAAGATCAGGCCGGTCAGGGCCGGCATCCAGCGGTCGTCGACGCCGTGCAGGAGCAAAGCCTTGCCCACCGACTTCACCACCCCGGAGGCCAGGATGAAGCTGGCGCAGAGCATGGCGCCCAGGACTTCCGACAGCCTCCGCCCTTCGAGGAAGCCGAACACCAGGCCCCAGATCATGCCAAGGCCGAGGCCATTGGCGAACAAGGCTAGAGGTCCGAACACCGGAGGCGCGAGCGCGAACGCCAGCAGCGACAGTTCAGCGCCGCCGATCAACAGAAGAATGCCGAGGGGCCGCCGTTCCGGCCGCATCTCCGAGATCACCTTGACACCGATGATCTTGGAAGCCGCGTAGCCGACGACCTGGGCGATCACCAGCACCACCTTGAAATCGATGGCGAAGGGCCAACCGGCCACGTGCGCGTAGCTCGCCGCCGTGAACGGCTTGCGATAGGCGTACATGGCGAAATAGGCCGCGAAGGCCGCCAGCCCGCCGTAGAGGGCGAAGACCCAGGACGGCGCCCGGCTCAGCCAACGGGTGACAGGACCCGCACCGACGGTCATCGCGCGCCACGCCCGTCCGGCGTCTCGCCCGCCGCGATCCGGGCGCCGATGTCTTCCAGCACCGGCCCCAGGTCCGCGACGGTTTCCACCACGTAGTGCGCGCCGGCCTCGCGCAGCGCCTCGGTCGCGGCGGCGATGCGCTGCTCGCGATCGGGAGCCGGCAGAAGGTTCAGCGCCTCCCACGACAGCCCGACTCCGTTCCCCGAAGCCGACAGCCCGACGGTCCAGGCTCCGGCGGCCAGGCCCTCGCCGATCCCGACCACGGCGTCGTCCACTTTGACGCAGGCGCCGGCCGGCCAGGCGCCCAGCTCGACCAGGGCCTTCCACATCATCAATGGCGAAGGCCGTCCCTCCAGCGTCTCGCCGGCGCAGACCACCACCTGGGGCGCGTAGCCCTGTTCGGCGGCCAGCGGCAGGATGTCGGCCATCATGGCGCGGGTGTAGCCGGTGGACGAGCCGACCTTGACGCCCGCCGCGCCCAGTCGTTCGGCCAAGTCGGCCGCGCCAGGGATCAGCCGCGCGCAGTCCTTGGCCGCCGCGCGCATCATCGGCTCAACCGCGTCGTGCAGGCGCGAGACGTCCGCTTCGCCGGCCGCGCCATGAACCGCGCGCCAGGCGTCGGCGACGCGCGGCAGGGCCAGGAGCGCGCGGATATGGTCGCGCTTGGCCTTGCCCATGTCGAGCCGGGCCTCGGCCTCGGTAATCTCCACCCCGGCGTCGGCGAAGACCCGGCGCAAGGCGACAACCGGGGCGCGGCAGCCAAAATCGATCATCGTGCCGGCCCAGTCGAAGACGACGGCCCTGATGGCTTGCAGGCTCATGCGGCGACTCCCGACTTCAGGTCATAAAGCCCGGCGATGACGTCTTCAGCCAGGGCGAAGGCGGTCGAGGCGCCCGAGCCGCTGGTCACCGTCACCAGACGGACGTGGCGCATCGGCGCCTCCACCAGGCTGTGGCCGCGCGCCGAGGCGTAGGTCCCGGTCCAGCGCTCGACCACCGGCGGCGGGGCCTGGCCGAACACCGCGGCGAACTCGTCGAGGATCAGCTGGTCGACGTGCTCATGAGCGAAGGGATCGGGCGTGGCGGCATAGTGGTGGCTGTCGCCGACCACCAGCGAACCGTCGGCGCTCTGCACCACGATCAGGTGGACGCCGTGCTCCAGGTGTTCGGGCTGCTCGGCCTCAAGCCGCCGCAACAGCGGCCCGGCCTGCGGCAGGTCGGCATAGCCCAGGTAGCGCACCAGGCTCAGATCCGACATCACCGGAGCCGGCAGCCGCCAGCCGGGATCGGCCAGACGCAACATCTGCAGCTTGCATCGGGTCACCAGCGCCTGGGCGAACTGGTCGGGGAACAGCGTGCAGAGGTCGTCGCCGGGACAGACCACCACGGCCTCGGCCCGGACATCGCCGTCCGAGGTCTCCAGACGGCCGGTTTCCACGCCGCGCACCGCGACGCCGCGCAGAAAGGTCACGCCATGGACCGCTTCCAGCCAACCGGCCAGCCGAGGGATGGCCTCTCGGGACTCCACGCGCAGGTCGGTCGTGCTGGTCAAGGCCCCCTGCCCGCGCGCGCCGTTCGGCAAGCGTCCGTCGAGCTGGTCGGCGTCCAGCCATCCGCAGCCTTCGCCCATCTCGGTGTCGAGAAAGGCTTCCAGCACGGTGCGGGCCTCGGGTCGCTGGGCCAGCAGGGTCAGGCCGCGCTGGACGACCGGAATGCCGGCCGCGAGCGCGACCTCGTCCCAGATGGCGCTGGTGCGGCGCGCCCGGCGCCAGACCTCGCCACGCGCCTGGCCCGTGACCGTCACGAAACCGAAGTTGCGCACCGAGGCGCCATTGGCCTGGGCGTCGCGATCGATCACCACCACGCGCTTGCCGAGCCGGGCGGCCGCCAGGGCGTGGGCCAGTCCCACAATGCCCGCGCCGACCACGGCCAGATCGAAATGCTTTTCCGACACGATCTCTGGTCCTTTGCCGTCCGAGGAGACGGCGTCTTCACAATGGGAGGCGACCGCGCGGGGATCCAGGGGTCGGGACCCCCGCGCGGCCGGTGGCGGCCTAGAAGCTGAAGCTCAGGGTCGCCGAGACGGTGCGCGGCGCGCCGCGCGTGTAGAGCTGGGTGAACTCGTCCAGCATGCCGCCGATGTACTTCTCATCGAACAGATTGGTGACGTTCAGCTGCAGGTCGGCGTTGCGACCGCCCTCCAAGGGCAGGCGGTAACCGGCCGACAGGTCCACCAGCGTATAGGCCGGCAGGTAGAGGTTGGGCGTGTTGGGCGCGTCGCCGGCGGTCTTGCCGGTGTACTTGGCCCGAACGCCGGCCCGGAAGTTTTCGTGGCTGTAGTCCGCGCCCAGCGAGACCAGGGTGGTCGGAGCGCCCGGCACGTCGTTGCCGGCCTTGACGGGCTTGTCGGTGCCGGCGTTGGCGGTGCCGCCCAGGAACCCCGCCTTGTAGGTGGAGTCGTTCAGCGTCAGAGCGCCGAACAGGCCAAGCTCGTCGGTCAGGTCGAAGTTGACGCTGGCCTCGACGCCCTTGCTCTCGATGCCCTTGCCGGCGTTGGCGTAAGCCCCCGAGGTGCCCGCGGTGTAGTTGATGCCGCCGGTGGAACCCGACGGCCCGCCCGAAATGAAGTCGGCCGAGTAGAAGGTGATCGCGTGCTCGTAGTCGATGAAATAGGCGGTGACCTGGGCCGAAAGGCGCGGGCCGCGATAGCGCAGGCCGGCCTCGTAGTCGTTGGCCACCGAAGACTTCAGCTTGGAGGTGTCGGTCTGGGTCTTCTCCAGCGCCCAGTCACCCACCGCGCCGTAGTTCTGCGAGAAGCCGGCGAAGGCCTGCAGGCCGGCGTTGACCTTGTAGAGCGCCCCGACGCTGAACAGCAGGTCGGAGTCGGCGTTCAGGCTGGTCTTCAGCGGCGCCACCGGCTTGCCGTAGGCGTCCCAGCCCTCGGTCTCGCCGTCGATGTCGATCAGGTACTTCTGGACGCCGCCGGTCAGGGTCAGGTCGCCCAGGGTCCAGCTGTCCATCGCGTGCAGCTTCCACTGCTTGGTCTTGAAGTGCTGTTGGAAGTCGATCAGCTGGGGGCTTGTGTAATAGGCCGGCCCTTTGCGGATATCGACGATCTGGCGCCAGGCGCGGCCAAAGTCGCGGTCCAGCTCCTCGTACCAGGCCCCGACCTGCACCTGGTGCTGGCCGAAGGTGAAGTCGCCCTTCGAGGTGAAGCCGTAGCGGTCGTGCTCGTAGAGGCTGGTGCGATAGGTCTGGAGCGGCGTGCAGGTGGCGATCACCGAGCCGTCGGGATTATAGCAGAGCGACGCGTTGATCTTGGTTCCGTCGATGTCGGTGTAGTCGACGCCCTTGACCACGACGCGCTGGCGGCCGGCGCTGTCGGTCCAGCCGTAATAGGCCTTCTTGCGGCTGGCGCCCGGCGCGGTGCCGCCGGTGATGGTGCGGGTCAGGGTCGGGTCCAGCGCGATCTGCTGATAGGGCGGCGCCCAGTCGCCCTGCCCCTTCTGGTGATGGTAGTAGGGCGCGACCTCGAGCTTGACCGCGTCGTTCACGGCGTAGTCGAACTTGACGTAGCCCAGCGTGTTCTCGCGGTGCGCCGACCAGGCGTGGGCCCAGTTCTCGTTGACGCCGGCCGGGGTCGTGCCGGTCCAGGCCGGGACCGAGGCGTCGCCGGCGGTGGTGGCGTCCAGGAATTTCCGCGAGGCCTCGATCAGCGGGTCATCGACCGCCTTGTCGTAGGACAGGCGCGCGGTGACGGTCAGCTTGTCGAACTCGCTGACCGACTTGGCCTCGGCGTGCCACTCGTCGGCGCCGCTGCCGTCGCTGCAGCTGTGGACCCAGCGGCAGGCCGTGAAGCGGGCGACGCCGGCATAGGCGCGGGTGTTGCCGAAGATCCGGCCGGTGTCATAGACCCCGGCGTAGCGACGGGCGTCGTTGTCGCCGACGCTGACCGAGATCAGGCCGCCGGCCTCTTCCTTCGGGTCGCGCGTGACATAGGCGATGGTGCCGCCCAGGGCCGAGGCCGAGGCCGAGCCGACGCTGGTCGTGCCCTGGTCGATCTGGATGTGGTCGACCGTTTCGTTCATCAGGAACTTCTGGGCCGGCGCGCCGCCCAGATAGTACGAGGCGTTGTAGGCGGGCATGTCGTCGATGGTCTGGCCGATCTTCGACGAGCGCAGGTTGACGTCGAAGCCGCGGATGTTGACGCCGTAGGTCCACGGATCGGCGTTGAAGGCGTCCGATCCGCGGATGGACACGCCCGGCACGTCCTGGATGGCGTTGATGATGTTCATCGCCGCCGGCTGGGCGGCGATGGTCCGGTTGGAGACGATGGTGTTGCCGCGCGCCACCGTCGCGGAGGTGACGACGACCTCGTCGACCATGCTGGCGTCGCTGGGCGCGGCGTCCTTGGCGGTCGTTTCCTCGGCCCATGCCTGACCGCCGGCCAGCGCCATCGCCGCCGCGCCGTAGCAGAGCAGCGTCCTGAATTCGGGTTTCATCGGTTTCCCCTGATGTCCGTGAGCGGGGGCGCATCGCCGCCTCGCCGGACGGCTTCATGGGGCGCCGGATGGTCTGTCGGCCAAGCGTTTGGTTGTATGCGGCACATAGGCGCCGCCTATGGACGGCGTTGATGACGGTTTGACCGTCACGGCCCCGTCACGGCGATCGTCTAGTCACGTCCCTGTCATGGCCGCCAATTTCCAGCATCTGCGCGCCTTCCACGCCATCGCCCTGGAAGGCGGCGTCACCCGCGCCGCGCGGCGCCTCAACGTCGCTCAGCCGACCTTGTCTCAGCAGCTGAAGGCGCTGGAGGAGCGTCACGGCGTCAGCCTGTTCGAAAGCCGCCGCTCGCCGCTGAAGCTGTCGAACGCCGGACGCGACCTGCTGGCCCTGACCGAGCGCCTGTTCTCGGCGGCGGCCGACGTCGACGACATGCTGGGCGAGGCCACCAGCCTGGCTGGAGGCTCGCTGCGCCTCGGCTCCGACTGCCCGCCCCAGGCCGCCCGCATGGTCGCGCACTTTCGCCGCGAGAATCCCGGCTCCACCGTCCAGGTCCGGATGGGCAACGCCCGCCAGGTCATGCGCTGGCTGGGGGACTCGGAGATCGACGCGGCGATCGCCAGCGACCCTCCGGCCGACGGCCAGTTCACCTACGACCCGCTCTTTACCGACAGCCTGTGGATGGCGATGCCCAGCGATCACGCCTGGACCCAGGCCGAGACGACGCCGATCGCCTGGCTGGCCGAGGCGACCTTGCTGATCCGCGAGCCGAGTTCCAAGACCCGGGCCTTCACCGAACAGGCGCTCGCCGCGGCCGAGGTCGAGCCGACCGACACCCTCGAACTGCAGAGCCGCGAGACCATCCGCGAGGCGGTCGCCCTGGGCCTGGGCGTCAGCGCGTTCTTCTCGTCCGAATGCCCGCCCGACCCGCGCATCGCCTACCGCCCCCTCAGCGGCCTGGTGCGCGAGCAGCCCCTGCGCGGTTATCTGGTCTGCCAGCAGGAGCGCCGGCGCAGCGCCCTGATCCGGGCCCTGCGCGCCATCGCCGTGGAGTTGGGCGTCGACGCGAACTGACGCCCGCCCGGTCCAAGGCCGAACGCCTCGGTGGCGCCCCGTTCAGGCGCCGCGACAGCTACTTCGGCCCTCAGCCGAGGCGACGCCGCCGGCCCCACGCCACATAGACTCCGCCCATCAGCGAGAACCAGACGACAGCGGTGTAGAACACCGGCCGACTGCCTGGATCCAGCGCCATGATCGCCACCACCACCACGATGAACAGGATCACCAGGCCGTTGGCGACGGGATAGATCGGCATCGGAAAGCGCGTCTTGCCGGTTTCGCCCGCCCGGGTCCGCTGTCGACGGAAGTTGAGGTGGGCCAGGACGACCATCAGCCAGGTCCACAACAGCAGGGCCGCGACCAGGGCCATGACATAGGCGAAGAGCTTATCGGGGAAGACGTAGTTCAGCCCCACCCCGACCAGCATCGCGCCGCTCGAGAGGTTGAGGGCGTTGAGCGGCAGGCCGCGCGCGTTCAGCTTGGCCAGCGACCGGGGGGCCTGATCGCGCTCGGCCATGGCCGCCAGCACGCGGCCGGTGGCGTAGACGCCGCTGTTGCAGGTGGAGATCACCGCCGTCAGCACCACGAAATTGACGATGCTCGCGGCCGCCGGCAGGCCCAGACGGTCGAAGACCATGACGAAGGGGCTCTCGCCGCCGCTGAAGGTGCTCCAGGGCGCGATGGCCATGATCACCGCCAACGACCCGATGTAGAACAGCAGGATGCGCAGGATCACGCCGTTGATGGCCTTG
This sequence comes from Caulobacter sp. AP07, assembly GCF_000281955.1. GTDB lineage: Bacteria > Pseudomonadota > Alphaproteobacteria > Caulobacterales > Caulobacteraceae > Caulobacter. The sequence continues at coordinate 44,984 of NZ_AKKF01000008.1, read as the reverse complement.
GGCAGCGCCTTTTCCGGCTCGGCCGTCTCGGCCGCGGTGACCCCGACCAGTTCGGTGCCGCCGAACGAGAACAGCGCCACGGGCAAGGTCGCCAGCAGGCCGGCCACGCCATGCGGTGCCAGGCCGAACTTCCAGAGATTGGCCAGGTCGGCGGGCTGCCCCGGCGGGCCCAGATGCATCACGACCATCGCCGTTCCGCCCAGGATCAGCGCCAGGATGGCGACCACCTTGATGAGGGTGAGGCCAAATTCCATCTCGCCGAACAGCCGCGCGCCGTTGCGGTTGATAAGGTACAGCGTCACGAGCGTGATGAGCGCCGCCAGCCATTGCGGAAAGTCGGGCGCCCAGAAGCGAAGGAAGACGCCCACGGCGGTGATCTCGGCGATGCCCACCAGCACCCAGATCAGCCAATAGCTCCAGCCGGTGATGAACCCCGCCCAACGCCCGACGCAATCGTCGATATGGCCGGCGATCGACGGCGCGCCGGGCCGGTTCAGGGTCAGCTCGCCCAGGGCGCGGGCCATGAAGAACACGGCGAGGCCGGCCAGGGCGTAGGCGACCATCACGCTGGGGCCGGCCTGCGCTATGGCCTGGCCGCTGCCCAGGAACAGTCCGGAACCGATGGCACCGCCGATCGCGATGAACTGGATGTGGCGATTGTGGAGCACCCTGGCGAGGGACGGTGCGGCGCCCTGGTCCGGGCCGGTTTCTGCCGACGGCTTATGCAATGAGGTCTCCTTGTCGACGTCTATTGCCGTCTCCCGGGGGCGCGTGACAAGCAGGATCTGGAAAGGATGGAAGGCGCGTGGCCTTCGGCCCTGGTGGCGAGAAGCGTCCTCTTTCGGCGCCGGGCGCTCTTGCGCCGTGCGCGCAGCCACTGAAAATCAAGGTCGAGCAGAATCGGCGGTCTTCGACCAAACTCCCCTCCCCAACCGCCCTTCGGGCTGCCACCTTCAAGCCGCATTCAGAATGGGCCTCGCGCCTCGTTTCAGACCAGACAAGCTGCGCAAGGCGGCGAACACTTCGGAGGGATCGCTATGGTAGACGCCGCCATCAAGCCGGCAACGGGCGCCAAGGGGGGCAAGGAGGTCGGTCGCAAGGATGCCCTGGTGATCGGCGCGGCTTCCGTCGGCACCGTGTTCGAGTGGTACGACTTCTATCTCTACGGCTCGCTGGCCACCTACATCACCCATCACTTCTTCTCGGGCGTCAACGAGACGACCGGCTACATCTTCGCCCTGCTGGCCTTCGCGGCCGGCTTCGCGGTGCGCCCGTTCGGGGCCCTGGTGTTCGGACGCCTGGGCGACCTCTGGGGTCGCAAGAACACCTTCCTGGTCACCATGCTGCTGATGGGCCTGTCGACCTTCGTCGTCGGCCTGCTGCCCAGCTATGGCCAGATCGGCATCATCGCCCCGATCCTGCTGGTCGTCATGCGCCTGGTCCAGGGCCTGGCCCTGGGCGGCGAGTACGGCGGCGCGGCGACCTATGTGGCCGAGCACGCCCCGCCCGGCCGTCGCGGCCTCTACACCAGCTTCATCCAGATCACCGCCACCTTCGGCCTGTTCCTGAGCCTGATCGTCATCCTGCTGACCCGTTCCTCCGTCGGCGAGGACGCCTTCAAGGCGTTCGGCTGGCGCATCCCGTTCCTGATCTCGATCGCCCTGCTCGGCGTGTCGCTGTGGATCCGCCTGCAACTGGCCGAAAGCCCGTCGTTCGTGAAGATGGTCGAGGAAGGCAAGGGTTCGAAGAAGCCGCTGGCCGACTCGTTCGCCAAGTGGGGCAACCTGAAGATCGTCCTGCTGGCCCTGGTCGGCCTGACCGCCGGCCAGGCCGTGGTCTGGTACACGGGCCAGTTCTACGCCCTGTTCTTCCTGGAGAAGATGCTCAAGGTCGACGGGGCCCTGACCAATTCGATGGTCGCCATCTCCCTGCTGATCGGCACGCCGTTCTTCGTGTTCTTCGGCTGGCTGTCGGACAAGATTGGCCGCAAGCCGATCATCATGCTGGGCTGCGTCCTGGCGGCGCTCACCTACTTCCCGCTGTTCAAGACCCTGACCGTCGCGGCCAACCCCCAGCTGGCCGCCGCCGTCGCCACCGCGCCGGTGACCGTCGTCGCCAACCCCGGCGACTGCGCGTTCCAGTTCGACCCGATCGGCAAGACGGTGTTCAACCACTCCTGCGACCTGGCCAAATCCTACCTGGCCAAGGCCGGCGTCACCTACACCAACCAGGCCGCTCCGGCCGGGACGCTGGCGACGATCAAGATCGGCGACAAGGTCATCCCGTCCTTCGCCGGCGAGACCCTCGACAAGGCCGCGTTCACCGCCAGGAAGACGTCCTGGGAGAAGGACCTGGGCGCCGCGCTCAAGACCGCCGGCTATCCCGCCAAGGCCGACAGCGCGCTGGTCAACAAGCCGCTGGTCATCGCCATCCTGACGATCCTGGTGATCTACGTGACCATGGTCTACGGCCCGATCGCCGCCATGCTGGTCGAGTTGTTCCCGACCAACATCCGCTACACCTCGATGAGCCTGCCCTACCACATCGGCAACGGATGGTTCGGCGGTTTCCTGCCGACCACGGCCTTCGCCATGGTCGCCGCGACGGGCAATATCTATTACGGCCTCTGGTATCCGATCGTGGTCGCGGCGGTCACCGCCGTGGTCGGAATCCTGTTCCTCAAGGAAACCAAGGACGTCGATATCGAAGCCTGATCCAGGCGCGACGAACCTGCCAAACCTGGGGCGGTCCCGGCGGGCCGCCCCTTCCTTGTCCGCAAGGCAAAGGGAAACCAGACCACTGAACCCGGCCGCTCGCCGCCCTAACGTTCAAGCCGCCGCCTTCCTAGATATGGTCTGTTCATTGGGAACCACCCCTGCCGACGCCGGTTGTGCAGCAACGGCAAGGGCCGCGCCTGGGAGATGACCGATGACCAGTCCGATCAAGACCCTGTCCGAAGCCGGCCAAGGCGTCTGGCTGGATTTCGTCGATCGCAAGTTTCTCGCGGACGGCGGCCTCGACGCGCTGATCGCCCAGGACGGCCTGACCGGCGTCACCTCCAACCCGTCGATCTTCGAAAAGGCCATCGGCCACGGCGACGCCTATGACGAAGGCCTGCACGCCTTCCTCGAGGCCCACCCCGACGCCAGCGCCGTGGACGCCTACGAGAGCCTGGCCATCGCCGACATCCAGTCGGCCGCCGACAAGCTGCGTCCCACCTACGACCGCCTGAACGGCAAGGACGGCTATGTCAGCCTGGAGGTCTCGCCCTACCTGGCCAACGACACCGACGCGACCATCGAGGAGGCCCGGCGGCTGTGGAAGACCGTCGACCGTCCGAACCTGATGATCAAAGTGCCCGGAACCAAGGCCGGTGTCCCGGCCGTTCGCGCGCTGATCGAGGCCGGCCTCAACATCAACATCACCCTGCTGTTCGCGATCGAGGCCTACCAGGCGGTGGCCGAAGCTCACCTGGCCGGACTGGAGGCGCGGGTCGCCAAGAGCCAGCCGATCGATCGGGTCGCCAGCGTCGCCAGCTTCTTCGTCAGCCGCATCGACTCCCAGATGGACAAGAAGATCGCCGACCTCGAAGCGGCGGGCGACCCGAAGGCGGCGGAGGCGAAATCCCTGGCCGGCCGGATCGCCATCGCCAACGCCAAGCAGGCCTACGCCTGGTATGAGGAGATGATCGCCGGCGACCGCTGGAAGGCTCTGGCCGCCAAGGGCGCCATGCCGCAGCGCCTGTTGTGGGCCTCGACCGGGGTCAAGAACCCCGACTATCGCGACGTCCTCTATGTCGAGCCCCTGATCGGCCCCGACACCGTCAACACCCTGCCGCCCAAGACCCTGGACGCCTTCCGCGACCACGGTCGCGTGGCCCAGACGCTGTCCGAAGGTCGCGCCGAGGCCGAGGCCGTGCTCGACAAGGCTCAGGCCTTGGGGCTCGATCTGCCTGGGGTCACCGCCGCCCTGGTCGTCGACGGCGTCAAGCAGTTCTCCGACGCCGCCGACGCCCTGCTCGGCGCGGTGGAGGACAAGCGCGCCGCCTTTGTTCAAGACCTCCGGAAGTGACCGGCGGAACGATCGCCGCGAACGCAACAGCTTGAAGGATCTCGGATCATGAAGATCGGTGTGATCGGCCTTGGCCGCATGGGCGCGAACATCGTGCGCCGCCTGATGCGCGGCGGCCATGAGGTGGTGGTCTACAACCGCTCGCCCGAGCCGGTGCTGGAACTGGCCCAGGAAGGCGCGATCGCCTCGGACGGCCTGGCCGACATGCACGGCAAGCTGGACGGTCCGGCGATCTTCTGGGTCATGCTGCCGGCCGGTCCGGTCACCGACGCGACGATCGACGAGATCGCCGCCCTGGCCAAGCCCGGCGACATCGTCATCGACGGCGGCAACAGCTTCTACAAGGACGACATCCGTCGGGCCAAGGCGCTGCGCGAGAAGAGCCTGCACTATGTCGACGTCGGCACATCGGGCGGCGTCTGGGGGCTGGAGCGCGGCTACTGCATGATGATCGGCGGCGACGAGGCCGTGGTCCGCGGGCTCGACCCGATCTTCGCCACGCTGGCCCCGGGCTACGGCTCGATCGTCCGCACGCCGGGCCGGGACCCGGCCGACGACCGCGCCGAGCGCGGCTACATCCACGCCGGTCCCGCCGGGGCCGGCCACTTCGTGAAGATGATCCACAACGGCATCGAATACGGCCTGATGCAGGCCTATGCCGAGGGCTTCGACATCCTCAAGGGCAAGGCGTCGCAAGCCCTGCCCGAGGACGAACGCTTCACTCTGAACCTGCCCGACATCGCTGAGGTCTGGCGGCGGGGCAGCGTGGTCAGTTCCTGGCTGCTCGACCTCAGCGCCATCGCCCTGGCCAAGGACGGCGCGCTGACCCAGTTCAGCGGCCACGTCGCCGACAGCGGCGAGGGCCACTGGACCATCGAGGCGGCGATGGAAGAGGCGGTGCCGGCCAACGTGCTGTCGGCCGCCCTCTATGCGCGCTACCGCTCGCGGGTCGACCACACCTTCGGCGAGAAGCTGCTGTCGGCGATGCGCTTCGGCTTCGGCGGCCATGTCGAGGCGCCGAAGTGAGCGGGACGCCGATCAAGCTCTTCGTTTCCGACGTCGACGGCACGCTGGTGCGACACGACAAGAGCCTGGCGCCGGCCACGGTCGACGCCTTCGCTCGCCTGCGCGCCGCCGGCGTCCAGGCCACACTGATCAGCGCCCGACCGCCGAGCGGCATGCTGGCCCTGGCCAGGGCCCTGGACATCCAGGGTCCGTTGGGCGCGTTCAACGGCGGCACGATCCTGCGCGCCGACGGGACCATCGAGAGCGCCCAGCGCCTCGACCCGGCCGCGGCGCGCGCGGCCCTGGCCCTGCTCGAACAGGCCGGCGTCGAGATCTGGCTGTTCGCCCACGGCCTCTGGTACGCGCGCTCGGCCGAGGGAATCCGCGTGCCGCACGAGCGCTTGGCGGCCGACCTCGAGCCGACCCTGGTGTCCGACTTCGACGGCCTTGACCAGGTCGACAAGATCGTCGGGCTCAGCGAGGACTTCGCGGCGCTCGAACGCCTGGAGGCCGTGGTCAGCCAGGCCGTCGGCCCGGCCGCGACCATCGCCCGATCACAGCCGTACTTCCTCGACATCACCGCCCCGGCCGCCAACAAGGGCGATGGCGTCGCGGCGATCGCCCGGGCGGCGGGGGTTCCCCTGCCCCAGGTGGCGGTGATCGGCGACATGCCCAACGACCTGCCGATGTTCGCCCGCGCGGGCCTGTCGATCGCCATGGGCCAGGCCCCGGAGGCCGTTCGCGCCGCCGCCGGCTTCGTGACCAGCTCCAACGAGGAGGACGGCGTCGCCGCCGCCATCGACCGCTTCGTGCTGCGCGTCGAGGCGCCGGCCTGAACCTGCCCTACCCGGCGGCCGGTTCGCGCCTGATCCGCCGCAGCGTCGCGATCGTCGCGTGGCAGGCCAGGGCGGCTTCCCGCCCCTTGTTCTCGGCGTCGTCGCGGCTGCGGATCACCGCCTGCTCGTCGGTATAGGTCGTCAGCACGCCGAAGGTGATCGGCGTTTCGGTGGTCAGGCCCGCCGCCATCAAGCCAAGGCTGGCGCCCAGGCTGATGAACTCGAAGTGGGCGGTGTCGCCCTTGATGACGCAGCCCAGGCAGACCACGCCGTCATAGCGGCCCGTGCGCGCCAGGGTCTGGGCGATCAGCGGCAGCTCGAAGGCGCCGGGCGCGTCGATCACGTCGGTCGGCGCGACGGTCACGCCCTTGGCCGTCAGGTGATCGAGCGCGCCCTTCAGAAGGCCGTCGGTGACCTCGGGGTTGAAGCGGCTGACGACGATGGCGATGCGGCTAGCCGCGATGGGATCTGTCATGGGGAACTCGTGTCAGGAGGCGCGCGCCAGGCGGTGGCCCAGCTTGTCGCGCTTGGTGTCGAGATAGCCGGCGTTGTGCGGCGTGGACGGTATGGTCAGCGGCAGTTCCTCGCTGACCGCCAAACCGTTGGCGCGCAGGCCGGCGGCCTTGCGAGGATTGTTGCTCAGCAACCGAATACGTTCGACGCCCAGCGCCTTGAGGATCTGGGCCGCGACGCCGTAGTCGCGCAGGTCATCGGCGAAGCCCAGGGCGTGGTTGGCCTCGACCGTGTCCAACCCTTGGTCCTGCAAGGCGTAGGCGGCGATCTTGTTGGCCAGCCCCACGCCCCGCCCCTCATGGCCGCGCAGATAGAGCAGCACGCCGTCGCCGCTGTCGCCGATCCGTTTCAACCCCTCCCGCAGCTGCGCGCCGCAATCGCAACGCTGCGAGCCAAGGGCGTCGCCGGTCAGGCATTCGGAATGCGCCCGCACCAGCGGGGCGCCGCTCAGCGGTCCCCGGATCAGGGCCAGATGCTCACTGCCGTCGACGCGACTACGGAAGGCGCGGACCTGGAAGGGGCCGGCGCCGTGCACGGACGGAAGCCGGGCGGCGGCCACCTCGTCGACCAGGACCTCGGTCGCCATCCGATGGGCCGCGACCTCGGCGATGGTCAGGATCGGGATGTCGTGGCGGCGGGAGAAGGCCTCCAGAGCCTCCATCCGCGCCATGGTCCCGTCGTCGTTCATGATCTCGCAGATGACGCCGGCCGGCGCGAGGCCCGCCAGCTTCATCAGGTCGACCGAGCCTTCGGTGTGACCGGCCCGGGCCAGGACTCCGCCGGGCACGGCGCGCAGCGGGAAGACGTGGCCCGGCGAGACGAGATCGCCGGCCTTGGCCCCCGGCGCGATCGCCGCGGCGATGGTCCGCGCCCGGTCGAAGGCCGAGATGCCGGTGTCGACGCCGGTCGCCGCCTCGATCGAGACGGTGAAGGCCGTCTGGCGGCTGGTGCGGTTGTCGGCGACCATCGGCGGCAGGCCCAGGCGATCGACCGCCTCGCCCTCCAGGGTCAGGCAGACCAGGCCGCTGGCCTGGCGGGCCATGAAGGCGATGGCCGGGCCGTCGGCGAACCGCGCGGCCATGACCAGGTCGCCCTCGTTCTCGCGGTCCTCGTCATCGACGAGGATGATCATCCGGCCGGACTTCAGGCGTTCGATGGCGTCAGATAGGCGTGACATAGCCGCTCCACGTATTTGGCCAGCACGTCGACCTCGACATTGATCGGGTCGCCGACGGCGGCGTGCTGCAGGTTGGTGTGGGTCCAGGTGTGGGGGATCAGGGTGACGCCGACCGCGAACCGGCCGTCCGCGCCCGCCGCCTCGACGCTGTTGAGCGTCAGGCTGATCCCGTTGAGGGCGATCGAGCCCTTCTCGACGCAGAAGCCGCGCAGGCTTTCGGGCAGGGTCAGGCGCAGGCGCCACGAGCCGCCGTCGTCGATGATCTCGGCCAGACGGGCCTCGCCGTCGACATGACCCTGGACGAGGTGGCCGGACAGCCGCGTGGCCAGGGTCACCGAACGTTCGAGGTTGAGGCGGGTCCCGGCGACGATCGCCTCCAGATTGGTGCGGGCCAGGGTCTCGGGGCTGACGAAGAAGTCGGCCTGGCCCCCGTCGTCGTGGCGGACGACGGTCAGGCAGACGCCGTTGACGGCCACGCTCTCGCCCAGTTCGAGATCGGGAAAGCCCGTCTCGACGGTCAGCCGTCGCGAACCGTCACCCTCGGGAACGATGGCGGTCACCTGGCCGATCTGTTCGACGATTCCGGAAAACATCGGGTCTCCTTGCGCTTCAGGCGGCCAGCCGGTTGAGGATCTCGACCGTGTCGGGCTCGCCGGGACGGGGGCTCTGGCGGATGGTCACGTGCTCGTCCCAGAGGTCGGCGGCGCGGAAGGCGTCGAGCAGGGTCGGGCCGCATTCCACCAGGGCCTCCAGCACGCCGCTGGCGGCGAGGTCGGCCAACAGCGCGGGAATGTCGTCATGCAGGCTGACCTCGAAACCATGCCTTCGCGCCGCATCGAGATAGGCGGCCGGGGTGCGTCGCCGACGATCGAGGACGGCCAGCCGCCGGGGCGCCCGGCGGGGGTCGGGCACGTGGCGCACGGTAAACAGCGGGGCGTCGGCCAGGATGGTCCCGGAACCGGTGACGATCGCGTCGGCCCGCCGCCGCAGCTGGTGGGCCAGGGCGAGCGAGGCCTGCGACGTGAAGGTCCTTGCGCCGGCCGGCGGGGCCATGCCGCCCTCGGCGGTCAAGGCCTGTTTGACGGTCAGCCACGGTCGTCCGTGGACAGACCATGTGACAAACGGGGCGATCAGGCGTGCGGCCTGGCGGGAAAGGCCCGTGGCGTCGCGATGGTCCAGGTCGCCGGCGAAGGCGACCTCCAGGCCCGCTCGGGCCAGGCGCGCCCCGCCCTCCCCGGCCACCGCCGGGTTGGGGTCGCGCGCTCCGATCCAGACGGCCTGGACGGGACTGGCCAGGATCGCCTCGACGCAAGGCGGGGTGCGGCCGTGGTGATTGCAGGGTTCGAGGGTGACGATCAGCGTATGAACGCGATCGATCAGGCCCGTCTCACGACAGACCGCGAGCGCGGCGGCCTCGGCATGGAGGCCACCGGCTTGCTGGTGGGCCGCGCAGGCCAGCACCACGCCCCGAGCGTCGAGCACCGCGCAGCCGACCGGCGGATTTGGCGCGGTGGCGCCGGCGAAGGCTTCGGCGGCGGTCAGGGCCTGGCGGAAACCGTCGGCCACGGCGTCCGCCGGCACGGGAGGGCAAGTCGTCATGCCGGCGAGTTAGGGCGGAAGGCGCGACCCGGCCAAGCGCGCGTTCGTTTTCGAAACTCTTACATTTTAGACGCCGCGAGAAATGACCTCGGCGGTTTTTGCGCCTAGGAGCTTGACGATGACCTGCTCGACCCCGCCTCGGCCATGAAAGGCCCCCTCAACAGCGTCGAGCCGCACGGCGACTGGGCGCCGGGCCTGCAGAAGGCGCGGCTCTACGACCTGATCCTGATGGACATCATCCTGGGCGAACTGGCGCCCATGCAGGTGCTGGAGGAGAAGGCCCTGGCCGCGCGCTACGCCGGCGGGGTCGGCGGGGTGCGCGACGCCCTGGGCCGGTTGGCCCTGGAGGGCCTGGTCATGCGACGCCCGCGGGTGGGCACCATCGTCGCCCCGCTGGACATCGCCGAGATCGAGCACGCCTTCGAGGTGCGGCGGATGCTGGAAGGGCGGACGGCGGCGCTGGCGGCGCGCAACGCCCGGCCCTCGGACCTGGTCGCCATCGCCGGGGCCTTCGACGGCGCCGAGGCGGCGATCGCGGCCGGCGACTTCCGCGCCATGCTGGCGATGGATCACGCCTTCCACCGCGCGGTCGCCTTCGCCACCCACAACCCGACCCTGGCTCGCTTCGTCATCGCCCTGCAGAACGTCGCGACCCGGTTCTGGATCTGGCAGATGGAGAAGCAGACGCCAGAAGACCAGTTGAAGGACGTGATGCTGCACAGGGCGATGGCCCGGGCCATCGCCGACCGGGACCCGGTCGCGGCCGAGGCCACCTGCGCCCTGCTGATCGGCGAGCCGCCCAGCGCGCAACACGGTTGAGAAGGACGACGTGCGAAGGGGCGCGTGTGTCCGACGCCAGCCATCAAACACAAGCTCTAATGCCCCGTTTCTTAGAACTCCACCTGCAAGCGGGCCTGGGCCACGGTGACGTCGGCGTCCAGTTCGGCGCCCCCGATGCTGCGATTGTCGATCTTCGCCCGAGTCAGGTTTCCGGTCAGCCGGACGTAACTGTAGGGGTACCAATTGGCCCCGACCGTGACGGCGCGGTAGATTCCCGCCGTGGCCAGGCCGGTCTGCAGCGATGGAGCCACCGCCGTATTGGCAGCCATGTCGCTGAGGTCGGCGTAGTCGTAGCGGGCCGCCAGCTCCAGCGCGCCCAAGCCGCCCTTGTCGAGCGGATGGGCTACCTTGATCCGGCCGAACGAACCGTTGGGATTGTAGGGGCGCGTCTCGCCGGTCGGGAACCAGCTGGCGGCGGCGTAAGCGGTGACGATGTCGAAATTGTCGCCGCCCAGGGTCGGGCTCAGGCTGGTGGCGATACGGTCGACCCGGATCTGGGCGGCTTCGGCCTGCAGCGACAGGGCGCGGTGCATCCAGGCGCCTTCCAGGGCCAGGGTGGTGTCGCTGTCGCCGACCGCGCCGGTGCTCAACAGGGTCGCGCCTGACGCGGTCTGCGGCCGGAAGGCGGTGTTGGCGGCGGTCGAATAGGTGAAGCCGGTCTCGCCGCCGCGGTCGCGCCGGCGCGCCCAGACCCCCAGATGCAGGCGGTCGCTCTCGGACAGCTTGGGCGACCAGGTGGCCCGCACCGTCGCGCCCATGCGCTCGACCGCCTGGTTGGGATCAAAGCCGCCGGTCACGTCGGCCTTGTTGATGCTGTCGCCCTGCAGGGCTGCCCACAGCGACCAGTTGGGGCCCGTACGCACCGCCTCCAGCGCCAGGGTGTATCCGGCGTCGATCAGGTCACCATAGGCGCCGCGCTCCATGAAGGTGATCGACTTGAATGAGGTCAGGCCCTCCAGTGAGGCGGCCTTCTGGTTGCCGGCCAGCAGCGAGGTCTGTTTGTCGAGCTTGTATTCGATGATGGCGTCGTCCCAGCCCCAGGCGCCGCCGCTGACCGCGCCGCCCTCCAAGCGATAGGCCCAGCGGCCGGTCTGACCCTCGACGCCGAGGAACAGCTGGCGGGCCTTGAATTGGCGGGCATGGTAGTCGGCCAGGCCGTCGCGCTCGGTGGTGGAGTCCACCGCGTCAAGCGACATCCGCCCACGCAGCTTGAAGGTCGCGCCCGAGCCGTCGGTGAAGCGCGGCGAGTTCTCCCAGCGGATCGGCTCTACCGCCGGCTTGGACGCCAAGGTGGCGATGGGCGTGCCTGCGGCGGCGGGCGCGGCCGTTGGCGGCGCGGTCGGGGGCGCTGCCTGGCGTTCGAGCACGTCGAGCCGCGCCTGCAGCGCCTGGATCTGCGCCTTCAGCGCGGCGAGGTCGGGATCTTCGGCATGAGCCGCGCCGGCGAGGCTGGCGGCGACGAGGGCCGTGGTGGCGAAAAGGATGCGCATGATGGAGTCTCCCCTCTCCGGCGCCGCGCGCCGGAAGACGGTCAGGATCAGGATCAGGATGGGAAAGAAAGGCCGCCGAAGCGGCCTCCAACCGGGGGGAGCGCCTATTCGGCCGCGATCGTGCCTGGGTCCGGCGAGGGCTCGACATGACCGGCCAGGGCCGCCTCCAATTGGTCCGCGTCCAGGCCGCGCTCCCAGCGCGAGACCACGATGGTGGCCACGGCGTTGCCCATGAAGTTGGTCAAGGCCCGGCATTCGGACATGAAACGGTCGACGCCGAGGATCAGGGCCATGCCGGCCACCGGCACCGAGGGCACCACCGACAGGGTTGCCGCCAGGGTGATGAACCCCGCTCCCGTGACGCCGGCCGCGCCCTTCGAGCTCAGCATGGCCACGCCCAGTAGCAGCAGTTGGTCGCCCAGCGTCAGGTGGACGCCGGTGGCCTGGGCGATGAACAGCGCCGCCAGGGTCATGTAGATGTTGGTGCCGTCCAGATTGAACGAATAGCCCAGGGGCACGACCAGCCCGACGACGGACTTGGGGCAGCCGGCCCGTTCGAGCTTCTCGATCAGGCTGGGCAGCGCCGCTTCCGAGGAGCTGGTGCCCAGCACCAGCAGCAGTTCGGCCTTCAGGTAGCGGATCAGGCGGAAGATCGAGAAGCCGTTGGCCTTGGCGACCAGGCCCAGGATCACGACCACGAACAGAAGCGAGGTCAGGTAGAAGGTCCCCACCAAGGCGGCCAGATTGACGACCGAACCGATGCCGTACTTGCCGATGGTGAAGGCGAAGGCCCCGAAGGCCCCGATCGGCGCGGCCTTCATTAGCACGTGCACCAGCTTGAAGAACGCCTCGCCCACCGAGTTCAGCAGGTCCAGCACCGGCTGGCCGCGATCGCCGATCAGGGCCAGGGACAGGCCGAACAGGATCGAGAAGAACAGCACCTGCAGGATCTCGCCCTCGGCGAAGGCGCTGACCACGGTGTCCGGAATGATATGCAGCAGGAAGCCGACGATGGTCTGGTCGTGAGCCTTGGAGGCGTAGGAGGCCACGGCGTGGGGGTCGAGGCTGGCGGGGTCGATGTTCATGCCGGCGCCCGGATGGACGACGTTGGCGACGACCAGGCCAATGATCAGGGCCAGGGTCGAGAACACCAGGAAATAGATGAAGGCCTTGAGGGCGACGCGGCCGACCTTGTCCAGGTCCCGCATGCCGGCGATGCCGGTGACGACGGTGAGGAAGATCACCGGCGCGATGATCATCTTGACCAGCTTGATGAAGCCGTCGCCCAGCGGCTTGAGGGACTCGCCGACATGCGGCCAGAAATGCCCGATCGTCGCGCCCAGCACGATGGCGGTCAGCACCTGGAAGTAGAGGTGCTGGTAGAAGCGTTGCGGCCGCGCGGGCGCGGTGGGGCTGATTGTCTTCACTGTCGCCTCATGGGCTGGCCCGAGGGCCGCGTTTCCGTTCCCGCGTCCCTTTGCGAAGGCGCTTGGTTAGACGATCCTTGCTGAACGAAAGCGGCGCAAGCACAGCAGACGGAAGCCATTAGGTATTGATTTTGTTGACTTTTGCTTCTCCCTATCCACCTAGGCGCGTAGAGGGGGCGGCGATTTTCCGCCAACGCGGAGGCATTGTGTGCGAAAATCCGCACACATCTTCACGGATCGCCGCATGACTCCGCCGCCGCCGCCGCCCCTGAGAGACCCGATCACCCGGCGCTGGACGGTGTTCGTCGCCGTTTCGCTGGCGCTGCTGGTCGCCGCCGTGTGGACCGCCGGCGCCGTTGCCGAACGACGGGCCACGGCCGACCTGTCCCGCCAGGCGCGGGCCTCCGCCGCCCTGCACGCGGCGGTGCTGCGCAGCGAGCTGGCCAAGCACCGTTCCCTGCCCTTCGTCCTGGCCCAGGACCCCGACGTGGCGTCGGTCCTGCGCTCGACCGATCCCGCCGGGATCGGGGCGCTGAACCGCAAGCTCGAGACCCTGAGCGAGGGCACGCGCGCCGCGGTGATCTATGTGCTGAACGCCCGGGGCGTGACCATAGCCGCCAGCAACTGGCGACAGCCCACCAGCTTCGTCGGGTCCGACTACAGCTTTCGCCCCTATTTCCGCGACGCCCAGCGGGCCGGCGTCGCCGAGCTGTTCGCCCTGGGCACGGTCAGCCGTCGCCCCGGCCTGTTCATGTCGCGCCGGGTCGACGGCCCGGACGGCTTGCTGGGCGTGGTCGTGGTCAAGGTCGAGTTCGAGCAACTCGAGGCCGACTGGTCGTCGGCGGAACCGGCCTTCGCGGCCGACGCCGAGGGCGTGATCCTGGTGACGTCGATCGCGCCCTGGCGGTTCTCGACGCTTTCGCCCCTGCCCGCCGCCGAGCAGCGGCGACTGCGCGCCGAGCACCGGTTCGGCGAGGCGCCGTTCACGGTGTTGGACCTCAAGCCCCCCGTGGCGGCCGCCCGAACGCCGGCCCTGGTCTCGGTCGCTCTGCCCGGCCAGCCGTCCGCCCGGTTCATGGCCGCCAGCGCCGACCCCGGCGCGGCGGGCTGGACGGTGTTCACCCTGACGCCGACCGGCGCGACCCTGCGCACGGCGGTGGCCGCGGCCCGGGCCGTGGCCCTGCTGATCGGCCTGGCGGCGTGCGGCCTGGGAGCGGCCCTGTTGCGGTGGCGCGGCCAGGCCACGGCGCGCGCCGCCCGCCAGGAGGCCGCGCGCGCCGAGCTGGAAGCCCGGGTCGGGGAACGCACGGCCGAGCTGCGCAAGACCAACCGCAAGCTGACGATCGAGATGGAGGAACGGCGCCGGGCCGAGGCGCACGTCCACCTGATGCAGGACGAACTGGTGCAGTCCAACAAGCTGGCCACCCTGGGCCAGATCGCGGCGGGCGTGGCCCACGAGATCAACCAGCCGGTCGCGGCCATTCGCGCCTATGCCGACAACGCTGCGGTGTTCCTGGAGCGCGCCGATCCGGAGACCGCGCGCAGCAATCTGGGCCTGATCGCCGGCCTGACCGACCGGATCGGCCTGATCACCGACCAGCTCCGCGCCTTTGCCCGCAAGACCAGCGCGCCGCTGGCCCCGGTGACGGCGCACGAGGCGATCGAGGGCGCCTTGCTGCTGGTCGGACCGCGCATGCGCCAGCAGGGCGTCCGCGTCGTGCGGTCGGAAGCGGACGAGGACCTGCAGGTCATGGCCGAGCGCTTCCGGCTGGAACAGGTGCTGGTCAACCTACTGCAGAACGCCATCGAGGCGCTGGACGGCGCGGCCGATCCCGAGATCGCGATCCAGGTCTCCTCGCGGCGCAACCAGGTGCGGATCGTGGTCGCCGACAACGGCCCCGGCCTGTCGCCTCAGGCGGTGAAGACCCTGTTCACGCCCTTCGCCACCACCAAGCCGCGCGGCCTGGGCCTGGGCCTGGTCATCAGCCGCGACATCGTCACCGAGTTCGGCGGCGAACTGACGCTCGAGCCCGGCCCGGGCGCGCGCTTCGTCATCACCTTGCCCAAGGCCCGCTAGATGCCGCTTTCCGTCAATCAGGTCGCCTTCATCGACGACGACGACGCCCTGCGCGGGGCCAATGTCCAGACCCTGCAGCTGGCCGGCTTCGACGTCCTGGCCTTCGCCTCGGCCGAGGACGCCCTGGCCGATCTGTCCGACAGCTTTCCCGGCGTGGTGGTCAGCGACATCCGCATGCCGAGGATGGATGGGCGCCAGCTGTTCCGGCGTCTGCGTGACCAGGACAAGAACCTGCCGGTCATCCTGATCACCGGCCATGCCGACGTCGCCGAGGCCGTCGAGGCCCTGCACGAGGGCGTCTACGACTTCGTCGCCAAGCCCTATGCGCCCGAACGCCTGGTCTCCAGCGTCCGGCGGGCCCTGGAGACCCGCCGCCTGGTGCTGGAGAACCGCCGCCTGCGCGCCGCCGCCGACGCCGCCCAGGGCGACGGGCCCCTGATCGGCCAGACGGCCGTGATGGAGCGCCTGCGCTCCACCCTGCGGCAACTGGCCAACGCCGATGTCGACGTGCTGCTGGAGGGCGAGACCGGCGTCGGCAAGGAGCTGGCGGCGCGCGCCCTGCACCTGTGGGGACGCCGGCGCGACCGCGAGTTCGTGACCATGGATTGCGCCGCCCTGCCGTCCAGCATGCTGGAGAGCGAGCTGTTCGGCCATGAACTGGGGGCCTTCAGCGGCGCGGTCCGCCAGCGGGTCGGACGCATCGAACAGGCCGATCGCGGCACCCTGTTCCTCGACGAGATCGAGACCCTGCCCCTCGACGCCCAGGGCAAGTTCCTTCGCCTGCTGGAAGAGCGCGAGATCGTGCCCCTGGGCTCCAACCGCCCCCGCACCCTGGACATCCGCGTGGTCGCCGCGGCCAAGACCAACCTCGGCGCGGCCGTCACCTCCGGACTGTTCCGCGAGGACCTGTTCCACAGGCTGGACGTCGTGCGGATTCGCATTCCGCCGCTGCGCGAGCGGCGCGACGACATCCCGCTGCTGTTCGCCCACTTCCTGGCGCGAGCGTCCGAGCGGCTGGGCGGGTCGCCGCGGGCCGTCGACGACGCCGTCCACTGGCGACTGCTCAACCACGACTGGCCGGGCAATGTGCGCGAGCTCAACCACTACGCCCAGCGCGTCGCCCTGGGGCTCTCCGACCAGGCCGGCCTGCCCCAGGCCGCCGACCTCGGCTCGCTGCCGGAACGCGTCGCGACCTACGAGGCGCACCTCATCGAGGAGGCCCTGACCAGCGCCGGCGGAGACGTCCGCGCGGCGCTCGGCCTGCTGCGCATTCCGCGCAAGACCTTCTACGACAAGGTGGAACGCCACAAACTGAGCCTGGACAAGCACCGCCAGCGCGCGAAGTGACCTCCACGGAAGGGATATAAGGATATCTTTATGTCCCCATTGACGCGGCGCGCGGATTGGTCCCAGATAGGGTCGTCGTGGTTCTCCGGGGTCTTGCGATTCCGGAGCTAAGAGGGAAGTCGGTGAGGGCGTGAAAACCCGAGGCCGGCGCTGCCCCCGCAACTGTGAGCGGTGAGCCGCTGTCCGATGAGTGTCACTGACACGCCGAGCTGGATCGGTGGCGTGTCGGGAAGGCCAGGACAGGGGCGTCGACCCGTGAGCCAGGAGACCTGCCCCGACAGATAACGTCCTCCGGCGGGGTGCCCGGTCTGGTCGCTAGCAAGGCGCGACCGGGCCGCGATGGCCCGTGCGCGATCCGTCGCGCGCGCCCCGACCAGCCTCTCGCCGCAACACCGGCAGAGGCTTTTGAACATGACCGTCACCATCGCCACCCTGGGCTTTCCCCGCATCGGCCCACGCCGCGAATTAAAAAGCGCGCTCGAGGATCACTGGGCGGGCAGAACGGACGCCCCCACCCTGCTCGCGACCGCCGCCAGGCTTCGCGCCCAGACCTGGGAACGCCAGAAGGCGCTGGGCGTGAACCACGTGCCCAGCAATGATTTCTCGCTCTACGACCATGTGCTGGACACCAGCGTCATGGTCGGCGCCATCCCGTCGACCTACGGCTGGACCGGCGGACCGATCGACACCGCCGCCTATTTCGCCATGGCTCGCGGAACCCAGGGGGCCGCGAGCGAGGAAGCCTGCGCCCACGGCCATTCCCATGACCACGGCGCCGGCCTGCCGGCCATGGAGATGACCAAGTGGTTCGACACCAACTACCACTACCTGGCCCCCGAGGTGTCGCGCGACCAGGCCTTCGTCCTGGCCTCGACCAAGGCGATCGACGAGTTCCTCGAGGCCAAGGCCCTGGGCATCCACACCCGGCCCGTGCTGCTGGGCCCGGTGACCTTCCTCAAGCTGGCCAAGACCCGGGACGCGGGGTTTGATCCGCTTTCGCTGCTTTCGGCCCTGGTCCCGGTCTATATCGACGTCCTGCAGCGCCTGACGGCGGCCGGCGCCGACTGGGTGCAGATCGACGAGCCCTGCCTGGCCCTCGACCTCACCGACTTCGAGCGGGCCGAACTGCGCCGCGCCTATGGCGCGCTCAGCCACGCCACGCCCGGCCTGCGCCTGATGCTGACCAGCTATTTCGGCGGCTATGGCGACAACCTTTCGACCGCAGCCAACCTGCCGGTCGACGGCTTGCACGTCGACCTGGTCCGCGCCCCGGAACAGCTCCACGCCGTGCTGGCGCACTGCCGCGACAGCCTGGTCCTGTCGCTCGGGGTGATCGATGGCCGCAACGTCTGGCGCGCCGACCTCGAAGCGCTGCTCGACCGCCTGGACCCCATCGTCTCGGCGCGGGGCGGCGACCGGGTCATCCTGGCCCCGTCCTGTTCGTTGCTGCACACCCCGATCGACCTGGAAATCGAAACGGCGCTCGACCCGGAGGTCCGCCAGTGGCTGGCCTTCGCCGTCCAGAAGATCGAAGAGCTCGCCGTGCTGGCCACGGCCTTGAACGAGGGGCGGACCCGCGTCGCCCCGGCCCTGGCGGCCAGCACCACGGCGGCCCAGGCCCGCCGGACCTCGCCGAAGATCCACGACGCGGCGGTGGCCGCCCGCCTGGCCGCCACGACGCCGGCCATGGCCCGTCGCCAGTCCGGTTTCAGCCGCCGGCAGGCCCTGCAGATCCCGCGCCTGAACCTGCCCGCCTTCCCGACCACCACCATCGGCTCGTTCCCCCAGACCGAAGCGGTCCGCAAGGCTCGCTCGGCCCACGGCAAGGGCGGGTTGAGCGACGCCGACTATGCGGTGTTCCTGCGCGAGGAGACCGCCCGCGCCGTCGCCTGGCAGGAGGAGGTCGGCCTGGACGTGCTGGTGCACGGCGAGTTCGAGCGCAACGACATGGTGCAGTATTTCGGCGAGCAGCTGTCGGGCTTCACCTTCACCAAGCATGGCTGGGTGCAGTCCTACGGCTCGCGCTGCGTGCGCCCGCCGATCCTCTATGGCGACGTCTCGCGTCCCCGGCCGATGACGGTGGAATGGTGGCGCTACGCCCAGAGCCTGACCAACCGGCCGATGAAGGGCATGCTGACGGGGCCGGTGACCATCCTCAACTGGTCGTTCGTGCGTGACGACATCTCCCGCGAACAGGCCTGCCGGCAGATCGCCCTGGCGATCCGCGACGAGGTCGTCGACCTGGAAGCGGCCGGCGCCAAGGTCATCCAGATCGACGAGGCGGCCCTGCGCGAAGGCCTGCCGCTGCGGCGCGGCGACTGGGAGGCCTACCTGTCCTGGGCGGTCGAGTGCTTCCGGCTGACGGCCTCCGGCGTCGCCGACCACACCCAGATCCACACCCACATGTGCTATTCGGAGTTCAACGACATCATCGCCGCCATCGGCGCCATGGACGCCGACGTCATCTCCATCGAGACCGCGCGCTCGAAGATGGAGCTGCTCGACGCCTTCGCCAGCTACGCCTATCCGGCCGAGATCGGGCCCGGCGTCTACGACATCCACTCGCCGCGCGTGCCGGCGGTCGAGGAGATGACGCAACTCCTGAGCGCCGCCCGGACCCGGCTGTCGGCCGGCCAGCTTTGGGTCAATCCCGACTGCGGCCTCAAGACCCGCAAGTGGCCGGAAACCCGCGCCGCGCTCGTCAACATGGTCGCCGCCGCCAAGGCCGCTCGCCAGACCCTGAGCGCGGAGGACAGGCCCGTTCCCGCCTGATCGGCCTCAGGTCACGAACGGAAACGGCGACAGGGCCTTGCTGGATTCCTCGACCAGCAAGGTCCTGTTGATCGGCGCCGCCGCCCGCTGCGGACAGGCCGGCCGCTCGCAGATCCGGCAGGACGGGCCGATCTCGACCGCGACCGGGGCGGCGATGTCCAGCCCGCGCGCATAGGCCAGCTTGGCGGCGTATTTCAACTCGCAGCCCAGGCCGATGACCAGTTCGTCCTCCTGGCCGGCCTGCAGGCCGGACACCCGGCGAACCGTGCGCGACAGGGTGAAGTAGCGCTCGCCGTCCGGCGTCTCGATCACCTGGGTGAGGATGCGCCCCGGGGTCTTGAAGCTGTCGTGGACGTTCCAGCGCGGACAGGTGCCGCCGAACCGCGAGAACGGGAAGGCGCCGGCCGCGAACCGCTTGGAGATGTTGCCGGCCGCGTCCAGCCGGACCATGAAGAACGGCACGCCGCGCGCGCCCGAGCGGCCCAGGGTCGTCAGTCGCTGGGCCGCCTGTTCGAAGCTGATGCCGAACCGCGACCGCACCCGCTCGATGTCGTAGCCGCTGGCCTCCAGCGCCGCCAGGAATGGTCCGTAGGGCATCATGATCGCCCCGGCCAGATAGTTGCCCAGGAACACCTTGAGCAGCTGGCGACTGGCGCGGTCGGGAGCCTTGAAGCGGTCGGCCAGGGCGGTCAGGTCATCGCCATATTCCAGCAGGCCCAGCTGATAGCACATCGCGAAGATCCGGCTGGCCGGCGCCAGGGTCTCCGACAGCATCAGCCGCTTGCGGTGGTGGTCGTAGCGACGCAGCGAGCTGCTCATCACCTCGACCGGCATCACCCGGGTCTGCACGCCATGCCGGGTCTGCAGGCGCTCGCGCACCGCCGGGCCCAGGTCCTGCGGGTCCGCCTTCAGGAGGGCGACCACAGCCTCGGCGCAGGTTTCGAGCTCGGGGAAATAGTTGCGCTGCGAGCTGACAAGGTCTCGCACCCAATCCGTCGGCTGCAGGGTGGCGACTCCCGAGGGCGCGATCCCTTCCACCCGGTCGAAGGCGCCCAGGTCGATCAGCCGCTCGCGATCGATATAGGCCCGGTAGAGCCGCACCACCGCCTCGGTGACCGCCGGCGACACCTCGGCCACCTCGGCGGCCTCGTGACGCCCGATGCCCAGATCGGCGAACATCTTGTCGCCCAGCACCTCCTCCAGTCCGGCCCCGCCGCCGGGATCGTCGGCCGCCAGGCTGCGGAAATCCAGGTCGTAGGCGTCGGCCAGGCGCAGCAGCATCTGGGCCGTCACCGGCCGCTGGTTGCGCTCCAGCAGGTTCAGGTAGCTGGCCGAGACCTCCAGGTCCTCGGCCATGCGGGTCTGGGTGATGCCCAGGTCGCGCCGCAGCCGCTTCAACCGGCCGCCGAGAAAGAGCTTCTTGTCCGAGGTCGCCATTCGGTCATGTTGTCACAGATTTACAGAAATCACAAAGTCGATTTGTGACAAATCACCTTCAATAGGTTCGCGTCCGTCGCGGCGGGCGGGTTAGCTCCGAGACACAAACCCTCCTACTCGACCGCCTTCTCGGGACCAGACACATGACGCCGCGCAAGACCTACGCCCAACATCGCGAAGCCCTCCTGAGCCGCTATCCCCAAGGCGTGACACCCGGCGGCATCGCCGTCGACGACATCATCCAGCTGAAGCTGCAGAACACCTTTTCCACCCATCTCGACATCGCCCGTTCGATGGCCGGTGTGATGCGCGCCGACATGGCCGACTACGACCGCGACAGCGCCCAGTTCACCCAGTCGCTGGGCTGCTGGTCGGGCTTCCACGCCCAGCAGATGATCAAGTCGGTCAAGCGCCTGCGCGGCACGACCAAGGGCGCCTATGTCTATCTGTCCGGCTGGATGGTGGCCGGCCTGCGCAACCGCTTCGGCCACCTGCCGGACCAGTCGATGCATGAGAAGACCTCGGTCGTCGACCTGATCGAGGAGATCTACGTCTCCCTGCGCCAGGCCGACGAAGTGGCGATCAACGACCTCTTCAAGGTCCTGCGGACGGCGCGCGACGCCGGCGACGCGGCGGCCGAGCGGGCGGCGATCGAGGCGATCGACGGCTTCGAGACCCATGTCGTTCCGATCATCGCCGACATCGACGCCGGGTTCGGCAACGAGAACGCCACCTACATCCTGGCCAAGGAAATGATCAAGGCCGGCGCCTGCTGCCTGCAGATCGAGAACCAGGTGTCCGACGCCAAGCAGTGCGGCCACCAGGACGGCAAGGTCACGGTTCCCCGCGAGGACTTCATCGAGAAGCTGCGCGCCTGTCGCCTGGCCTTCGAGGAACTGGGCGTCGACGACGGCGTCATCGTGGCCCGCACTGACAGCCTCGGCGCCGGCCTGACCCAGAAGGTCCCGGTCAGCCAGGAGCCCGGCGACCTGGCGTCCGACTACATCAAGTGGCTGAAGACCGAGGCCATCATCGCCGAGAACCCGATCCAGGACGGCGAGGTCGCGCTCTACAAGGACGGCCAGTTCGTCAAGCCGGTGCGGATGCCCAACGGCCTGTTCGCCTTCCAGGACGGCACCGGCCGGGCCCGGGTCATCGAGGACTGCATCGCCTCCCTGACCCAGGGCGGCGCCGACCTGCTGTGGATCGAGACCGACACCCCCAATGTCGACGAGATCGCCGCCATGGTCACCGAGATCCGCCAGGTCGTGCCCAACGCCAAGCTGACCTACAACAACTCGCCGTCCTTCAACTGGACCCTGAACCTGCGCAAGCAGGTGCGCGACCAGTGGATCGCCGAGGGCAAGATCCACAAGGACTCCTATCCGGACGGCGCGGGCCTGATGTCGGCCGATCTCGACGCCACCGACCTGGGCCGCGAGACCGACGCCCGCCTTGCCCGCTTCCAGGCCGACATCTCGGCCCGGGCCGGGGTGTTCCACAACCTGATCACCCTGCCGACCTTCCACCTGACCGCCAAGAGCATGGACGAGCTGTCGCGCGGCTATTTCGGCGACGACCGGATGAAGGCCTACGTCAATTCCGTCCAGCGCGAGGAAATCCGTCGTGGCGTCTCGGCCGTGAAGCACCAGCACGAGGTCGGCTCGGACCTGGGCGACACCTTCAAGGAAATGGTCGCCGGTGAGCGGGCCCTGAAGGCCGGCGGTCACGGCAACACCATGAGCCAGTTCGCCGCCGAATAGCTCTACCCGCCCCCTCCTCCGGGAGGGGGCGACCAACCCCGCCAACCCGATCGAGGATCACCCCATGTCCGCGCCCCAATTCACCCCCGCCGCCATGCCCAACGCGTCCGCCCAGGAACGGGCCGTGGACCGGGTGGCCGAAGCGTCCCATCGCCTGAACGAAGCGGTGCGACGCGCCATCGACGCCGGCTATTCGGTCGAGCTGGTCCGGTCTTCCCGTTTTCATGACGGCGCGGGAAACTGGGGCGACCAGATCGTCCCGACCGTCCGGGAAAAGGGCGCCGTGAAAAGCGCCTGACTTTCGATACCCGCCACAATAATTCACCTCCCGCGCCCTTGGCGTGGGAAGGCCAAGACCGAACTCTCGCAGGACCCGCCATGCCCCTCGACATCGCCGCCAATGTTCAGATCACCGGTTCCGTCGAGGGCCGCGCCGTGGAAATCCTCACCCCCGAGGCCGTGGCCTTCGTAGCCGACCTGCATCGCCGGTTCGACGCCCGCCGTCGTGAGCTGCTGGCCCTGCGCGTCGCCCGCCAGGCCCGCTTCGACGCCGGCGAACTGCCGGACTTCCTGGCCGAAACCGCCGAGGTCCGCGCTGGCGACTGGACGGTCGCGCCGATCCCGGCCGACCTGCAGGATCGCCGCGTCGAGATCACCGGCCCCGTCGATCGCAAGATGATCATCAACGCCCTCAACTGCGGGGCCAAGGTGTTCATGGCCGACTTCGAGGACGCCACCTCGCCGACCTGGGCCAACCTGATCGAGGGCCAGGTCAATCTGAAAGACCGCTGGGCAGGCGACCTGACCCATGTCGACGCCAACTCCGGCAAGCGCTACGCGCTGGGAGCCAACCCAGCCGTCCTGGTCATTCGTCCCCGTGGGTGGCATCTCCCCGAGCGCCACCTGGAGGTCGACGGCCAGCCCATCAGCGGAGCCTTGTTCGATTTCGGCCTCTACCTGTTCCACAACGCCAAGGCCGCGCTGGCCCAGGGCTCGGGCCCCTATTTCTACCTGCCCAAGCTGGAGAGCCATCTTGAGGCGCGGCTGTGGAACGAGGTCTTCGTCCATACCCAGCAGGCGCTCGGCCTGCCCGTCGGCACGATCAAGGCCACGGTGCTGATCGAGACCATCCCCGCCGCCTTCGAGATGGACGAGATCATCTTCGAACTGCGCGACCACATGGCCGGCCTCAACTGCGGTCGCTGGGACTACATCTTCTCGTTCATCAAGCGCCTGGGCCGCCGGCCCGCGTTCCTGACCCCCAACCGTTCGGCCATGGTCATGGGCCAGGCGTTCCTGGGCGCCTATTCGCTGAAGCTGATCCAGACCTGCCACCGCCGCGGGGCCTTCGCCATGGGCGGCATGGCCGCCCAGATTCCGATCAAGGGCGACGAGGCCGCCAACCAGGCCGCCTTCGCCAAGGTCCGGGCCGACAAGGAACGCGAGGCCGGGGCCGGCCACGACGGCACCTGGGTCGCCCACCCCGACTTGGTGCCGGTGGCCATGGAGGTCTTCGACCGCCTGATGCCGACGCCCAACCAGCTGGACCGCAAGCTCGCCGACCTGACCATTACCCAACCCCAGATGTTGGAGTTGCACGACGGCGTTCGCACCGAGGACGGCGTGCGCGAGAACATCCGGGTCGGCGTGCGCTACACCCAGGCCTGGATCGAGGGCCGCGGGGCCGTGCCGCTCTACAACCTGATGGAAGACGCCGCGACGGCCGAGATCTGCCGCACCCAGCTGTGGCAATGGATCAAGCTGGCCGCCGAGCTCGACGACGGCCGCACCATCACCTCGGAGCTGTTCGTCGGCCTGCTGACCCAGGAGATGGCCGGCCTGCGTCGCGACTTCCCGTCGCCGCGCCTGGAAGAGGCCGCCCATCTGTTCTCGCGGATGGTGCTGGCCGACACGCTGGAAGAATTCCTGACCCTCCCCGCGTATGAACTGATCAGCTAGCGCTAGCCGGCCTTCCGGGGCGCGAGGGTCCGCGGGCCGTCGCGTCCCGTCCTCGCGACGGGGTCGCCGACGATGGACCGACGGCTGACGGGCTTCACGACGGGCAGGAAGGCTTCCAGGAACCGCCAGGTAGCCTCGTCGTGATCCAGGTGATGGGTCAGCAGGCCGAGCGGTTCGTCCCAGAGCCCCTTGCGGCGTCGCTCGGTCAGCAGACGACGGGTCCGCGACAGGAACCGCGCCGCGCCCCGGAAGCGAGGCCCGGGCTTCCAGCGCAGGACGTCCAGATGGGCGTCCAGGCGGGCCGGTTCGTCCACATTGCGCAGATCGCCGTAGCCGGAAAGCTCCAGGCCGTGCAGCGCCAGCGCCGCCCTCAGGGTCGGATGGATGTTGTTCCAGGGCGGCACGAACAGACTGGCCGGCGTCCCGGCGCGCCTGAAGACGTCCAGCGCCGTGCCCAGTTCCAGCACCACGTCGGCCAGGCGATCCAGGTCGTTGACCTCACCCGAAGGCCGCCCCGGCGGCGCGCGATTTTCGTGTCGGAAGCCGTGGATAGCCAGTTCGACCCCGCCGGCCGCGCGGCAGGCCTGGGCCAGGGCCTGGATGTCGCCGTCCGGCACCGCCGCCAGCGTGATCGGCGCTTCAAAGCGGCTCGACAGGGCCAGCAAGCGATCCAGGGCCGGGGTCGGACGGCGCG
The DNA here is from genome assembly GCF_000281955.1 of Caulobacter sp. AP07. Classification (GTDB taxonomy): domain Bacteria; phylum Pseudomonadota; class Alphaproteobacteria; order Caulobacterales; family Caulobacteraceae; genus Caulobacter. Next base: position 19,977 of record NZ_AKKF01000008.1, on the reverse strand, counting down.
CGTCGTCATCCCGCCACCAGACCACGGGCGCGCGCGCCCGCGCCTTCCAGCGCGCGAGTTCCGGCCCGAGGATAGCGGTGATCAGGAGACGGTTGAGCCACATCGGACGGTGTCTAGGCCGAATGGCCCAGCCTCGTATCCTCGCCGTCCAGGTTGATCACCGCGGCGCGTCCGGCGCGCACGGTCCGGACGTCCTGCCCGTTCAGGAAGCGGATCTCCCGCGCCTTGAGGTTGGACAGCAACGGATAGAGTCCGGCCATGACCGCGATCAGGAAGCCCAGGTCGCCTTCCTGGTACCCCTTGCGCGAGACGTAGCACTTGTAAAAGCGGCGCACGCCCCGGAACAGGTCGTCCCACAGGCTCTTGATCTTGCCGCTGTCGGCCAGGTCCTGACCGCGCAGCGCGGTATAGCGGTTGAGGCGCTGGACCATGTCGGCGATGTCGTCGTCGACCTTGTGCAGGATGGCATGCTGCAATCGGCCGCCATAGACGCCGGTGAAGGTCGTACCCGGATGGACGCGCTCGCTCTTCCAGCTCTTGACGCCCTTGCGGAACAGCCGCGCCACCGACGAAGCGCCGAACGAGCCGCCCCAGCCGTGGCGCACCAGCCGCTCGCCCACGAAGTTGTCGACCGGAACCTGGTACCAGTCGCCGGCGTCGGCCTTGGCGATCGTCTCCCGGATTTCCAGCGCCAGGGCGGGCGTCACAGCCTCGTCGGCGTCCAGTTCCATGATCCATCGGCCGCGGCAGGCGGCGACGCCGGCCGCCTTGCGCAGGCCCTCGACCGGAAAAATCCCCGAAACGATCCGGGCGCCCATCTTGCGCGCGATGGCGACGGTGCGATCGGAGCACCGGTCGGCGACGACGACGATCTCGTCGCAGAACGCCAGGCGTTCAAGGCATTGCGCGATACGCGCTTCTTCATTGTGGGCGCAGACGAGCCCCGACAGCACAGGCATAACTTTCCCCGACTTGGGGGCGCCGCGCTAGCGAGCGTGACCCCATCAAGAGGTAGACGCCGCCGTTTTGAGGGAACCTCAGAAGATTTTTCGCGTTTCGCGCGCGGGTTGATCCAAAATAGGCCTGTGAAATCAAACTCGACCGCCAGGGTCAGAAGACGCGGGAGACATCCAGGCTCCAGGTGCGCGGGCGCAGGGGCGTGACCTGGCGCACCTGGCCGAAGCTGAAGGGGTTGCCATAGGCGAAGGTGTCGCTGGACGCATTGGCGGGATTGGTGACCGCGAAGGTGAAGTTCCAGGTCGGTGTCGCCACCTCGGCCGACAGGCGTCCGGTCACGTAGTCGCCCATGGACGGCGAAAATCGCCGGTCGAAGGTCAGCCGCGAACGGCCGACATATTTCATCTCCGCGGTCAGCACGAGGCGCCGGTCCGCGGCCAGGTCTCGCTGGTAGCGGGTCATGGCCCCGGCCGAGACGTCCGGAACGCCGGGCAGTTCGCTCTGGGCCGCCGACGCGAAGTTCTGGTCCACCCTGCTCAGGCGCGGTCGGCTGAACAGCGCATTGGCCTCGACCGTGAGGTTTGGGCTGACATGCGCCGTGCCCTCGAGTTCCAGGCCCGTGTTGCGACCATCGCCGACATTGGCCGTGTAGGACAGCCCCGAGCTCAGATACTGGTCGGTCTGGATATCGGTCCACACGTCGTGGAACAGCGCGGCGCGCAGGGTCACGCGACCTTCCAGCGGGCTGGCGCCGACGCCAATCTCGTAATTGCGCAGATGGTCGGGCTTGAACGAGTCGCGCAGAGCCGACAGCGCGACGAGTCCTCCCGTATTGAACCCGCCGGACCTGTACCCCTCCGAGGTCAGGAGATAGACAATCCCACCCGAGCCCCACGTTCGTTGCAGCGACAACTTGGGAGAAACGCCCGTGAAAAGGGCCTGCCGTTCGAATCTGCGGGATTGTCCGGGGGCCGGCGCCGTGATCGCCGAGGTCGTGCGTACAGCGGTGCGGAAGGCCCGACCGCCCAGGCTCACGGTCCATCCGCCACCCAGGTCATAGGCGGTCTCGCCATACAGGGCCAACTCCCGACGCCTGTCACGCCGGTCCTCCAGGTAGAGCAGCCGCGAGGGGTCCTTGGCGATGCGGGCCCGCAGTTCGCCGTCGCTGTCCTCCAGGCTGGCCAGTCCGTAGAGCCCGAGCAACCACCGGAAACGGCCGCTGTCGGGCGAGGACAGCACCGCGTCCTCCACCAACAGCCTGACCTTGCTGGCCTCATCGAACAGGCCGACGTCGACGGCCGAGACGCTCGCCGGGTTCAGGGCCGCCGTGGCGTCGAAGCGGCTGGCGAAGCGGTGACGGACATAGCCGGTGGACGACTCGAACCTTCCCCAGGACCCCGTCCCGGTCAGCGTCACCGCGCCCTGCTGCAGCACGTTGTCGTGGGTCTCCCGCACCTGGTTGGCGCGTTTCTGACCACCCAGGCTGGGCGTCGTGTATTGGCTGTCGGTGGCGTGCAGGTCCTGACGCGCCCCCGAGATCGTCAACGACCAGTTCTCACCGAGCACGGCGGACAGCGCCGCGCGACCGCCGGTCCGGGTCGTGCGATCGACGTTCGAAAGGCGCAGGTTGACGTCGTCGACATAGCCGCCGTCCACGTCGCTATAGGCCGCCAACCGCAGCGCCGCTCGCCCCGTGACGAGCGGCAGGTTGACCACACCCTCCAGGCGACCGCTGGGAGAGCCGGACTCCGTGGCGGCCGCGCCGACCTTCACCGCCCCCGACCATTCGTCCAGCACCGGCTTGCGCGACACGATCCGGTAGACCCCGCTCAACGACCCGCCGCCGTAGAGCGCGCCCTGGGGACCGCGCAGGATCTCGACGCGATCGACGTCGATCAGCCGAAGGTCGGGGTCGGGGGCGTTGTAGGTCAGCGGGATGTTGTCGAGATAGGTTCCCACGGTCTGCTGGGTGCGGCCCGTGAAGGCGCCGTCCGACAGGCCGCGCAGCATGATCTTGTTGCGGGCCGCGCCGAGGTTGGTGGTGATGAAGCCCGCCGTCTGCTGCGAAATGCTCTTGGTGTCGACCGAGCCGGCGTCGTGAAGCCGTCCCGGGCCAATCACGCTGACCCCGCCGGCCGTCGCGCCGAGCCGTGTCGCGCGCTTGGTGGCGGTGACGATCACGCCATCGACAGGCAGGGCCGGTTCGGCCGCCTTGGGCTGCGCCGGGCGCGGCGCGGGGCGTTCGGGCGCGATGCTGACCGTGGCGTCGCCGAGAATCTCGAACCGGCACGGCGCGCCCGACGTCACGGCGTCCAGGGCCTGGCGCAGCGTCAGGACGCCGACCACGGCCGGGCTCCGCCCCGGGCAGGACGAGGCTCCGCCAAGCGTGACGCGCGCCTGGACGCCAAGATCGATCAGCGCTTCCGACCGGGCCTTGGCGGGAATCCTGAAAGTGTAACGGGTGGGTTCGGCGTGGGCCTGCGCGACCAGGGTCAGGCTTGAAACCAAGGTCAGGGCGAAGACGGAACCTGAGGTCAGCAGGCCGGCGGCCGACCGCGCCCCGGGCGAGCCTGGGCTGTCAGAACGGCGTCGAAACGGAAAATCCGCGTCCGGGATCATCAGGCTCCAGCTCTACCCCCCTAGAGCTCAAGCTTCGCGCTTCGAACGATTCCGGTCCCGTCGGCAAGGCCTTAGCGCGCCCGGATCACGATAGCGTCGTTGGTCGTCGTCGTTCGAACGGGAAGCAGATGTGACAGTCGGCCGACCATCGCATCCTGCTCATCGACGATCAACACGCCGGACAGTCGCATGTCGGCGGCGCGCGCGTCAGCCAGCTTCACCGGACGGGGGAAAAGCCGGTTCAGGTCGCCGACGATCTCCGACAGCGGCCGGTCCCGATAGATCAACCGCCCCTGACGCCAGCCGGTGACCTCATCGACGGGAACGGTCGCGACGCGCGCATCGTCCTGCCCCTCGACGTGGGAAAGTCCCTGCCCGGGCCGCAGGCGGACCGGCGCGGCGCTGGCCGGGCGCACCTCGACCAGGCCGCGCTGGACGGCCACCGCGACCTGTCCGTCCCGATGGCGGACGTCGAACCGCGTGCCGACCACCCGCACCTGGGTGTCGCCGGCCTCGATCAGGAACGGACGCCGCGAATCCTTGGCGACGTCGAAGAAGGCCTGGGCGTCGTCCATCCGGACGTGCCGGGCATTGCGCTCGAACCGGACGGTCAGGCGTGAGGCGGCGTTCAACTCGATGCGGGTGCCGTCTTCGAGGGCGATGGTCCTGCGCTCTCCGACCCCGGTCACATAGCGGGTTTCCCGGCCGCCCAGGAGACCGCTGCCCGGAAGCAGGACGGCGCCGGCGACGAACGCCGCGGCGATGGCGCTCCCGGCCGACCAAAGCCAGACACGACGGGTGGGGCGCAGGGCGATGACGTTTGTCGAGGCCGTGGCCGTGACCGATGGCGCACGTTCGACCAGACGGGCGTCGAGATCCAGCCGCTGGTCGAAGGCCTGGGCCTGGTCATAGGCCAGCGCGTGAGCGGGCGACGCCGTCAGCCAGGCGTCGAAGGCGCGCCAGTCGTCCTCGGTGACCGTGTCCCCCTGCAGCAGGACCAGCCAGTCGATCGCGACTTCGATGTCCGTCTGGGACCGCGTCATTTCGCTCCGTCCTGACGCCGCGCGGCGTCCTTGCAAGGGTATGACGTCGCCAAAGCCCCGCAACCTCCGAAACTCGTTTTCAAGGTCGCAAAATTCTTCATGGCAGCTTCGCCATCAACGCCTTCAAGGCGGCGCTCACATGCTTCTCGATCGCGCTGCGGCTGACCCCCATGGCGACGGCGGTCTCGGCGTGGCTGAGCCCGTCCAGCTTGTGCAGGGTGAAGGCCTTGGCCACCTGGGTCGGCAGGGTTTCCAACGTCGCCATCATCACGTCCAGTCTCTGCCGGCCGGCCACGACGTCCTCGGCCGAAGGCGCGTCGGCGACCGGCTGGTCGCCCAGGGTGGTAGTCTGCAGGCCACGCCAGTTCTCGTCGCGCGCCCCCGCTCGGGCCTGGCTGCGAAGCCGGTCCAGCATCAGGTTGTTGGCCATCCGAAACAGCAGCGCCGAGCCGTCGCCCTCGACCTCCAGCTCGCCCAGGGCCTGAACCTTGAGGAAGAGGTCCTGGACCAGGTCTTCGGCCTCGGCGACCGACCTCAGCCGCGCGGCGAAGATGCGCACCAGATTGGCCCGCCTCTCACCGTACAGCCGGATCATCGGCGTGATCGATCGCGGCGTAGCAGGCAGAGCGGGAACTCCAGGCAGGTCGATCGCAGAGGCGGGCGATCGCGACGAATCTCGAACCTATGCCGCTGACAGGTATGGGTCCAGCATACGTAGTTGAGATTGACTCGCAACAACGCTTGCGTCTAGATATTGATAATGACTCGCAACAAGAGAGTCCTTCCCAGCCGATAGAGGCCGCAATGACCCCCTCCCCCGCCGCCATGTGCTGGTCGTCAGGCCCGACCCCCGGCGAAAAGCTGCTGCTGAGCGCGATGCGTCAGTGGGCGGCGCTGAGACTGACCGACGAGCGCCCCAATCGCCGGGTGGCCCAGGCCCTGTCCTTTCGGTCGTCCAATCGTGTCGCCGGCCTGTTCGTCGCCTGGATGCAGTCGGTGGAGGCGACCCTGCGGCATCCGATCCAGATCCAGTGTCCGGTCTGCGGGGGCATCTCGACGGACGAGCAGCGGCTCGTCGTGTCCTGCGGCCTGGCGGGAACGGCGACGGCGGTCGGCGAGACGCTGCTGGAGCCGCTGCTGATCGACCCGCAGCCCGTCATGGTGCTGGCGCGGGCGCTGAACGCCGCGCTCAATGTCGACGGCTATCCCCTTCCCGCCCGGCTGCGTGAAGCGCCGGCCGAGCATGTCGACGATCGCGCGACGGTCCATTGAACGGCGTCACGGGGCCGCGCGGCCGGCGCCTCGCCGCTAGTGTTGGTGGGCGGCCGCGACGTCGGGCGCGGCCAGGCGCAGGACCTCGATCTGGCTGACCATCCGCGCCGAGCGGGCCGGACGCAGGTCGCCCTCGGCCACCACCTTGAACGCCCCGTCCTTGCCGCCCAGCGGCGCGCCGTCGGCCTTGTCGGCCAGGATGATGCGGTTGGGACGAGTGCCGGGATCGAGCTCAGCCAGGCCGAACACCACCTGGTAGCCGTCCTGGGCCTTGACCAGGACCGCGTCGGCCATCTCCGGCCCGTGGATCGCCTTGCCGGTCGGCGTTCCGACCTTGGCCAACACGTCGATCAACAGCGGGCCCTCGTAGACGTGGGTCTCGCCATGGCTGTCGAACGCGAAGCTGACGCGCGGCAGGCTTGCCAGGTCCGCGACGCTGACCGTCGCCGTCTGACCCGTCGGCCCCTTGAGCGCGAGGGTCTGGGCGGTCGCGCCGGTTGACAGGCCGACGAAGCAGAGGGCGAACACGAGGGCTTTCACGGGCGGAATCCTATTCGACGGCGAGGATGACGTTGGAGGGTTCGATGATCGCGACGACACGGTCGCCGAGCGCCGGAACGACCGCGCCTCGCGACACGGTGGCGACCAGGGTCTTGCCGGCGGCCAGGGTCAGGCTGATCTCGCTGGCGGCGAGGCCGTCCTCGCGGTCGACGACCACACCGGCCAGGCGATTGACCCCGCCGTCGAGGGGGGCCGCGGCGGCCAGGCTCACGAAGCTGGACTTGATCAGGGCGATGGCCGGTTCGCCGACCGCGAGACCCAGCTCGTCGCGGCTGCGCCGGGTGATGATCGAGACGATCTCGACGCCATCGCCCAGCGACAGGGTCACCGTGGCGGTCACCTCGTCGTCGGCGATGCGGGCGACCATTCCCCGCAGCGCGTTGCGGGCGCTGGTGCGCAGGCCCAGGCTCCAGAACAGCTCGCCCAGGTCCTGGCCCGGCGCCGCGAGGCCCGCCTCCAGCCGCGACAGGGCGGCGCCGATCTCGCGTTCGACCTCGCGAAAGGCCTTGATCACGGCATGGCCGCGCGCGGTGACGACCGCCGCCCCGCCCGCCTTGCCGCCGGCGTTGGCGATGATCAAAGGAGCGTCGAACAGGTTGTTGAGGGCCTGCACCCCGTCCCAGGCCCCCTTGTAGCTCAGGCCCAGCCGCTTGGCGGCGGCGCTGATCGAGCCAAGGTCACCGACCGCCTCGATCAGCGCGATGCGCTCCAGCCCGACGCGGGCCAGCGCCCCGCGCCGCAGGATCAGGGACGCGCTGAGATCACCATCGACGGACATCTAGAATCTCACGCGCAGATCGGCCCTGAAGTTGCGGCCCTCCTCGGGAAAGCCGTCGACCAGTTGATAGCGCTGATCGAGCAGATTGCGAGCGCCGAGCATCAGGTCGATCTTCGGCGTGATCGCCACCTGGGCCGAGAGGTTGGCCAGGATGTAGCCGCCCGTCCTGTAGTGGCGGACGGGCGAGACCAGCGAACTGGAGGTCACCGTCCAGCGCGTCGAGGCGGCCTCGATGTTCGGCGTCAGGGTCAGGCGTCGACCCAGGCGCCAGTCGGCATGGACGAACAGCTTATGGTCCGGAACGCCGGTCGGCCGGAAGGCAGCGTTGGTCGGATCGGTCAGCGCGCGGTGCAGATAGGTGTAGTTGCCGCCCAGGGTCAGGCTCGGCGAGAGCTGGGCGGTGATCGCCGCTTCGACGCCGTAATATTCGCCGTCTCCGGCGTTGCGGGTCTGGCTGACCGTGCCGAACGGCGGGCCGAGAGCGACCGGGATCTGGATCAGGGCGTCCTGGACGTCGCTGTAGAAGGCCGCGCCTTCGACCGAGATGGCGGGCGTCAGTTCGACCTTGCCGCCGACCTCATAGTTCACCGCCCGCTCGGCCTTGACGCTGGGATTGGGGATCGCCGTGCCGAACCGCGAGCTGTAGCGCTCGAACAGGGTCGGGAAACGGGCCCGCGACGAGATGCTCGCATGGAGTTGGCTGGCGTCGGTCGGCCTCCAGATCAGCGCCGCCTGGCCGTTCCAGGCGCCGTCGTCGGTCAGAGGGTAGTAGACGAAGGCGTTGGAATTGTAGTCCTGGGCCATCGACAGGTCGCGGTGGTCGTACGATGCGCCGACCACCAGATCGACCCGCGCGCCGAAGTGCTGAGTGTCCTCCAGGGCCAGGGAGGTGGTGTCTTCCGTGGTCGTCTGGCGCGGCTCGGTCAGGGCCGGAGCGAAGGTCCGTTGCCACTCCACGTGCTTGTCGCGGCGATAGAAGGCGGCGGCCTTCAGGGTGTTGGACGCGGTCAGGCCGACGCCCAGCTCGACGTTCCCGCCATACGCGACATCATCGTAGGAGGAGCGGAAGGCCCGCCCCAGGGTCTGGGTGTTCTGACGGGCGTTGTCGTAGGAGAACAGGCCGTTTTCGAACGTGTTGCGATAGAAACGGGTCTTCACATAGGCGTTGTCGGCGACCTGGGTCTTGGTCAACAGCGCCACGCTGTCGAGGTTCCAGTAGGGCCAGGTCCAGAAGCGGGTGCTTGCGGTGTCGGTGACATGGAACGGCGCGTTCTTCTCGCCCTTCTGCCGGGTGTAGGTCAGCGAGTATTCATCGGTGTCGTTGGGCGTGAACCCGACCTTGGCGTTGACGCGCCAATCTTCGCTGTCGGAATGATCGCGATAGCCGCCGTTCTCCAGCGTGGTCGAACGATAGCTGTCCGGCAGCGCCCAGTGGGTGCGTGCGTTCCGTGCGCCGCTGACCTGGGCGTAAAAACGGTCGGTGCGACCGCCAATCCGGCCCGAGACGGCGTCGCTGTTCAGCGAACCGTCGGCGTCGAAACCCGCGCCCAGGCGGATTTCCCCCTCGAAGGGTTCTGAAGGCTTGCGGGTGACGAGGTTGATCGCCCCGCCGATCCCGCCGGGCCCGTCCAGCACCGAGACATAGCCCTTGGAGACCTGAACCTCGGAGAGGTCGGCGGTCAGGAAGCGGGCGAAGTCGATGCGGTTGTCGGCCGGCAGGAACACCCGCACGCCATCGATCGACAAGGTGGCCTGGAAACGGTCGAAGCCACGGATGTACACCAGCCGCTCGTTGCGCGAACCGCCGCTATTGCCGGCCACGGCGCCGGGGATCAGGTCCAGGGCCTGGTCGATGCTGACCTTGTCGAACCGGCGCAGGTCTTCCGAAGGGATCACCGAGCCCCCGACCATCGCCCCGGCCCGGTCACGCGCCGTGACCCGCACCTCGCCCAGGGCGTAGACGTCGCTCGACATGGCCTGACTCGAAACCGCCTGAGCGTGCGCCGTCCCGGCCAGCAGCGAACTGGCCAGCAAAAAACCCCTGAACAACATGCGAAACCCCGTTATGTAGACTTACTACATAACCGAATAGCCCAGCTCACGCCATGTACGCCCGGGGATTCCAACCATGCTGAACCGCCGCCCCTTCCTGGCCGCAGCCCTCGCCGGCGCCCTGTCGCTGGCTCTGGGCGCGGCGTCCGCCGTCGCCGCCGAGACCAAGGTCGCGGTCGCCGCCAACTTCACCGAACCGGCCAAGGAGATCGCCGCCAGGTTCGAGGCCGCCACCGGTCACAAGGTCGTGCTCAGCTTCGGGTCTTCCGGCCAGTTCTACACCCAGATCGCCAACGGCGCGCCGTATGAGGTGTTCCTGTCGGCCGACAGCGAGCGCCCGGCCAAGGCCGAGGCCGACGGCCTGGCGGTGGCCGGCACGCGCTTCACCTACGCCACCGGCCGCCTGGTGCTGTTCAGCAAGACGCCGGGCCTGGTCGACGCCAAGGGCGCGGTGCTGAGGACCGGCAAGTTCGAGAAACTGGCCATCGCCGACCCCAAGGCCGCGCCCTACGGCCAGGCGGCGGTCGAGACCCTGACCAGGCTCAAGCTCTATGACACGCTGAAGCCGAAGGTCGTCACCGGCGCGTCGATCACCCAGACCTACCAGTATGTGCAGACCGGCGCGGCCGAGCTCGGCTTCGTGGCCCTGTCGCAGGTGGCCAACGAGACCGGCGGCTCGCGCTGGCTGGTCCCCGCCGCCGACCACACGCCGATCGACCAGCAGGCGGTGCTGCTGAAGACCGGCGCCGACAGCGTCGCGGCCAAGGCCTTCCTTCAGTTCTTGAAGGGCAAGGACGCCAAGGCCATCATCAAGCGCTACGGTTACGAGGTTCACTGATCATGCTCGATGTGGCGTGGCTGACGGTCAAGCTGGCGGGGATCACCACGGCCCTGCTGCTGATCCTCGCCACGCCCCTGGCCTGGTGGCTGGCCCGCGGTCGTTCGCGCTGGAAGGCGCCGGTGGGGGCGCTGGTCGCCCTGCCGATCGTGCTGCCGCCAACCGTCCTGGGTTTCTACCTGCTGATCGCCCTGGGGCCGCACAGCCCGCTGATGACCCTGCTGCACCCGTTCGGTGTCCGCACCCTGGCCTTCACCTTCGAGGGGCTGGTGATCGGTTCGCTGATCTATTCCCTGCCCTTCGCCGTCCAGCCGCTGCGTAACGCCTTCATCGCGATCGGCGACGAGCCGATGGAGGCGGCGGCCACCCTGGGCGCCTCGCCGTGGAACGCCTTCCTGCGCGTCGCCCTGCCCCTGGCCCTGCCCGGCTACGCGGTCGCCGCCATCCTGGCCTTCGCCCATACGGTCGGCGAGTTCGGGGTGGTGATGATGCTGGGCGGCGGCATTCCGGGCGAGACCGAGGTGCTGTCGATCGAGATCTACCGCCTGGTCGAGGCCCTGGAGTGGGACAAGGCCCACCAACTTTCGGCCGCCCTGCTGGCCTTCGCCTTCCTTGTGATGCTGACGCTGCTGTTGATGGAGCGCCGCATCGACGCCGGACCGCGCCTGTCTCGATGAGGTCCGGCGCCGGGGTCAGGCCGCGACGTCGCGCTTGACCGCGTGGCGGTTGACCGCGAAATCGACGCCCAGATTGCCCCGGAAGGTCGTGGACTCGTAGTCCTGGCGATAGATGCCGCGAGCCTGGAGGATCGGCACGACCAGCTCGACGAACAGCTCCAGCTGCCCCGGCACGGACTCGAACAGCACGAAGCCGTCGGAGCCGCGTTCCTCGAACCACAGTTGCAGGGCGTCCGCCACCTGCTCGGGGGCGCCGACGAAGTGGCCGCGCGGCGTGGCGAAGCGCAGGGCGACCTGGCGCAGGCTGAGGTTCTCGGCCTTGGCGGCGGCCAGGATCTTCAGCGAGGCGCTCTGGTTGCTGTTGGCGCCGTGCTCGGAGACGTCGGGGAACGGCGCGTCGAGGTCGTGAACCGAGAAGTCGTAGTCGTTGAACGGCCGCCCCAGCATCGACAGGGCGTTGTCGATCGACACCAGATTGATCAGTTCCTGGTACTTGGCCTCGGCCTCCTCCGCCGTGCGGCCGACCACCGGACGGGCGGCCGGCAGGACGTGAAGCTGATCGGGATCGCGGCCGAAACCAGCGGCTCGAGCCTTGATGTCCTTGTAATAGGCCTGGGCGGCGTCCAGTTCGTCGTGCGAGACGAAGATGGCGTCGGCCCGCTTGGCGGCGAAGTTCTTGCCGTCCTCCGAGGCTCCGGCCTGGAAGATCACCGGCTGGCCCTGCGGCGAGCGCGCGATGTTCAGCGGTCCCTTCACCGAGAAGAATTCGCCCTTGTGGTCCAGGGTGTGCAGCTTGGCCGGATCGAAGAACTGGCCGCTGGCCTTGTCGAAGGTCAGGGCGTCGTCTTCCCACGAGTCCCACAGGCCCTGGACGACGTCGAGATACTCGCCGGCCAGCCGGTAGCGGACGTCGTGGGCGTAGTGCTTTTCGCGGCTGTAGTTGGCGGCGCTGCCCTCGAGCCACGAGGTCACGACGTTCCAGCCGGCCCGGCCGCCGCTGATGTGGTCCAGCGACGAGAACTGCCGCGCGACGTTGAACGGCTCGCTGTAGCTGACCGTCAGGGTGCCGACGAGGCCGATGTTGTTGGTCGCGCCGGCCAGGGCCGACAGGATGGTCAGCGGCTCGAAACGGTTCAGATAGTGCGGGCTGGACTTCTCGGTGATGTAGACGCTGTCGGCGACGAACAGGAAGTCGAACTTGCCGGCCTCGGCGACCTGGGCCTGGCGCTTGTAGAACTGGAAGTCCGTGCTCGCCGTCGGCTGGGCGTCGGGATGGCGCCAGTCGCCCCAGCCGGGACCGACCCCGTGCAGGATGAAGCCCAGCTTGATCTGACGCGGTTGGGACATGGGGCGAGGCCTGTTCTGAAAATGACAGGCCGTAGGTAAGGGGCCGCGACCCGGCAATCTAACGATATTGCCTCAAGCCATTGATAAGCCCGGGCAATATAAACCCAGGATCACCTCAATACGGCACGTCGCCCTGGATGGTCACCCGCTCGACGGTGCGCTCCTGCGGCCAGTAGTCGAGGATGGCGTAGTGCTGGGTGGCGCGGTTGTCCCAGAACACGATGGCGTTGGGCGTCCAGCGGAAGCGGACCTGGTACTCGGGGGTCTTCACCCGGTCCAGCAGGTCGGCCAGCAGGCGCTTGGCCTCGTCTTCGGGCAGGCCCAGGATCCGCGTCGTGAAGACCTTGTTGACGAACAGGTGCTTCTCGCCGGTCTCGGGATGGGTGCGGATCACCGGATGGGCCTGGAGCGGATAGGCGGCGCGCAGTTCGGCCCGCTTGGCTTCGTCGACCCGGTAGCCATAGCTCTGCAGGATGTCGTGCTCGGCGGTCAGGGTCGCCAACTGGTCCTTCAGCGCCTGCGGCAGGTCGCGATAGATGGCCGCGGTGTCGGCGAACAGGGTGTCGCCGCCCAGCGGCGGCAGGTGGCGGGCCCGCAGCACCCCGCCCATCGACGGCGCGGGCCGGAAAGTGACGTCGGTGTGCCACTTGTTGGCCACGCGAACCAGCGGCACGATCTCCTCGCGCAGTTTCATGCCGTCGGCGGCCTCGATGTGCAGGATCTCGGGAAAGCCGGGCACGTGGGCGGTGACAGGATGTCCTTCCAAGTCCCCGAAATAGCGGCCGAAACGGACATGGTCCTCGTGGCTGATGTCCTGGTCGCGGAAGAACACCACCTTGTGGCGCAGCAGGGCCGAGCGGATCGCGGCGACGATTTCCGGCGCCAGCGGCTGGCGAAGGTCGAGACCGGAGATTTCCGCGCCCAGCACCGGGCCGGCCGGCGTCACGGTCAGGCCGGCATAGTCGGGCGTCTCGCTGGCCGCGATGGGGGTAAAGGCGTTCATGGCGTCCTCCCGGAGCGCCGCCCGTCCGCGCGAACGGCGTCTCTGTTACCCGCACCTTAGACTTGGGATAACGCCGCTCAACCTAGTTTTTCTCCGAAACCCGCCAGCCTATTTCAGCTTCAGGGTCAGCCCGGCCACCACCAGGGTCACGGCGTCGGCGGCCTGGGCCAGGGCCTGGTGCAGCCGTCCGGCCTCGTCGCGGAAGCGGCGGGCCAGGGCGTTGTCGGGTACGATGCCGAAGCCGACCTCGTTGGACACCAGCCACAAGGCGCCTTCGAAGCGGCCGGCCGCCGTCGCCAGTTCGGCCGCCGCCGTCGCCACGTCGCGGTCGTCCAGCATCAGGTTCGACAGCCACAGCGTCAGGCAGTCGACCACCACCACGTCGCTCGCGCCCAGCCCCTCCAGGGCGGCCGACAGTTCGAACGGGGCCTCCAGCGTCGTCCAGCCTTCGCCGCGATCCAGACGATGCCGGGCGATGCGCTCGGCCATCTCGGCGTCGAAGGCCTGGGCGGTGGCGATCATCACCAGCCGTCCGCCGCCCCGCGCGGCCTGCGCCTCGGCGGCGGCCTGCGCGAAGGCGCTCTTGCCGGATCGGGCTCCGCCGAGGACGAGGGTGAACGACAAGATGCGCTCCAGATTGACCGTGTGCGACGCAACATATAGTGCAGCTCTCGCGACAGGTTCCTCGAAAGAGGATGAAAAGGGAACTCGGGTGTGAAACCCGGGCTGCCCCCGCAACTGTAAGCGGCGAGCCCGCGTGTCATTAGCCACTGATCACTTTCTTCGGAAGGCGGCTGGGAAGGCGACGCGCATCGGCATTGACCCGTGAGCCAGGAGACCTGCCCGTCGCAGTCGTCCTTCGTCCGGCCGGGGTGCGCCGAACGATGGGGTTCTTTTCCCCCGAGGCGACATCGTCGGGCCGGTCCGAATCTTCGGGCCAGCCTTCGTTGCCGCGCTTGAAGGATTGAACATGCGCTCTATTTCCGTCTTGGCCCTGGTGGCCGCCCTTCCCGCCCTCGCCTTGCCCGCCCTCGCCCTGCCCAGCGTCTCGCTGGCCGCCGAAACCGCCGAGGCGTCGAGCGAGGTCGACCAGATCGTGGTCACCGCCGGTCGCGCCGCCGACAAGCTGTCGGAAGTGCCGGTCAGCATGACCATCATCGACGCCGAGGCGCTGCGCAGGCGCCAGGCCGTGGTCGTCTCCGACCTGCTGTCGCACACCCCCGGCGTCACGGTGACCCGCAACGGCGGCGTCGGCGGCTCGACCCAGGTGCGCATCCGCGGCGCCGAGAGCGACCAGACCGCCGTGCTGATCGACGGCGTCAAACTCAACGACCCGTCGACCACCGGCGGCGGCTACAACTTCGCCACCCTCCTGGCCGGCGACGTCAGCAGCATCGAGGTGCTGCGCGGCCCGCAGTCGACCCTGTGGGGCAGCCAGGCGATCGGCGGCGTCGTCAACCTGATCACCAAGACCCCCGATGGCCCGCTGGCCGGAACCGCGACGCTCGAAGGCGGTTCGCGCGCCACGGCCTATGCCCGCGTGGGCGTCGGGGCCGGCGGCGACTGGGGCGGCTGGCGACTGGCGGCCGGCCAGTACACCACGGCCGGCATCTCGAACTTCGACAAGGCCATGGGCGGCAAGGAGAAGGACGGCTACCACAACACCGCGATCAGCGGCCGCGCCGACATCAACGTCACCGACTGGGCCAGCCTCGACGTGCGCGCCTCCTACGCCGCCGGCCGCAACGAGTACGACAGCTCGCTTCCCGCCCCGCCCTACGCCCTGGGCGACACCGCGGACTACGGCAAGACCCGGGAGCTGGTCAGCTATGTCGGGGTGCGCCTGTCCAACTTCGACGGCGCCCTGAAGAGCCGGGTCGGCTACGCCTACACCCAGACCGACCGGGACAACTACAATCCCGCCCAGAGCGCGCCCAAGACCTTCGACGCGCGCGGCACCGACAACAGCCTGGAATATCAGGGCACCTGGACGATCAATCCGATCTGGCGCGCGGTGTTCGGGGCCGAGACCGAGCGGACCTGGTTCCGCACCGCCTCCCCGTCGTTCAGCACCAAGGTCGACCGCCACGCCACCGGCATGGACAGCGTCTATGGCCAGCTCCAGGCCAAGCCGATCGCCGGCCTGGCCCTGACCGCCGGCGTCCGCCACGACGACCACGACACCTTCGGCGGCGCCACCACCTACCAGGCCGGCGCGGCCTGGTCGCCGAACGACGGCGCCACGGTGCTGCGCGCCAACTATGGCGAAGGCTTCAAGGCGCCGTCGCTGTACCAGCTCTACAGCGACTACGGGAACACTACCCTGAAGCCCGAAGAGGCCAAGAGCTGGGACCTGAGCGTCGAGCACAGCGTGCTGGAAGGCCGCCTGCGCGGCTCGATCACCTATTTCAGCCGCGACACCAAGAACCAGATCGACTTCCTGTCCAACAACACCCCGCCCAACTTCGGCGGCTACGCCAACACGGCCAAGACCAAGGCCGACGGCGTCGAGGTCGAGGCGTCCTACGCGATCAATTCGATCGTCACGGTGTCGGGCAACTACACCAACCTGGACGCCACCAACCGCTCGCCCGGCCCCAACTACGGCAAGGACCTGACCCGCCGGGCCGGTGAAACCGCCAATGCCGACCTAGCCATCGATCTGCCCAGCGGCCTGAACGGCGGGGTGTCGCTGCAGTATGTCGGCCACAGCTTCGACAACGCCAGCAACACCCGGCGCCTGAAGAGCTATGTGCTGACCGACGTGCGGGTCGCCTATCCGATCAACGACACCTTCGAAGTCTATGGCCGGATCGAGAACCTGTTCGACCAGCAGTACGAGACGCTCTACCGCTACGGGACCCTGGGTCGCGGCGCCTTCGTCGGCGTGCGGGCGCGGTTCTAGCCATGGCGACGCCGGCGGCCCTGCTCGGCCACGGCGGCCGCCTCGGCGCGGCGCGGCCCCTCTATCCGGACGCGCCGACGCCCTGGCTGGACCTGTCGACGGGGATCAATCCCTGCCCCTATCCGGTCCCACCCGTGGCGTCCGAAGCCTGGTCCCGCCTGCCCGACCCCGAGTCCGCCCGGGCTCTGGAGCGGGCGGCGGCGGGCGCCTTTGGCGTCGAGGATCCGGCGAGGGTGGCGGCGGCGGCCGGCAGCGAGGCGTTGATCCGTCTCCTGCCGCGCCTGCTGCCGGCCCGGCGGATCGGTGTCGCGACACGGACCTACGGCGGCCATGCCGAGGCCTGGCGCGAGGCCGGGGCGATGCTGTCGGCCGACGCCGACGCCGCCATCGACCTGCGCGTGGTGGTCAATCCGAACAATCCGGACGGACAGGCCCTGTCGCCGGATGAGGTGCTCGGCCTGACGGACGAAACGCTAATCGTCGACGAGGCCTTCGCCGACACCGAGCCGGACCTGTCGGTCGCCCCCCTGGCCGGCGCGCCCGGTCACCGGCGGCTGATCGTGCTGCGCTCGTTCGGCAAGTTCTACGGCCTGGCTGGCGCGCGCCTCGGCTTCCTGATCGCCGAGCCCGGGCTGGCCGCGCAGGTCCGCCACGCCCTGGGCGACTGGCCGGTCTCGGGACCGGCGATCGCCGTGGGCCTGGCCGCCTATGCCGACCCCGCCTGGGCGATCCGGACCCGCCAGCGCCTGGCCGAGGACGCCGCGCGGCTGGACGCCCTGCTCCGCGTCGCCGGGTTCGAGATCGTCGGCGGCACGTCGCTGTTTCGCCTGGCCCGCGCCGCCGACGCGCCGCGCCGCTTCGAGGTCCTGGCTCGCGCCGGCATCCTCACCCGCCCCTTCCCCTGGGACGAGACGCTGATCCGTTTCGGCCTTCCCGGCCCCAAGCCCGACTGGCTCCGCCTCGCCGCCGCCCTGGAGAGACTCCGATGACCGACGACATCAACGCCAAGCACGCCGAAGCCATGCGCGCCCTCAAGGCCGAGCGCGAGGCGATGATGGAGACCAAGACCCTCGAGAAGGGCCTGCTGCTGGTCCACACCGGCGACGGCAAGGGCAAGTCCTCGGCCGGCTTCGGCATGGTCGCCCGCCACCTCGGCTGGGGTCTCCAGGTCGGAGTGGTGCAGTACATCAAGGGCAAGTGGAAGACCGGCGAGCGGCTGTTCTTCAAGAAGTTCCCCGACCAGGTGCGCTACGAGGTGATGGGCGAGGGCTTCACCTGGGACACCCAGGACCGCGAGCGCGACATCGCCGCCGCCCGCGCCGCCTGGCTGGTCTCGCAGGAGATGATCGCCGATCCCAAGCTCGACTTCGTGCTGCTGGACGAGATCAACATCGCCCTGCGCTACGACTATCTCGACATCGACGAGGTGGTGGAGGTCCTCAAGGCCCGCCCCAACGACAAGCACGTCTGCCTGACCGGCCGCAACGCCAAGCCGCAGCTCATCGAGATCGCCGACCTGGTCACCGAGATGACCCTGGTCAAGCATCCCTTCGAACAGGGCTTCAAGGCCCAGCGGGGGGTCGAGTTTTGACCGGCCTGACCCGGCGGGCGGCGGTCGGGACCGGCCTGGCGGTCGGGCTGGCGGGCGGGGCGGCCAAGGCGCGCGCCCTGCCCCGGGTGGTCTCGCTCAATCCCTGCACCGACGCCGTACTGGTCAATGTCGCCGACCGTAGCCAGATCCTGGCGCTCAGCCACTATGCGCGCGACGCCCAGCAGTCGACGATCGCCGGCGTCGCCCGGACCTATCCGATCACCTACGAGAGCGCCGAGGAGGTGATCGCGCTGCGCCCCGACGTGGTGCTGACCGCCGCCCATTCGTCGCTGGCCACCCGCGCGGCGCTGAAGCGCCTGAAAATCCGCACCGAGCTGTTCAAGGTGCCCAACAGCTGGATCGAGAACCAGGCCCAGATCCGGTGCATCGCCGACGCCGTCGGCCACCCCGATCGCGGCGAGGCGCTGATCGCCCGCGTCGAGACGGCCATGGCCCAGGGCGCGCCCCGCCCCGGCGCCCGGCCCGTGACCGCCCTGGTCTTCCAGCCCAACGGCTTCGCCGCCGGGCACGGCACCCTGGTCGACGAGATGATGCGCCGCGCCGGCTTCGTGAACGTCGCCGAGCGCTATGGCCTCAAGAAGTGGGGCAATGTCTCGCTGGAGCGCCTGCTCGACGATCCGCCCGAGGTGCTGCTGGCCGGCCAGGCCACGCCCAACGCCCCGACCTGGGCCGAGCGCATCCTCAACCATCCGGCCCTGGCCAGCGTCGGCCCGCGCATGCGGCGGGCGGTGTTCCCCGAGCGGCTGCTCTATTGCGGCGGACCAGTGCTGATCCAGACCGCCGCCGTCCTGGCCACCGCCCGGCGGCAGGTTCTCGGAGAATCCGCATGACCGCCAGGCGACTTTTGCTGATCGCGGGGCTCTGCCTCCTCGTCCTGCTGCTTGCCGCCGTGTCGCTGATGGCCGGACGGGTCTGGGTCCCGTGGAGCGCCTGGTCCCAGACCGCCCACGATCCGCGCTGGGCGATCATCTTCGAGCTTCGCCTGCCGCGCACCGTCCTGGCCGTGACGGTCGGCGCGGCCCTGGGCCTCTCCGGCGCGGCGATGCAGGGCTATACGCGCAACCCGCTGGCCGATCCGGGCGTGCTCGGCGTCTCGTCCATGGCCGCCCTCGGCGCGGTGATGACCATGTATCTGGCCATGGGACTGAGCACGCCGTGGATGCTGTTCGCGGCGGCCATGCTCGGCGCGGGGGTCGGCGTGGCGGTGATGCTGGCCCTGGCCGGCGGAACCGGCGGGACCATCACCTTCATCCTGGCGGGGGTGATCCTCAACACCGTGGCCAGCGCCGGCGTCGCCCTGGCCCTGAGCCTGGCTCCCAGCCCGTGGGCGGCCCAGGAGATCATCAACTGGCTGCTCGGCTCCCTGGCCGACCGCAGCGCCGACGACGTCTGGATGGCCTTGCCGTTCATCGCGATCGGCTGCGGACTGCTGCTGTCGCTCGGCCGGGCCCTGAACGCCCTGACCCTGGGCGAGACCGGCGCCAGGGCGCTGGGGATCAACCTGGCCCTGACGCGGGTGCTGCTGGCGGTCGGGGTCGGCATGGCGTCGGGGGCCAGCGTGGCCGTGACGGGCATGATCAGCTTCGTCGGCCTGATCGTGCCGCACCTGATGCGGCCGCTGGTCGGCCACCAGCCCGGGGCGCTGCTGGCGCCCAGCGCCGTCGCCGGGGCCGTCCTGGTCCTGGTCGCCGACATCGTCGTGCGGCTGACGCCGTCGGCCGCGGAGGTCCGGCTCGGCGTCGCCATGGCTTCGGTGGGCGGACCGTTCTTCCTGGCCCTGTTGATCTCGATGCGCCGGAGGCTGGCATGAACCTGGGCGACAACGGCGATCTGGTCGCCGACGACCTCACCGTCGCGTTCGGCGGCCGGGTCGTCCTGGACGGGATCAGCGCCCGGTTCCGGCCGGGCGAGGTCACCGCCGTCGTCGGGCCCAACGGCGCGGGCAAGTCGACCTTTCTGGCCTGCCTGGCCGGCCTGCGCCGCCCCGGCGCCGGACGCGTCACGCTCGGCGGCCGGCCGCTCCTGGCCACGCCGCATCGCGAGCGCGCCCGCCACGTCGGCTTCCTGCCCCAGACGCCCGAGGTGGCCTGGGCGGTGGACGTCGAGACCCTGGTGGGCCTGGGCCGCATCCCCCACAGCGGGGCCCTCGGCCTGACCGAAGCCGATCATGCGGCGGTGCAGGAGGCCTTGATCCAGACCCGCATGACCGGCCTGGCCCACCGCGACGTCACCACCCTGTCGGGCGGCGAGCGGGCCCGCGCCCTGCTGGCCCGGGTCCTGGCCGGCGAGCCGTCGTGGCTGGTGGCCGACGAG
>NZ_AKKF01000007.1 GCF_000281955.1 Caulobacter sp. AP07 | reverse complement strand
TGTCGGGCCACCGCCGCCGTCAGCAGCGCGCGCCGCGCCGACAGGGCCGAGGCCTGGGCCGTCACCACGTCGGTATAGGCCACCTGGCCGGCGCGGTACTGGTTGAGCAGCATCTGCTCGGTCTGGTCGGCGGCGCTGGACGAGGTCCGCAGCAGGCCGTAGCGGAGCTCCAGCACGCGGACGCCGGTCAGCTGGTTCTCGACGTCCTCGAAGGCGGTCAGCACGGTTTGCCGATAGTCGGCGACCGAGGCGTCGTAGGACGCGCGGGCCTGCTCCACCCGGGCCTTGCGGGCCCCGGCGTCGAACAGGGTCTGGGCCGCCGACAGGCCCAGCGACCAGGTGTTGGCCGAGGCCGAGAACAGGTCGCCCAGACGGCTGGCACCGCTGGCGCCCGAGCCGGTCAGCGACAGGGTCGGGAAGAAGGCGGCGCGGGCCACGCCGATGTCGGCGTTGGCGGCGGCCACCCGGCGCTCGGCGGCGGCGATGTCGGGGCGGCGCTCCAGCAGGGTGGACGGCACGCCGGCCGGGACGTCCGGCAGTTGGGCGGTCCAGCCGGGGTCTGCGGCGACCTTGAAGGCGCTGGCCGGTTCGCCGACCAGGACGGCGATGGCGTTCTCGTAGGTCGCCCGGGTCTGTTCCAGGCTGGCCAGGTCGGCCTGGGTTCCCGCCAGCTGGGTCTGGGCCTGCAGCACGTCGGACTTCGGCGCGATGGCGGCGGCGTAGCGGTTCTGGGTGATGGTCAGGCTGCGCTGGTAGCCCTCGACGGTCTTGGCGACCAGGGCGATCTCGGCGTCGGTCTGGCGCAGGCCCAGATAATTCGTGGCCAGTTCGCCCTGCATCGACAGCTTGGCGGCGGCCAGGTCGGCGGCGCTGGCCTGGGCCGAGGCCTGGGCGCCGCTGACGGTCTGGCGGATGCGGCCCCAGACGTCCGGCTCCCAGCTGGCGCCGATGCCGGCCTGGTAGCGCTGGCCGCTGCTGGAGCCGCTGGTCCCCGAACTGGTCGCGCCGGAGTCGCCGCTCCGGGTCGCCGAGCCGGTCAGGTCGAGGGTGGGGAACAGGCTGGCCCGCTGCTCGCGCACCAGGGCCCGGGCCTGGCGGTAATTGGCCTCGGCGGCGGCGATGGTCTGGTTGGAGACGTTGACCCGGGCGATCAGGGCGTCGAGCCGCGGATCGCCCAGCAGGGTCCACCAGTCGCCGCGGTCCAGCAGGTCGCCGGGCGTCGCGGGCTTCCAGCCGTCCAGCGCCTTGAAGGCGGCGGGCAGGGGCGTGGGCGTGGGCGTGGCGAGGGCCGGCCTCTGATAGGCCGGGCCCACCGTGCAGGCCGACAGCAGGGCGAGGGCGGAGACGGCGCAGGCCAAACGTTGAACGGACATCAGGCGGGCTCCGGCGCGGTAGGATTGTGGGTCAGGTAGCGCTCGTCGCGCGGCTTGCCCCGCAGGCGGTCGAGATAGACGTAGACGACCGGGGTGGTGATCAGGGTCAGCAGCTGGCTGGCGATCAGCCCGCCGATGATGGTGATGCCCAGCGGCCGACGCAGCTCGGCGCCTTCGCCGAAGCCGATGGCCAGGGGCAGGGCGCCCAGGGCGGCGGCCAGGGTGGTCATCAGGATCGGCCGGAAGCGCAGCAGGCTGGCCTCGCGCACCGCCTCGATCGCCGTCAGGCCCCGGCTGCGCTGGGCTTCCAGGGCGAAGTCGATGATCAGGATGGCGTTCTTCTTGACGATGCCCAGCAGCAGGAACACCCCGATCAGGGCGATGATCGAGAACTCCATCTTGAAGATCAGCAAGGCCAGCACCGCCCCGACCCCGGCGGCGGGCAGGGTGGACAGCACGGTCAGCGGATGGACGTAGCTCTCGTAGAGCATGCCCAGCACGATGTAGATGGCGATGACGGCGGCGGCGATCAGCAGCGGCTGCTGCTTCATCTGGTCGTTGTAGCTGCGGGCGCTGCCCTGGAAACTGCCGCGCACGCTGGTCGGCAGACCGATGTCGGCCTCGGCCTGCTTGATGGCGGCCAGGGCGTCGCTGAGCGACTTGCCGTCGACCAGGTTGAACGACACCGTGGTGGCCAGCTCGCCGTTCTGGTGGTTGATCGAGGTCGGGGTGGCGGCCTGGGCGACGCTGGCGATCGCCATCAGCGGGGTCATCGGCGTCACCGCGGTGTTCAGGGCCGAGCCGGTCGAGGGGTCGCGCAGCGACGGGTTGACCCCCGCGCCGCTGCTGGTGGTCCCGCCGGCCGTCGCGGCCTTGGTCGGCACATAGACGTCGTTCAGCGCCTCGGGGCCCTGGGCGAAGGCCTTCTCCCATTCCAGGATCACGCTGTACTGGTTGATGTCCTCGTAGATGGTCGCCACTTGGCGCTGGCCGAAGGCGTCGTAGAGGGCGTTGTCGATGGCGCGCGGGGTGATCCCCAGTCGCGAGGCGCTGTCGCGATCGATGGTGATGTAGGTCTCGACGCCGTTCTCCGACTGGTCGGAATCGACGTCGGTCATCACGTCGCCGTGCGCCTTCATCGCCTCGGCCAGCTTGGGGGCCCATTGCTTGAGGGCGGCGCTGCTGTCGCTGGTCAGGGTGTACTGGTAAGTCGAGTTGGCCTGCCGGCCGCCCATCCGCACGTCCTGCACGGGGTTGAGGAAGACGCTGATGCCCGTCACCTGCTGCAGCTTGGGCCGCAGGCGGGCGATGACCGCCGAGCCCCTCTCCTTGCGCTCGCCGGCCCCGTCGCCCAGCGGCTTGAGGTTGACGAACATGAAGCCGCCGCCGGCCCGGGCGCCGCCGGTGAAGCCGACCACGGTGTCGACCGCGGGGTCCTTGCGGATGATGTCGACCACCTGGCGCAGCTTCAGCTGCATGGCCTGGAACGACACGCTCTGGTCGGCGCGCAGGCCGGCCTGGATCTGGCCGCTGTCCTGCTGCGGGAAGAAGCCCTTGGGCACGGCGATGTAGAGCCAGGCGGTCAGGCCCAGCACCACCACCAGGATCAGCAGCACCACCGGCTTGGCGGCCAGGGCCCAGTCCAGGCTGTGCTCGTAGGTCTTGTGGACGCGGTTGAAGCCGGCCTCGAACCAGCGGCCGATCCGGCCCTCCTGCTGGCCCTCGGGTCGGTGGCGCAGCAGGTAGGCGCACATCATCGGCGTGGTGGTCAGCGAGATGACCAGCGAGATCAGCACCGCCGCCGACAGGGTGACGGCGAACTCGCGGAACAGCCTCCCGACCTGGCCGCCCATGAACAGCAGCGGGATGAACACCGCCACCAGCGAGATGCTGATCGACAGCACCGTGAAGCCCACCTCCTTGGCCCCCAGGGTGGCGGCGGCGAAGCGCTCCATGCCGTTCTCGATGTGGCGCTGGGTGTTTTCCAGCACGACGATGGCGTCGTCGACGACGAAGCCGGTGGCCACGGTGATGGCCATCAGGCTGAGGTTGTTGAGCGAGAAGCCCAGCAGGTACATCACCCCGAAGGTGCCCAGCAGCGAGACGATGGTCGCCGCCGCCGGGATGAACGTGGCCCGGGTGCTGCGCAGGAAGGCGCTGACCACCAGGACGACCAGCACGATCGAGATCAGCAGGGTGACCTCGATCTCGTGCAGCGAGGCCCGGATCGAGTTGGTGCTGTCGCTGGCCACCTGGAGGCTGACGTCGGCCGGCAGCTGGGCGCGCAGCTCGGGCAGGACGGCGCGGACGCTGTCCACCGTCTGGATGATGTTGGCCCCCGGCTGGCGGGTGACCAGGATGATGATCGCCGGCTTGCCGTTGAACAGGCCCAGGGTGCGGGTGTCGGCGACACTGTCGGTGACGCTGGCCACGTCCGAGAGCTTGACCCCGGCGTCGCCGCGCCAGGCCACGACCAGGCCGGCATAGTCGGCGGCCTTGCGTCCGCCGCTGCTGGTATAGACCTGGAAGCGCTGGCCATCGCCCTCGACCGCGCCCTTGGGGCGGTTGGCGTTGGCGGCCTGGACGGCGGCGCGGACGTCCTCCAGGGCGACGCCGTACTTGTTGAGCAGGAACGGATTGACCGACACCCGCACGGCCGGCAGCGAGCCGCCGCCGATCTCGACGTCGCCGACGCCCGTCACCTGGGCCAGGCGCTGGGAGACGATGTTGGACACCGCGTCGTAGATCTGGCCCGGGGTCTTGGTGTCGCTGGTCAGGGCCAGGATGATGACGGGCGCGTCGGAGGGGTTCTGCTTGCGGTAGGTGGGGTTGCTGCGCAGCGTGGCCGGCAGGTCGCCGCGCGCCGCGTTGATCGCCGCCTGCACCTCGCGCGCCGCGCCGTTGATCTCGCGGTTGAGGTCGAACTGCAGGGTCACCCGGGCCGAGCCGGTATTGCTCTGCGAGGTCATCTCGGTGACGCCGGGGATCACCCCCAGCCGCCGCTCCAGCGGGGTGGCGACGCTGGAGGCCATGGTGTCGGGGCTGGCCCCCGACAGGTTGGCCGAGACCGAGATGGTCGGATAGTCCACCTGCGGCAGGGGCGAGATCGGCAGCACGAAGAAGGCGGCGATCCCGGCCATGGCCAGGCCGACGGTCAGCAGGACCGTCGCCACCGGCCGGCGGATGAACGGGGCCGAGAGGTTCACGACGGCGTCCCCGGGACCGGTTCGGGGGCGAGTGGGTCATCGCGATGCACGCCCTTGTCGGCCGGGCTCAGGCGGTCGAAGGCCAGGTAGATCACCGGGGTGGTGAACATGGTCAGCAGCTGGCTGACCAGCAGGCCGCCGAAGATGGCGATGCCCAGCGGCCGGCGCAGCTCGCCGCCGTCGCCGAAGCTCAGCATCAGCGGCACGGCGGCGAACAGGGCCGCCAGGGTGGTCATCAGGATCGGCCGGAAGCGCAGGATGGCGGCCTGGAAGATGGCCTCCTGAGGGCTCTTGCCCTGGTTGCGCTGCGCGTCGATGGCGAAGTCGATCATCATGATCGCGTTCTTCTTGACGATGCCGATCAGCAGGATGATGCCGATGATGCCGATCACGCCCAGGTCGTTGCCGGTGATCCACAGGGCCAGCAGCGCCCCGACCCCGGCCGAGGGCAGGGTCGACAGGATGGTCAGCGGGTGGATGTAGCTCTCGTAGAGCACGCCCAGCACGATGTAGACGCAGACCACGGCGGCCAGGATCAGCCACAGCTGGTTGGACAGCGAGTTCTCGTAGGCTCCCGCCGCGCCCAGGAAGGTGTGGGTGACGGCCACCGGCATGCCGATGTCCTTCATCGCCGCGCGGATGTCGTCCACCGCCTTGCCCAGCGAGACGCCGGGCGCCGTGTCGAAGCCGAGGGTGGTGGCCGGGAACTGGGCGACGTGGGTCACCTGCAGCGGCGCGGTCTGCTCCTTGATGGTCGAGATCGCCGACAGCGGGGTGGGCGATCCGCCGCCGGTCTTGAGGTTCAGCAGGCCCAGCGATTGCGGCGCGGTCAGCAGGCCGGGCTTGGCCTCGAGGATCACCCGGTACTGGTTGGTCTCGGTGAAGATGGTCGAGACGATGCGCTGTCCGAAGGCGCTGTACAGGGCGTCGTCGATGTCGGCCGCGGTGATCGACAGCCGCGCGGCGGTGTCGCGGTCGATGTCGACATAGGCCGCCGCGCCCACGGCTCCGGCGTCGCTATAGACGTTGCGCACCGATTTCACGGTCTTCAGCCGCTCGGCCAGCTTGCCGGCCCATTCGCGCACCGTGGCGGTGTCGGCGCCCTCCAGCGACAGGCGGTAGAGGGTGGGGCCGGTCTCGGCGTCGATGGTCAGGTCCTGGGTCGGTTGCAGGTAGAGGGTGACGCCCGGCACGGCGGCGACGCGGTCGCGCAGCCGCTGCATGATCTTCTCCTGCGAGCCCTTGCGGTCGGGCTTGAGGTTGATCAGCATCTGGCCGGTGTGGAGCATAGCGTTGTTGGCGCCGTCGACGCCGATGAACGAGCTGAGGTTCTCCACCGCCGGGTCGGCCAGGATCGCCTTAGCCGCCTGCTGTTGCAGCCCGGCCATGCGGTCGTAGGACACCGACTGCTCGACCTCGGTGCGGGCCTGCAGCTGGCCGGTGTCCTGGGTGGGGAACAGGCCCTTGGGGATGATCAGGTAGAGGGCGGCGGTCAGGGCGAAGGTCAGGACCGCGACCACCAGGGTGGCCTTCTGGCGCTTCAGCACCCAGGCCAGTCCGCGTTCGTACTGGCGCTCGACCCGCTCGAACACCTCCTGCGACTTGCGGGCGATGCGGCCCTGGTGTTCCTCGCCCTGCGGCTTCAGCCAGCGGGCCGACAGCATCGGCGTCAGGGTCAGCGACACCACGGCCGAGATCAGGATGGTGATGGCCAGGGTGACCGCGAACTCGCGGAACAGCCGGCCCACCACGTCGCCCATGAACAGCAGCGGGATCAGCACGGCGATCAGCGAGACGGTCAGCGAAATGATCGTGAAGCCGATCTCGCGCGCCCCGTTCAAGGCCGCCGCCATCGGTTTCTCGCCGCGCTCCAGGTGGCGCGAGATGTTCTCGATCATGACGATGGCGTCGTCGACCACGAACCCCGTGGCGATGGTCAGGGCCATCAGGCTCAGATTGTTGAGGCTGTAGCCCAGCAGGTACATCACCCCGCACGAGCCGATCAGCGAGATCGGCACGGCCAGGCCGGCGATCAGGGTGGCGCGCAGGCTGTGCAGGAAGAAGAAGATCACCACCACCACCATCACCACGGCCAGCAGCAGCTCCATCTCCACGTGGTGGACGGACGATCGGATGCCGGTGGTGCGGTCGGCCAGCACCTCGACCTTCAGCGTGGCGGGCAGGGCCTCTTCCAGCTCCGGCAGCTTGGCCTTGATGGCGTCGACGGTCTTGATGACGTTGGCGCCGGGCTGGCGCTGGACGTTGACGACGATCGCCGGGGTCTGGCTGGCCCAGGCGCCCAGGCGGGTGTTCTCGGCGCTCTGCACCACCTGGGCGATGTCGCGCAGGCGGATCGGGGCCTGGTTCTTGTAGGCGACGATCAAGCTGGAATAGTCGTCGACGGTCAGCAACTGGTCGTTGGCGTTGATGGTGTAGCTGCGGGTCGGGCCGTCGAAACTGCCCTTGGCGCTGTTGGCGTTGGCGTTGCTGATGGCGGTTTGCAGGTTGGCCAGGGTGACGCCGTACGAGGCCATGGCCTGGGTGTCGGCCTGGATGCGGATGGCCGGGCGCTGGCCGCCGCTGAGGGTGACCAGGCCGACGCCCGAGACCTGGCTGATCTTCTGGGCCAGGCGGGTGTTGACCAGGTTCTGCACCTCGGTCAGCGGCAGGGTGTCCGACGTCACCGCCAGGGTCAGGACCGGGGCGTCGGCCGGATTGACCTTGGCGTAGACCGGCGGGGCGGGCAGGTCGGCCGGCAGCAGGCTGTTGGAGGCGTTGATCGCCGCCTGCACCTCCTGCTCGGCGACGTCCAGCGTCTCGCCGAGGTTGAACTGCAGGGTGATGATCGAGGCGCCGGCCGTGCTGACCGAGCTCATCCGCGCCAGGCCGGACATCTCGCCCAGCTGGCGCTCCAGCGGGGCGGTGACCGTCTGGCTCATCACCTCCGGGCTGGCCCCCGGATAGAGGGTCTGGATCTGGATGGTGGGATAGTCGACCTGCGGCAGGGCCGACAGCGGCAGCAGCCGGAAGCCGACCAGGCCGGCCAGGACGATGGCCGCCATGAACAGGGCCGTGGCGACCGGCCGCTGGATGAAGGGACGCGAGGGGTTCATCGGAGGCGGGCCCGGCTACTGGGCCTGCTGCCGGCGGCGATGCTGGCCGCCCTGGCCCTTGCCCTTGCCTTGGCCCGAGCGCTGGGCCGCCTGGCCGGGCAGCTGCACCTTGCCGCCTTCCGTCAGGCGGTCGCCGCCCTCGGTGATCACCTTCTCGCCGACCTTCAGGCCGGTGGCGAGGGACACCTGGGTGGTGGTCGAGGGGCCGGCCGTGACCTTGCGCTTGCTGACCGTCTGGTCGGCGTTCAGCACCCAGACGAACGCCCCGTCGGCGCCCTGGCGCAGGGCGGTGGCGGGCACGACGATGGCGCCCTTGATGTTGTCCAGCTCCAGCCGGACATTGACAAACTGGCTGGGGAACAGCGTCCCGCCGGCGTTGGCGAACCGGGCCTTGGCCTTGACCGTGCCGGTGCCGGTGTCGACGACATTGTCGAGGGTCGAGAAGGTCCCCTTGTCCAGGGTCACGGTCCGCGTCCGGTCCAGCGCGGTGACCGGCAGGACGGCGCCGGTGGCGACGCGCGCGCCGATGCGCGGCACGTCGTCCTGCGGCACGGTGAACTCCACGTCGATCGGCGAGACGGTGGTGACCACCGCCACGCCGCTGGCGTCGCCCGCGGCGATATAGTTGCCGACATCGACGACCCGCAGGCCGACCCGGCCGCTGACCGGCGCGACGATGCGGGCGTAGCCGAGGTTCAGCTGGGCCGTGCCGACGGCGGCGCGGTCGGCCATCACCGTGCCCTGCAACTGCTTGACCGTGGCGGCCTGGGTGTCGACCTCCTGGCGGGCGATGCTGTCCTGGGTCAGCAGGGTCTGGAAGCGGGCCAGGGTGACGCGGGCGCTGGCCAGCTGGGCCTCGTCACGGGTCAGGTTGCCCTGGGCCTGCATCAGGTCCATCTGGAACTGGCGCGGATCGATCTGCGCCAGCGCCTGGCCGGCGCGGACCATCTGGCCTTCCTTGAACAGCACCTGGGTGATCGTGCCCGACACCTGCGGGCGGACCGTCACCGTCGCGGCGGGGGTCACCGCGCCCAGCGCCTCGATGATCACCGGCAGGTCGGCCTGGCCGGCCGTGGCCACCGCCACCGTGCTGGCGGGGCCGCGCCGTCCGCC
>NZ_AKKF01000006.1 GCF_000281955.1 Caulobacter sp. AP07 | reverse complement strand
GGGCGGCTTGCCGCCGGCCGTGACGCCGGCCACGGTCAGGGTCCCGCCGTCGACGAGCTCCAGTCCGGCCAGGCAGCGCAGCAGGGTGCTCTTGCCCGAACCGCTGGGGCCGATGACGGCCACCACCTCGCCGGGGTCGACGGTCAGGTCGACGCCGTTCAGCACGGCCTGGTCGCCGAAGCGCTTGACGAGTCCTTGGGCGGAGATGGCGCTCATCGGCCTTGCTCCGCCTGGCGTTCCAGCCGGTGCTGGCCCAGGGCCAGCAGGCTGGAGAGAATCCAGTAGAGGGCGGCGGCCGCCAGGTACATGGCGAAGATCTCGTAGGTGCGGGCGGTGATCAGCTGGGCCTGGCGGAACAGTTCGGGCACCTGGATGGTGGCGGCCAGGGAGGTGTCCTTGACCAGGCTGATGAAGCTGTTGGACAGCGGCGCGACGGCGGTGCGGGCGGCCTGGGGCAGGATCACCCGGCGCAGGGCCTGGCCGCGGCTCATGCCCAGCACGCTGGCGGCTTCCCACTGGCCCTTGTCGACGGCGGCGATGGCGCTGCGCAGGATTTCGCCGGCATAGGCCCCGATGTTCAGGGAAAAGCCGATCCCGGCCGCCAGCAGCGGCGGCAGCTCGACGCCCAGCTGCGGCAGGCCGTAATAGATCAGGAACAGCTGCACCAGCAGCGGCGTGCCCCGGATCGCCGAGACGTAGACGGCGGCGGGCCAGCGCAGCAGCGGACTGCGCGACAGCCGCATCAGGGCCAGGCCGAAGCCGATGACCAGCCCCAGGCCCATGCCGATCACGCTGAGCAGCACGGTAAAGCCCGCGCCCTTCAGCAGCAGCGGGGTGGATTGGGCGATGAGGTCGAGGGCGGGGTTCATCGGCCGACGGTCGGGTTGACGGCCGGGGACATGCACATGTGCATGTCCCCAATCGGAGGGGGCATCACTTCGTCACGTCCGCGCCGAACCACTTCATCGAGATCGCCGTCAGCCGGCCGTCGGCGCGCAGGGCGTCGATGGCCTGGTCGATGGCCACCTTCAGCGCCGGGTCGCGCAGCATGGCCACGCCCATGCCCTGGCTGGCGAACGGCGGGCCGGAGGCGACGTAGTCGGGCGAGGTCTTGACGAAGTCCGCCGCCACCAGCCGGTCGTTGAGCACGGCGTCGATGCGGCCGGCCTTGAGGTCCTGGTACTTGGTCGGGTCGTCGTCATAGGTGCGGACGACGGCGGTCGGCACGTTGGCCCGCAGCCAGCTCTCATAGTTGGTGCCCAGGCCGACGCCGATCTTCTTGCCGGCCAGGTCGGCCGGCGTGGCGATGCCGGTCCGGCCCTTGCGGACGATGATCTGGATGCCGGAGATCGTGTAGGGCTTGGAGAAGTCGTACTTGGCGGCCCGTTCGGGGGTGATGGTGATCTGGTTGATCACCACGTCGATTCGCTTGGATTCCAGCGCGCCCAGCAGGCCGGCGAAGGGCGAGGGCCGAAAGTCCGGCTTGAGCTTCATCTGCGCGGCCAGGGCCTTGGCGAAGTCGACCTCGAACCCGGCCAGCTGGCCGTCCTTGTCCTGGAAGTTGAACGGCGGGTAGGTGCCCTCCAGGCCGATCCGCAAGGTCTTGCTGGCTTCGACGCGCTTCAGGCCGGTCTCGCCGTCGGCGCCGGACTGGCCGCCGCAACCGGCCAGGACCAGGCCGCCGGCGCTCAGGCCAAGACCCAGGAGGAAGTCACGACGGGCGGGGAATCGCATGTGGGCCTCGGGAAGCGGATTTCGTGGCGTATTTCTATACAGCCCGCGCGCCGCCGCCAGTGGCAAGCGTCGCCGTCGGCCTCGGCGAGACCCAACCTGACCGCGAATTAACCTGACGCGACCGCCGGGCTCTGGCCATCTGCGGCGAGACCATCCGTTCGGGGGAAACTGTCCATGGCCCAAGCGTTCGATCCCGCCGCCGCGACGGCGGCCTATCTGGCGCAGTTGCCGCCGGAGGCCCACGCCAAGGCCACGGCCTATACCCAGGGCGGCCACTGGCTGCTGCTGTGGGGTTTCCTGGTGGCGGTGGTGGTCTCGTGGCTGATCGTGCGCAGCGGCGTGCTGGTGGGCCTGCGGCGCGGGCTGGAGAAGCGGCGGCCCCGGCCGGTGCTGGTCAGCCTGGTGGTCGGGATCGTCTATCTGCTGGTCGACGGCGTGCTGAGCCTGCCGTGGTCGGCCTACAGCGGCTGGTGGCGGCAGAAGCAGTATGGCCTGACCAGCCAGGCCTTCACCGGCTGGCTGGGCGAAAGCGCCATCAATCTGGCGATCATGTCGGTGCTGTTCGGCCTGTTCTTCGTCGCGCTCTACGCCCTGATCCGCCGGGCGCCGCGCACCTGGTGGCTGTGGAGCGGCGCGCTGACGGCGGGCTTCATCGCCCTGATGCTGATCATCGCCCCGATCTATATCGAGCCGATCTTCAACAAGTACACGCCGGCCCCGGCCGGTCCGGTGCGCGACACGGTGGTGGCCATGGCCAAGGCCAACGGCATCCCGGCCGACAAGATCTTCGTCTACAACGGCTCCAAGCAGTCCAACGCCTACACCGCCAACGTCTCGGGCCTGTTCGGCACGGCGCGGGTGGCGATGAGCGACACCATGTTCAAGCAGGGCGCGGACATCGCCGAGGTGCGCGGCGTGGTCGGCCATGAGATGGGCCACTACGCCCATCACCACGTCATCTGGATCGCCGGCGCGATGAGCCTGCTGGCGGTGCTGGCCTTCTTCCTGGTCGATCGCCTGTTCAACCCGGTCTCCCGCCTCCTGGGGGCCGAGCAGGTCAAGGGCCTGGCCGATCCGGCCGGCCTGCCGGTGCTGAGCGTGATCCTGGCGGTGCTGGCGCTGCTGGGCACGCCGGTGACCAACAGCCTGATCCGCATCGCCGAGACCGACGCCGACCGCTACAGCCTGGAGCACGAGAACGAGCCCGACGGCCTGTCCAAGGCGCTGGTCAAGACCATCGAGTACCGCGCCGCCACGCCGGGCGTCGTCGAGGAGGTGCTGTTCTACGACCACCCGTCGGTGGGCCGCCGCGTCCGCAACGCCATGGACTGGAAGGCGGCGCATCCCGCCTCCGCCAAGCCGGGGACCTGACCCCGGCCCCGAAGTGAAGCCCCGTTCAGCTTGGAACGCATGAGGCGTTCCGGGCGCGCGCTCGTGGAGATGAACCTTGAAGACCCTGGCCCTGTTGTTCGCCCTGCTGGCGCCCGTCGCCCTGACGCCTTCGGCCGCGTCGGCCCAGACCGCTTCTCCGGGAGCCGCTTCCCCCCAGGCTTCGGTGTCGCGGGCCGTGTCGTCCGACGTCGTCGCCGCGCTGGAGAAGCTCAACAGCGAGTGGCTGACGGCCTACAAGACGCGCGACGGCGCGGCGCTGGACCGCATTCTCGCCGACGATTTCGAGGCGATCTATCCGGGCGGACGCGTTCTCAGGAAGGCCGACCTGCTCAAGAGCGCCACCGATCCGGCGCGCACCGTCGCGAGCATCACCTGGGAAGACCTGAAGGTCCTGGTCTTCGGAGACGTCGCCGTGGTCAGGGCGCGCAGCCGGATCAGCGGCAAGAACCCCGAGGGCGAGTTCTCGAGCGTCAACGACTACGCCGACGTGTACGTCAAGCGCGCGGGCGCCTGGCGCGCCGTCTCGGCCCACGTCGTCCGCGTCGAGTAGGTCGGCTTCCGGAGCGATTTCACGTCCGCGGATATTCTGGCGCCCACATCCACCCACATTCGTCATCCCCCGCTTTATGCGGGGGACCCAAGCTGACCTTGCCGTCTCGGCTTGGGTCCCCCGAACAAGCCGGGGGATGACGGCTTTGGATGTGGCGGCAAGCCCCTACCGCTTCCTGACGAACACCGTCCCCGCCGAATAGCCCGCCCCGAAGCTGCAGATCAGGCCCGTCTCGCCCGCCGCGAAATCGTCGTTGGCGCTGTGGAAGGCGATGATCGAGCCGGCCGAGCTGGTGTTGGCGTAGGTGTCGAGGATGATGACGTTCTCGCCGGGCTCGGGGTCGCGGCCCAGCACCTTGCGGCCGATCATCTCGTTCATGTTGATGTTGGCCTGGTGCAGCCACAGGCGCTTCAGCGCCGTGGGGTCGACGCCGATGTCGGCGGCGTGCTCGGCGATCATCTGGCTGACCATCGGCACCACCTCGCGGAACACCTTGCGGCCCTCCTGCACGAACAGCTTGTCGCGCGCGCCCTCGCCTTCGGGGGCCGTGCGGTTGAGGAAGCCGAAATTGTTGCGGATGTTGTTGGAGAACTCGGTCTTCAGCCGGGTGCCCAGCACCTCCCAGCCGTCCTTGGCCTGGCTTTCCTCTTCCAGGATCACCGCGGTGGCCACGTCGCCGAAGATGAAGTGGCTGTCGCGGTCGGTGAAGTTCAGGTGGCCCGAGCAGATCTCGGGATTGACCATCAGCACGGCCTTGGCGCTGCCGGTGGCGATGAAGTCGGCGGCGGTCTTGATGCCGAAGGTGGCCGACGAGCAGGCCACGTTCATGTCGAAGGCGAAGCCCTCGATGCCCAGGGCCTGCTGCACCTCGATGGCCATGGCCGGATAGGCGCGCTGCATGTTCGAGGCGGCGCAGATCACCGCGCCGATCTCGCTGACCGGCTTGCCCCAGCGTTCGATCGCCTGCCTGGCCGCCTCGACCGCCATCTCGGCCAGGATCGAGATCTGGTCGTTGGGGCGTTCGGGCAGGATCGGCCGCATGACCTGCGGATCGACGATCCCGGTCTTGTTCATCACGTAGCGGGCCTTGATGCCCGAGGCCTTCTCGATGAATTCGGGCGAGGAGGGGGCCAGGGCCGTGACCTCGCCGGCGGCGATCGCCTCGGCGTTGGCGGCGTTGAAGCGCTCGACATAGGTGTTGAAGGCTTCGACCAGTTCGGTGTTCGAAACGCTGAACGGCGGGGTGAAGAGCCCCGTGGCGACGATGACGGCTTTATGCAAGGCGGCGGTCCCGGTGACGCTGGCGCGCCCCTCCCACTGAAAGGTGGCGGGCGCGTCTCTGATTTTGTTCCGGCCGGATCAATAGCACGCCTGACGCCCCCGTCACCTTCGCGGCGCGGCTTTGAGGTCACGCCCTCGGCTTTTCGTCTCTCGAAGGGAACGATTCAGCCCCGCCACAATCGCCTCGCAGATGTCCGAGACGACACGCAATGGCCCCAAAGCCGTCCGCCCCGGTCCAACCGAGGCCGCATCCCCGGCCTAGCTAGAGGGGGCTGAGGGTGCACGCGTACCAAGGAGTAAAAACAATGAAAACTCTCATGTCGGCGGCTCTTGCCGCCCTGTCGGTCGTCGCCGTTCCCGCCCTGTCCCATGCTCAAGAGGTCTATGGCACCTTGGGCTATGCCGGTTCCCGCGCCGAAGGCGCCGACACCGGCGCCGTGCAAGGTCGCCTGGGCGCCAAGCTCACCCCGCACTTCGGCGTCGAAGGCGAGCTGAGCGGCGGGGTCAAGGACGACAACATCGACACCAACGGCGTGCGGTCCAAGATCGAGCAGACCCATCAGGCCGCCGTCTACGGCGTCGGCTTCCTGCCGGTCACGCCCAACATCGACCTGATCGGCCGGGTCGGCTACGGCAACACCCAGTTCAAGCAGCAACTGGCCGGGGTCGAGGGCAAGTTCGACGCCGACAGCGTCAATTACGGGGTCGGCGCCCAGTACAAGGTCGACGACAAGAACGGCGTTCGCGTCGACTACACCCGCCAGCAGTTCCGCGACAACGACGCGGCCGACGCCAACGTGGTGTCGGTGGGCTACGCGCGGAAGTTCTAGGGCCTGGCCTGAAACGAAAGACGCGCGCCTCCCCACGGAGGCGCGCGTCGTCGTCAGCTGAAGACTTCCGCGGTGTCGCTGCCACCCAACGGCGACTTCGGGTCGGGGCCGAACCTGTTGGGACCCGTCGTGCCCGGCAGCAGGTAGAAGACGATCAGCGTGATCCAGCCGATCAGCGGGATCAGGCCGATCAGGATCCACCAGGCCGAGCGGTTGGTGTCGTGCAGCCGGCGGAAGCCGACGGCCAGGCTGGGAACCAGAACGGCCAGCGAGAACAGCAGATTGACGATCCCCAGCGGATCCATCCGTCCGCTTTCGAGGCTCTCCAGGCCGCCGGTCGCCACGCGCAGGATGCCGATGACCACGCCGACGCCGAAGCAGAACAGCGAGAACAGCCAGTATTCCGACCGGCGCGCGCGGCCCTGGAAGTCAGCGAATTTCTTGAACGGTTGAAACATCAACGACATCGAAAACTCCTGAGACACCCCCGCTCCCTGGCGGTGGTGCAACCTTGGGCACGAAAACGGCCGGCGTAAACACCCAAGGTGTGGACGCGGGAGCGCAGGGTGACCCCACGTCGCCCTTGACGCCCAACCCCCGCCGCCCGACTCTCGGAAAAACGCGAGGAAGGCGTCGGCCTTGGATAAGGCGCTGCTCATTCAATTGGTTGGCTCGGCCACGGCCGTGGCCCTGCTCGTGGGCCTGGCGGCCTGGGCGAGGATCGCGCGCCCGACGCCGCCGCTCGACGCCCGGGCCGCCCACGCCTTGCTGGCCGACGAGTTTCCCGACGATCCCGTCGACGCCCTGTGGATCGCCGCCGACGGGGCGGGGGTGGTGGCGCGGTCGGGCGACCTGGCCCTGGTGCTGTGGCGCAAGGGCGACGGCTACGTGGCCCGCGCCATCCCCTGGGCCGAGGTCCGGGCCGCCAGGGTCGAAGGCGGCCGGCTGAAGCTCAGGCTGGCCGACGCCTCGCCCCGGCTTGCCGTGTCCGGCGGCGCCTGGCCGCCGCCCCAATTCGTGTCGAGTGAGCTGGCCGCATGAAGACCTTCGATCCGGTCCAGGCGGCGATCCCGTTCTTCGTCATCGCCGTCATCCTCGAGGTGCTGCTGGCCCGTCTGGGCAAGGCCAAGGCCCATTACGAGGCCAAGGACACCGCCACCTCGCTGGTCATGGGCCTGGGCAGCACGATCGCCGGCCTGCTGACCGCCGGCCTGACCTTCGCGGTCGCCCTGTGGGTCTATCAGCACCGGCTGTTCACGATCCCGATGACCGCGGTCTGGGCCTGGGTGGTGCTGTTCTTCGCCGAGGACCTGACCTACTATTGGTTCCACCGCGTGAGCCACGAGCGGCGGTTCTGGTGGGCCAGCCACGTCAACCACCACACCTCGACCCACTACAACCTGTCGACCGCCCTGCGGCAGACCTGGACGGGCGGCGTGGCCGGCACCTGGCTGCTGTGGCTGGCGCTGGCGGTCC
>NZ_AKKF01000005.1 GCF_000281955.1 Caulobacter sp. AP07 | reverse complement strand
GGGGCCGCCGGCGGGCCGCCGGACTCGGTCCAGGCCAGGACCAGGTCCCGGCTGCCGGTGTCATAGGTCCAGTGCAGCGCCACCTGCCCGTCGGCGTTCGACAGGGCTCCGTACTTGAGGGCGTTGGTCGCCAGCTCGTGGAAGATCAGCGCCATGGTCAGGGCCCCGCCCGGCGCCAGCCAGACCGGCGGCCCGTCGATGCTCAGCCGCCCGGTCGCCTCGGTGAACGGCGCCAGGGCCCGCTCGGCGACGTCGCGCAGGCCCGCGCCGTGCCAGCTCTCGCGGGTCAGCACGTCGTGCACCTGGGACAGCCCCATCAACCGCGACTCGAACTTCTCGAAGGCCACGGCCGGGTGGGGCTCGTTCTTCAGGGTCTGGGAGGCCATCGACTGCACGGTCGCCAGGGTGTTCTTCACCCGGTGGTTCAGCTCGTTGATCAGCAGCCGCAGCTGGCCCTGATAGTGCTGCTGCTCGGACTCCACCTGCTTGCGGGCGGTGATGTCGGAGATGATCACCACCAGATAGGGGCGCCCGTCGCCGGGATCGACGCGCGAGGCGGTGACGTGCACCCAGACCGGCCCGTCGCGGCCCTCGACCCGCCGCTCGATGGCGTAGCTGTCGATCTCGCCGGTCAGCAGGGCCCGGCCCTGGGTGATCGCCGTCGCCACAGTGTCCTCGCCCGGGGTGATGTCCATGAAGGTCGAGGCCAGCAGGACCTCGCGGTCGCGGCGGGTGATGGCGCAGAACCGGTCGTTGACCTCCAGGAACCGGCCGCTGGACGACACCCGCGCCACGCCCATCGCCGCCTGGTCGAACACCGCGCGGTAGCGGGCCTCGGCGGCCTCCAGCTTCAGCCGGGCCTCGACGGCCCCGGTGACCACCTCGGTATACAGCACCAGCCCGCCGATCGCCCCGTCGTCGGTGCGCCACGGGGCCATCGACCAGCGGATCCAGTCGACCTGGCCGCGGCGGTCGACATAGCGGTCGCCGTCGCTGTTGTGCAGCTCGACCCCCTCGGCCAGCACCTGGGCGTGCAGGTCGCGCCAGCGCTGGGGAATCTCGGGAAACACCTCGTAGTGCACGCGGCCCAGCAGCGGCAGGTCGGCGGGCAGGCCCTGGTCGGTCAGGTACTGCCGCGACGCGGCCAGGTAGCGCATCTCGCGGTCGAAGATGGCGATGCCCAGCGGCGCGTGCTTCAGCGCGGTGGTGACGCTGGGCGAGACCGGCGATGGCGCGGCGTTCTCCGTCATGGGCGGGCGCGGGCGCGATGGTGGCCGACCAGTCGTCTCGCGATCATGGCGCTCTTTCTCGTCGGGCGGGCTCGTCGGCGGCCCCGTCGGGCGAACGAAGCAGCCACGCCGCATCATGCCTCCATTCAACGGTTTCGCGAAAGACCCGTGTCCAGAGGGGCGCCCACTTGCCCCCTACGGGCCTTCGGCCGTCTTCCCCCATGGGGGGAAGAGTGCTCCGCCCCTTCGCCGCGACAGACCGCGAAGCGGTCAGGTGGGGGCAAGGGCGTGAGCTACGGCCCCGGCGTCCCGCTCACCAGCGGCGCCCGGCAATGGGGGCAGCGCATGGCGGCCAGGTCGCGCGCCAGGCCGTCGAGCAGGCGGTGCAGGCGTTCGTCGGTGTCGGCGCAGATCACCCGGGCGGCCACCGCCAGCTTGGCCGCCGCCGCGCCGGGATCGACGGCCGGGGCGGCGCAGAGGCCGTCGAGGAGCTCGACCCGACGCTCGAACAGGGTCTCCAGCACCGCGTCGATCCTGGCCATCTCCCGGCCTTCGGGGACGGTCAGGCGCCGGCGCCCGGCGTGGAGGAACCAGGCGTGCCGGCCGATGGCCAGGGCCTCCAGGTCGCCCCAGCGGCCGCTCAGCCGCCCGATCTCGGCGTCGACCGCCAGGAAGGCCGCGCTTCGGGCCACGACGTCGTCGGCCCGGGACCGCCCCGCCGCCCCGGCCAGGACCGGCGCGCCGATCAGCACCCGGCGGGAAACGGCGGTCGGATCGGCCTTGCCTTCGGACATGCGGCGGCTCCCGGCGCGAGCGCTCGGCCCGATCAACTGCTATGATCGGTGGAGGTTGAGTTCGACGTGCGCGACCATGCGCACGTCGAACCGACAATGTCAATACACTGTGCGCGTGGATGCTAAACCTGTGTCGATTATAACGCCGCTCCAGATGAAACTGGCCCGCACCGCCCTCGGCCTGGGCGTGAGGGAACTCGCCGCCGCCGCCGGGGTCGCGCCCTCGACGGTGCAGAGGTTCGAGTCGGGCAAGGGAGACATGCACTCGCGCACCCTCGACGGCGTGCAGCGGGTCCTGGAAGGTGGCGGGATCGTCTTCATCCCAGCCGACGCCAACGGCGGCCCAGGGGTCCGGCTGAAGGGCTAGCCGGATCGGTCGTGCGCTGGGGACATGCTCTCACGGCAAGGCCTCGGCAAATCGACCCGGGACCGCGGGGTGAGTGCGTGTCCCCAACGGTATCCCCGGCCTCAAATTTTCGTCCCGAACAGGCCTTCAAAGCAAACTCAGCGGATCCGTTGGGGACACGCACTCACGGCTTCCCCCTGCAAACCGGGCCGGCGCACTGCCGTGAGAGCATGTCCCCGGCCGCCATCGCCGCGACTGGCGTCCACGGCCTCGAACTTTCGCCCCGAACAGGCCCGCCTAGAGCTTCACCCGGAAATGGAAGGCGTCGACGGCCAGGCCTTCGCGGAAATAGAACCGGTGCGCGGCCTCGCGGACCACGTTGGAGATCAGCTCCAGGTGTCCGCAGCCCTCGCGCCGGGCCTCGGCCTTGAGCCAGTCCATCAGCGCCTTGCCGTGACCCCGCGAACGCAGCCGGTCGTCGGCCACCAGGTCGTCGACGCTCAGGAAGCGGCCGCAATACAGCATGTCGAGCACCCGATATCCCGCCACGGCCCGCGCCGCGCCGTCCTCGGCCACATAGGCCAGCCGGAACCCGTCGCTGGCCATCAGCCCCCGGATCCGGGCGACATAGGTGTCGCGGGCCAGGTGCGGGCGCAACTGGGCCATGACCTCGAAGGTGGCCAGAATCTCGGCGTCGGTCTGGGCGAGGATGATCATGGGGGTGATCTAAGCCTTCTCCCCGCGCGGGAGAAGATGGCCCGCCCGGCCAAACGGCCCGGGACCGTGGGGTGAGTGCGTGTCCCCAACGACATCCACGGCCTGGAATTTTCGCCCCGAACAGGCCTTCGAGCCAAACTCAGCGGATCCGTCGGGGACACGCACTCACGGCTTCCCCCTGCAAGCCGGGCCGGCGCACTGCCGTGAGAGCATGTCCCCGGCTGTCCGGCCGCCACCCCCTCGCCCAGCCGGACCGCTCCTCGGCGGCCAGGCCGCGCCCTGAAATCCATGGTGGCGAGCCTGCTCTGGGGTCTGACCGTGTCAAGGACGGCCCTCCGGGCCGCCGCGACGCGGTCGCCGGAGGCGATCCTTGACACGGTCAGACCCCAGAGCTCCAATTCCACCAAGGGTTTCAGGACGTGGCGTCACCCGCCGAGGGGCGGATGGAGCTCCGCTTGCGAAAACAGGGGGAAGCCTTGCCACTACCAATTACATTCGATTTGAAAGACGCTGGTAGCGTCCATATGCGCACAGTGGAGGAGCTTAGAGCGTTCCTCCAAAGCGAGCTGGATGGGTGGAATTGGCTTTCAAGTATTAGAAATATGAATAATCCCAACGATGTTCTTTCAAGCATCCGATTACTATGGGATACCCACTGGCAGAACGTAAATTCCGCCTTGGATGCTTTGAATAATGGAAACCTAGAGCAGGCTGAAAATTGGTTTAGAAGTTATTTTCAGGATGGTATTCCGTTGCCGGTATCCGGTTCTCCGCGGCGGGCTCTTATCGACAATGTTCGCACCAATATTGGCGAACGCGCCGCAATCGGAGCACTAGCAGCTCTCACCGATCGAAGATTTGATGGACAAGACCCAGAGCAAGTAAGGGGCTTGTTTGCCGCTCACGAATTTCTATCCGGCACAGGTAAAGCCGCTCGACAAAGCGTGCAAAGTGGCCTCTCAAGCTTGCTCAAGCAACTCGGCAGACAACAAGAGCGCGCAGAGCAAAAGGCGGATGACTTAGATCGCCGCATTGAGATTACGGAACGTCGTCATACACGACATTTCAAAAAATTGCTCGATACAGGGCGGCGCAGTCGACGCGAGTTTATCCAGCGAAATTTCGATGAGATTGCCCAATTTAGGAATCAAATAAACGAACAGGTCGCTAGCCTTCTTCGCGAGAAAGACGATTCTATTGCGAGCATACAGCAAACGGAAAAAACATACTCAGAGCATATGGGGTTAAAAGCACCCGTAACATACTGGCGTGATAAGGCTAAGGGGCATCGGGTAAAGAGTTGGATTTCTGGTGTAGTAGGTTTAATATTTGCAACTTCTTTAGTGTATTTTGGTATTACACATGGCGTATCGTGGATTTTGGATCTTATTGCAAAAGTCTTTAAAGAAACGAGGCAGTGGCAGGCAACTTACTCGGTGCTTGGGATCGCGGCATTTGTTCTCACTATAATCTTCTGGATCGGCCGCCTGATTAGCCGGACTTATGTGAGTGAAAGCCACTTGGCTATCGACGCGGAGGAACGCGCGGTGATGGTCGAAACATACTTGGCGCTAACACAAGAGAATAAAATCGATACCACTGAACGGGTGCTCGTCCTTGGCTCCTTGTTCCGCGCGTCCTCAGACGGCCTGGTAAGGGATGATGGCGCACCAGATATCGGCGGATTGACGACCTTGCTATCGAAGGCGGGCGTTGGCGGTCCAGTCTCTGGGAAGCCATAGCCAGCCGTCGATCTACGCGCCCTACTCCCTCGCCCTCTTACTCCGCCCCCACCCCCTCCGCCGGCGCCTCATACGCCGCCATCATCGCCATGTTCAGGATCTTCGACACCGAAGCCCCCAGCGGACAGATCTGCACCGACTTCGACAACCCCAGCAGCACCGGCCCAATCACCGTCGCCCCGCCCAGCGACTGCACCAGCTTGGTCGCGATCGAGGCCGAGTGGATGGCGGGCATGATCAGGATGTTGGCGCTGTCGGTCAGGCGCATGAACGGGTAGTTGGCGCGCTTCTCGGGGTCGAGCGCCAGTTCGGGCGGCATTTCGCCCTCGTATTCGAAGTCGACGTCCATCTCGTCGAGCATGGCCACCGCCTCGCGGACCTTTTCCGAGCGCAGGCCCATCGGGTTGCCGAAGGTCGAGTAGCTCATGAAGGCGACGCGCGGCTTGAAGCCCAGGCGGGCGACGGCGCGGGCCGTCTCGCAGGCGATCTCGACCAGCTCCTCGGCCTCGGGCAGTTCGGTGACGTTGGTGTCGGCCACGAAGACTGTGCGGCCCTTGGCCAGCACCACCGACATGCCCATGATCCGGCCGC
Organism: Caulobacter sp. AP07; assembly: GCF_000281955.1. GTDB lineage: Bacteria > Pseudomonadota > Alphaproteobacteria > Caulobacterales > Caulobacteraceae > Caulobacter. The sequence continues at coordinate 23,086 of NZ_AKKF01000005.1, read as the reverse complement.
CGTCGGCCGGGTCGACGACGCGCAGCACTTCTTCCAGGGCCTGGTCGAAGCTGCGGGTGACGCCGGTGACCATGCCGTCGGCCTCGCCCAGGGTGACCATCGAGGCGGCGAAGCTGTTGCGGTCCTGGTTGATCAGCCGCTGGACGTCGCGCTTCAGGTAGCCCTGGCGCTGCAGGCGCAGGTAGAGGGCGTCGACATAGTCGGGATTGCGGTCGCTGAGGCGGGCGTTGACGATCTCCAGGTCGATGAGGTCGGGGTCGAGCCCGACCACCCGCATGTTCTCCTGCACCAGGTTCTCGCGGCCGCAGAGGATGGCCTTGCCGTAGCCGCCGGTCTGGAAGGCGTAGGCGGCGCGGATGACGCTGGGGTCCTCGCCCTCGGCGAAGACGATGCGCTTGGGCTTGGCCAGCACGGCGCCGCTGATCTTCTGCAGGAAGCCGGCGGTGGGGTCCAGGCGCTGGGCCAGGCTGGCGCGATAGGCGTCCATGTCGGCGATCGGCTTGCGGGCCACGCCGGTGTCCATCGCCGCCTGGGCGACGAAGGGCGGGATGTACCAGATCAGCCGGGGGTCGAAGGCCGAGGGGATGATGTATTCCGGGCCGAACTTCAGCTGGCGGCCGTGATAGGCGGCGGCGACCTCGTCGGGCACGTCCTCGCGGGCCAGCATGGCCAGGGCGTTGGCGCAGGCGATCTTCATCTCGTGATTGACGCGGCGGGCCCGCACATCCAGCGCGCCGCGGAAGATGTAGGGGAAGCCCAGGACGTTGTTGACCTGGTTGGGATAGTCGCTGCGGCCGGTGCCCATGATGGCGTCCTTGCGGACCTTGCGCACCTCTTCCGGGGTGATCTCCGGATCGGGGTTGGCCATGGCGAAGATCACCGGGTTGGGGGCCATGCTGGCGATCATCTCGGGCGTGAACGCGCCCTTGGCCGACAGGCCCAGCAGGACGTCGGCGCCCTTGACCGCTTCAGCCAGGGTGCGCAGCGGGGTGTCGACCGCGTGGGCGCTCTTCCACTGGTTCATGCCCTCGGTGCGGCCCTGGTAGAGCACGCCCTTGCTGTCGACGGCGATGACGTTCTCGGGCCGCACGCCCATGGCCTTGATCAGTTCCAGCGAGGCGATGCCCGCCGCGCCGGGGCCGTTGAGCACCACCTTCACGTCGGCCAGGTTCTTGCCGGTGATGTGGCAGGCGTTGATCAGGCCGGCGGCGCAGATGATCGCCGTGCCGTGCTGGTCGTCGTGGAACACCGGGATGTCGAGCAGCTCCTGCAGCTCGGTCTCGATGCGGAAGCATTCGGGGCTCTTGATATCCTCGAGATTGATGCCGCCGAAGGTGACGCCGATGTTCTTGACGACGGTGATGACCTCGTCGGCGTCCTTGCTGCTGATCTCGATGTCGATGGAGTCGACGTCGGCGAAGCGCTTGAACAGCACGCTCTTGCCCTCCATCACCGGCTTGGAGGCCAGGGCCCCCAGGTCGCCGAGGCCGAGGATCGCGGTGCCGTTGGAGATCACCGCCACCAGGTTGCCCTTGGAGGTGTATTCGTAGGCCATGTCCGGGTCGGCGGCGATGGCGTGGACCGGCACGGCGACGCCGGGGGAATAGGCCAGCGACAGGTCGCGCTGGGTGGCCATGGGCTTGGTCGGCACGATGGCGATCTTGCCGGGGGTCGGATAGCGGTGGAACGCCAGCGCTTCCTCGTCCGTGAAGGTCTTCTTCTCCGTGTCGCTCATGTACCCCTGGTCCCGCCGTGCAAGCTGATGGGACGCTCCGGACAATGCGAAGCGCCCTTATTTGCGGTCACCGTAGCGAGGCGTCCGGCGGCTCACAACCTCCGCCGGACCGATAAATGTCTCGCAAACGCTTGTTCTGCTTGGCGTTGCGTAAGCCTGACAACCTTGTCAGGGCTTGCGCCATTGACCTGACGGGGCGTGTCGGGAGACTACCTGCCTCGCCATTTTTCCGGAGATCGCCGTGAGCCACCCAGAGCCAGCCCCCACGCCCGGTGTCGCGAAGATCGCCGTGGCCGGCGCCCTGGGCCGGATGGGCCTGGCCGTGGCCGGCGCGATGGCGGGGCGGGCCGACGTCGCCCTGGCCGGCCGCTTCGGGCGTCCGGGGACCGGCGGCGAGGGCCTGGTCGGGCGGTTCGAGGCCCTGGCCGGGGCCGACGCGGTGATCGACTTCACCCTGCCCGAGGCCTCGGCCGAGCTGGCCGAGGTCTGCGCCGACCTGGCCGGGGCGACGCGCGGCGGGCCGGCGGTGATCATCGGCTCCACCGGCTTCACCCCCGAGCAGTCGGCGCGCATCGCGGCGGCGGCTCGCAAGGTGGCCATCGTCCGCTCGGGCAATTTCTCGCTGGGCGTCAACATGCTGCTGGGCCTGGTCCGGCAAGCCGCCGCCGCCCTGCCCGCTTCCGACTGGGACGCCGAGGTGTTCGAGGCCCATCACCGGCGCAAGATCGACGCCCCGTCCGGCACCGCCCTGATGCTGGGCCAGGCCGTGGCCGCGGGGCGCGGCGTCGACCTCGACGCGGTGGCCGACCGGGCCCGCGACGGCGTCACCGGTCCGCGCCGCGAGGGGGCGATCGGCTTCTCGGTGGTGCGCGGCGGCGGGATCATCGGCGAGCACAGCGTGATCTTCGCCGGCGAGTCCGAGGTGCTGACCCTGTCGCACTCGGCCACCGACCGCGGCCTGTTCGCGCGCGGGGCCATCGCGGCGGCGATCTGGGCCCGGAACAAGCCGCCGGGGCTCTACGACATGCAAGACGTCCTGGGTTTTGAGGCATGAGCGCGACAGCCGAAAGTGGCCGCCGGTTTCGGCGCCCGTCGCGCGACCAAAATAAATAGGACCTAACAATCGCCGCCTGTTGCGGCATTGTGCCCCCGATGGCCGAGCCCCCGCCCGACCCCCAGCCTGACGCCAAGCCGTCCCCCCCGACCCGCCGGCCCCGCCGCGCGGCGATGCTCGACGCCGGTCTGGAAATCATGTCGCTGGCCGCCCTGGCCTTCGTCGCCGTGGGCTTCTCCGCCTATGCCGGCCGCCGCGAGATCAGCCGCGAGCTGGCCGTGGCCTGGCTGGAGGACAAGGGCATCGAGGCGACCCTCGACCTCGACGACCTCGACGCCACCGGCTTCGCCGGCTCGATCCGCCTGGGCCCCAGGAACGCGCCGGTGTTCTCGGCCGAGCGAATCGAGGTGGCCTACGACCTGGCCGCCCCCTGGAGCGGTTCCGGCAAGTTCGCGCTCAACACCCGGGCCATCCGCCTGGTGCGGCCGCGCCTCAACGCCAGCCTCGACCAGAACGGCTTCCACTTCGGGGCCTTGCAGCCGCTGATCGACGAGGCGCTGAAGACCCCCAGCGAGCCGAACGCGCCGGGGCCGGCGATCCTGGTCGAGGACGCCCGGGTCAGCCTGCGCCTGCCCGGCGGCGCGGCGCGTCTGACCGGCGACGCCAGCCTGGACGACGGCAAGCTGCTGCGCTTCGACGGCCGTCTGGCCCCGCTGCGCTACGCCACCAAGGACCTGTCGTTCGACACCGCCGGCCTGTTTCTCAAGGCCCGCAAGCGTGGCGAGCGGCTGACCCTCGACGTCGACCTGGACATGCGGTCGCTGAGCACGGGCCAGCTGGACCTGACCGACGCCCAGGGCGCGCTGCAGGCCGACATCGCCTATCCCGACCTCCAGAAGCTGTCGATGGTCGGGCCGGCCGAGGTGCGGCTGGCGCTGAAGGCGCGCGGGGCCGACCTCGACACCGCCACCCTGGGCGGGCTGGAGGCCAATTTCGCGGCGACCGGTCTGCTCAGCGGCGACCTCAAGCGCGGGGGCTTCACCGGCCACACCACCCTACACGCGCGCGGCGAGCGGCTGACGGCGCCGACGCTGGACAGCCGTGACGTCGTCGCCGACCTCGACCTGACCGGCCTGGCGGTGACCTACGATCCGGCCGGGGCGCGGGGCTCGGCCCGCACCCGCCTGGCGGCCACGGCCGAGCGGGCGGTGGCGGGCGGCGCGGCCCTGTCGCGGACGGCGATCGAGGTCAATTCCACCAGCCTGACGGCGATCTCCGACGCCCACCGCCAGTCGCTCAGCGGGCCGATGGCGGTCACCCTGGGCAGCGGCCGCGCGGCGGTCGGCGGGGTGGTGCTGTCCAGCCTGGCGGCCAGCGGCAAGGGGCGGTTCTCGGCCGGGAGCGACGGGGTCAGCCTGGGGCTGGACGGCCAGGCCGGGGCCGACGGCGTGGTGTCCGGACCCGACGCCCAGCGGCTGACCGCCGCCCTGCCCAATCCCGACTACGCCAAGGCCGCGGCCGCCGCCCTGTCGCGCTTCGAGGTCTCGGCGCCCGCCCTGCGGCTGGCCGTGCGGGACGGACAGACCAGCCTGTTCCTGCCGCGTCCCGTCGCCCTGACCGCCGCCAGCGGCGCCAAGGCGACCCTCGCCGCGTCCGGCGGACCGCTGGTCGCCGCGGCGGGCGACGGGGCCGGCGGCCGGGTGGCCCTGGCCCTGGGCGGCGGCGGCCTGCCCGACATCACCCTGAAGGCCCCGAACTGGCGGTCGGGTCCGGGCGGCCTGACCAGCGACGTCGTCCTGGCCGGAACCCTCGACGTGCCGCCGGTCACCGGGCTGTCGGGAACCCTGAACGGCCGGGCCCAGCTGGTCGGCGACACCTTCACCCTGCGGCTGGCGCGCTGCACGCCGCTGACCGCCAAGACCTGGGAGATGGGCGAGCCGCCGATCTCCGACCTCAGGTTCGACGCCTGCCCGACGGCCAGGCCGTTGGTCCAGGCGGCCGGCGGGGCCTGGCATGCCTCGGCCCGGATCGAGCACGGCCAGGCGCTGGTCAATGTGGCCGAGGCGCGCGTCGAGGGCGTGACGGCCGGTTTCGAGGGCGGCGGTCGCGGCGGGTTCGACGAGGCGCAGGTGCGGGTCACCGCCGCCCGGTTGGTCGAAGCGGCGGCGGCCCGGCGCTTCGAAACCATGGCGGCGACCGGGGCGGTCAACCTGGCGCGCGGCCAATGGATCGGCGGCTTCGACGCCGCCACCCTCGACGGCCGTCCGGTCGGCAAGATCACCCTTCGCCACGACGTGGCCAGCGGTCGCGGCGAGGCCTTGATCGACGCCTCGCGCATGGTGTTCGTCAAGGGCGGCCTCCAGCCCCTGGGCCTGTCGCCCCTGGCCGCGATCGCCCGCGAGGCCGACGGTCCGGTCGCCTTCACCGGCCGCTTCGACTGGACCGGCGAAACCATGACCAGCGAGGGTCGGCTGTCGACGCCGGGTCTGAACTTCAAGAGTCCCCTGGGCTTCGTGGCCACCCTGAAGGGCGACGTGGCCTTCACCAGCCTGGCCCCGCTGATCAGCGCCCCGGACCAGACCCTGAAGATCGAGCGGGTCGACGCCATCGTGCCGATCCAGGCGGTGGTGGCGGACTTCAGCCTGGACGCCGAGGCGCTGCACCTGCGGTCGACCGTCTTCGAGGCCGCCAAGGGCAGCGTCTCGATCGAGCCGATCGAAGTGCCCCTGGACGGCAAGGGCACGCTGAAGGGCGTCGTCAACATCCAGCACCTGGACCTGGGCGAGCTGGTCGCCGGCTCGTCGATGGCCGACAAGATCAAGGTCGAGGCCATCGTCGACGGCCGTCTGCCGTTCGAATACAGCCCGGCCGGCCTGCGTTTCCTGGACGGCCGGATCTACGCCACCCAGCCCGGCCGCCTGTCGATCGCCCGCGAGGCGCTGGGCGACGTCTCCGCCGGCCAGGGCGGGGTCGATCCCAACGATCCGCTGATGGCGGCCAAGCCCGCCCAGGTCAACGCCATCCAGGACTTCGCCTACCAGGCCATGGAGAACCTGAGCTTCGAGATGCTGGAGGCCAAGGTCAACAGCACCGACAAGGGCCAGCTGGGCATCCTGTTCCACATCAAGGGCGAGCACGACCCCAAGGTCGCCGAGAAGGCCAAGGTCGGCCTGCTGGAGCTGATCCGCGGCACCGCCTTCCAGCGCCGCATCCCCCTGCCCGCCAAGACCCCGGTCGATCTGACCCTCGACTCGTCGTTGAATTTCGATGAGCTTCTCGCGGGGTGGAAACGGGCCTGGCAGGACGCCCAGTCGCAAACGCCGGGGCCCGCCGCGCCGCCGGTCGATACGCCTCCGCCTCCGCCGCCGCGTTCAGATGGGGTTCAGCCTTGAAGTCGCAGATTTCACTCGAATGGAGAAACGCATGAACAAGAGCGCCCTGATATCGGCCCTTATCGCGACGGGCGCCTTGGCGGCCTGCGCCCCGACGATCCACGTCAAGGTCGACCCGATCAACATCTACGCCAAGCTGGACGCCAATGTGCGCGTGCAACTGGACAAGGAAGTCCAGACGGCGATCCAGCAAAACCCGAACCTGTTCTAAGAGAGGAACCGACATGATCCGCAAGACTATGACGGTCCTGGCCCTGGCCGCTTCGCTGGGCGCCGTGGCCCTTCCCGCCCTGGCCCAATCGGCCGCCGCCAAGGCCGCCGTCGACGCCGGCAAGGCGTCCGGAACCGTGGGCGAACAGGCCGACGGCTTCCTGGGCGTCGTCTCGGGCGGCGACGGCGCGCTGCGCGCCGCCGTGGCCGAGATCAACGCCGGCCGCGCGGCCGTCTACAAGGACACCGCCGCCAAGACCGGCGTCACCGCCGAGGCCGCCGGCCAGGCCACCGCCAAGCAGCTCTACGCCCGCCTGGCGCCGGGCCAGTACTGGAAGCCGCTGGATGGCGGCTGGACGAAGAAGTAGGACGGCGTTTGGGGACGCGCGCATGCGCGTGTCCCCATCCCCATCCTCCGCCTCCGCACCTTGAACCCACCCCCGGTCATCGCCACCTAAGCCTCACGTCGCGAGGCCTGGCGCCGATTCCGGGCTTGGTCCTCGCGCACGAAGTCGCTTGAGCGAGGACTTCGCGATGACCCGGACGATCCTGTTCGACAGCCCCTTCCTGCTGGGTTTCGAACACACACGAGACCTGATCGAGCGCGCGGCCAAGGCCGCCGCCGAAGGCTATCCGCCCTACAATGTCGAGCAGGCCGAGAACGGCGGGGTGCGCATCACCCTGGCGGTGGCCGGCTTCTCGCCAGACCAGCTGCAGGTGACCGTCGAAGGCGGCCAGCTGGTGGTGGCCGGGCGGCGCGAGGCGGACGGCAAGTCGGAAGCCGACCGGGCCTACCTGCACCGCGGCATCGCCGCGCGCGGCTTCCTGCGCACCTTCGTGCTGGCCGACGGCATGGAGGTCACGGCCGCGACGCTGGAACACGGGCTGCTGCACGTGGACCTGGCCCGGCCCGAGCCTGAACGGCTGGTCCGCCGCATCCCGATCCGCTCCCTGGGCTGAGCCGCCCGATACGCCCTTCGCGATCGCGGTCTGAACCGAGACGCGTCGCGGGGCGTTCCCTCTTGAAGGAGGTGGTCTTATGACACCTGACCCCGCTATCCCGATCTTCACCGCCGAGGCCTTCGCGGCGCTCGGCGCGCCCGATCTGGTCTATGTGCGACCGATCAAGGCCGCGGAGATCCTGGCCGACGTTCCGGCCGACGTGACCGATTTCGAACTGTCGCCCGACCAGACCCTGTATGCGGTGTTCCGCGCTGACGGCGCGCGCCTGGCGGTGCTGACCGATAAGGACTCGGCCGTCGCCGCGGCCCTGGCCCACGAACTGGCGCCGGTGTCGGTGCACTGAGACTGATCGCTAGCTGCTTGCCCCCACCTGGCGGCTTCGCCGCCTGTTCGCCCCCATAGGGGGCGGAGCCCTCTTCCCCCTATGGGGGAGGAGGGCCGAAGGCCCGGAGGGGGCGAGTGCGCAAGCGCCCTAAGCCGCCGTCGGCTTGCTCTCCTGGGCATGGGTCAGCATCACATGCACGGCGTCGGCCGAGCGCGCCTTGCGCAGCTGCTCGCGCAGTTCGGGCTGGCGCATCATCCGGGAAATCCGGGCCAGGGCCCGCAGGTGGGTGGAGTCGGCGTCCTTGGGTGCGAACAGCGCCACCAGCAGGTCCACCGGCTTGTCGTCGACGGCCCCGAACGCCACCGGCGTCTCCAGGCGCACGAACACCGCCCGGACCCGATCGACGCCCGACAGGCGCGCGTGCGGAATCGCCACGCCCTGGCCGACGCCGGTCGAGCCGGCGGCTTCACGTTCCACCAGGCCCTCGAGCGCCTCATCGACATCGACGCCGAAAGCCCGGCCGGCGACGTCGGCGATGACGCCGAGAACCTGACGCTTGTTGGCGGCGCTGACCCGCAGTGTGACCGCGCTGGAATCCAGTAGATCGCCGATGGTCATGGACTTAGAAGCTCGCTCGTTGTCGGTCGTCGCCGCGTCGTCGCGGGCCTTCCGAAACGCCCCAACCGCCCTTGAGTTCGGTTAGCTCACGGCTGGCCCGTACCCGTTCAGCGCCTTCGTGCGTTCGGGGTCGATCCAGCCGATATTTCCGTCAGGCCGCCGGTAGACCACCGACAATCCGTCGTGGGCGGCGTTCCTAAACACGATTGCCTGGGACTCGGTCAAGTCCAGTTCCATGACCGCCATGGAAACGGTCATGATCTTCAGCGAGCCCTGGGCCTCGGCGATGATCATGGCGGACGGCGCGCCGGCGGGGTGGTCCTCGCCCGTGCTCCAATCCTCGTCGTCCGCCTCGTCGCCCTCGGGGGCCCGCAGCACGTACATCGCCGCGTTTTCGGCCTGTTTGGCGGTGGCGGCGATCGAGTGGCTCTTCAATCGTCGCTTATAGCGGCGAATGCGCGTCTCGATCTTGGCCAGGGCGGCGTCGAAGGCCGCATGGGCGTCGCCGCCCGCTCCATGGCTGATCAGCTGCTGGCCCGAAGCCAACTTGACCGAACAATCGACCCGGAAGGCGTAGCCCTCCTTGCTGATGATCACGTCGGCGGCGCCGCCGCGATCAAAATACTTGCCGATGCTCAGGGCGATTTCGTCGGAGACTCGCGCTCGCAGAGCCTCGCCAACGTCGACATGCTTGCCGGAGATTTGGACTTGCATGCGCTAACAACGCGCCCGTCTCGGCCCAGTGTCAAGCACTGCCGAGGCGCCTTAAAACAGGCCCGAAAACATGTGCAGCAACCTATCGACGGCCGCCGCGACGACACTCGCGCTGAGCACCAGGATGCCCACGCTGACGGCGGCCATCAGATAGCCGAGCAGGGCCAGAAGCCCGTCCCGTTGCAGCAGGGCCAGGGACAGCACCGCCACCGTCGCGCCCGGCGCGAGGTTGCCCAGCGGGATCGGCAGCACCAGCACCAGGGCCAGAAGCGTGCAGACCACGCCGATCAATCGCTCGCCCGCCGGGGCGAACAGGATCTCCAGCCGCGGCCGGGTGACCAGTTCCATGCGCCGGACGATCGGGGTCAGCTTGCGGAACAGGCCACGCAGGTCGTCGCGCTTCAGCGGGTGCTCGACCAGCTTGCGCGGCAGCCAGGGGACTTCGCGGCCCAGGGCGATCTGCGGGGCCAGCAGCAGGATCGGCAGGCTGAGCAGGGTCGAGGAGCCCGGGGGCAGGGGCAGGCAGTTGAGCAGGCCGAAGACGAACAGCATGGCCCCGAAGGCCCGGCTGTCGAACTGTTCGAGCATCTGGCCGACGGTCAGCACGGGGCGCGTGTCCTCGCCGAAGCTCTCGATGACGTCGGACAGGCTTTGGATCGTCATTCTGCGCCCCTGGTCGCACGCTTAGAACGCGGAGCGCGGCCATTCGGCCAAGCGATCAGCAGGTTTCCTTGATCAGCCGGCGACGTTCGACCGACGACGGGATGCGCAGGGCCTCGCGGTACTTGGCCACCGTCCGGCGGGCGATGTCGACGCCGCCCTCCTTGAGGATCTCGACCAGGCGATCGTCGGAATGGACGTCGGCCTCGGTGCGCTCGGCCTCGACCAGGCCCTTGATCTTGTGGCGCACGCTGGCGGCCGAGTGGGCCTCGCCGCCCTCGGTGGCCTGGATGGCCGAGGTGAAGAAGAACTTCAGCTCGAACACCCCGCGCGGGGTGGCGATGTACTTGTTCGAGGTCACCCGGCTGACCGTGCTCTCGTGCATGCCGATGGCGTCGGCGACGGTCTTGAGGTTCAGCGGCCGCAGGTGCTCGACGCCGTAGGCCAGGAAGGCGTCCTGCTGGCGGACGATCTCGCTGGACACCTTGAGGATGGTCTTGGCCCGCTGGTCCAGGCTCTTGACCAGCCAGTTGGCGGTGGCGAAGCAGTCGGAGACGAAGGTCTTCTCCTGGTCGCTCCGCGCGCCCTTGGAGACCCGGGCGTGGTAGCGCTGGTCGACCAGCACCTTGGGCAGGGTGTCGGTGTTCAGCTCCACGTGCCACAGGCCGCCCGGGGTCTCGCGGACATGGACGTCGGGCACCAGGGTCTGGGGCGGGTCGCTGTGGAAGGCCGCGCCGGGACGGGGGGTCAGGGCGCGGATCTCGGCGACCATCTCGCGCAGGTCCTCGTCGTCGACGCCGCACACCTTGCGCAGCGCTGCCATGTCGCGGCGGGCCAGCAGGTCGAGGTTGTCGAGCAGGGCGGCCATGCAGGGGTCGTAGCGGTTGACGTCCTTCAGCTGCAGAGCCAGGCACTCGCGCACGTCGCGGGCCATGACGCCGGCCGGCTCGAAGCCTTGCAGCACGGTCAGCACGCCCTCGACGAAGGCCAGGTCGCAGCCCAGGCGCGTGGCCACCTCCACGAGGTCGGCGCGCAGGTAGCCGGTGTCGTCGACGGCGTCGATCAGCACCCCGGCCACCACGGTCTGGGCGGCGGTCAGGCCGGCCACGCCCAGTTGCTCGGTCAGATGCTCGCAGAGGGTCGGCGGGCGCGACAGGGCGCCTTCATAGTTCTCGTCGCTCTCGAAATTGCCGCCGCCGCCCGTGCGCGACCAGTCGATCTGGCCGCCGGCCTGTTCGGCTTGCGCCCCATCCGAACCTGGGCCGTCGCCGGTGGCGCGCTCGCCGGGCGAGACGTCGTCGGGCGTGGCGTCCATCTGGCCGCTGGCGGCGCTGTCGGACACCGAGTCGAGGCCGAGGTTTTCCGCCGGGCGTTCGATGTCTTCAGGCGCGCGTTCGACCTCGGCCGGGCCGTCGTCGCGTTGGAGCAGGGGGTTACGCTCGAGCTCGGCCTCGACGAAGGCGTCGAGCTCGAGGTTCGACAGTTGCAGAAGCTTGATGGCCTGCTGCAGCTGCGGCGTGATGACAAGGCCTTGGCCTTGCCGGAGCTCCAATCTGTGGCCGAGAGCCAATGCGCCCTCCTGGGCAAATCGAACCATGTGTCGATCGCCATTGAAGGGCAGTCTGGTTAACGGGGCGCGAACGTCAGCAAAAAGCGTGCCGCCGCGACCATCCGTCCCAAGAACTGGGAATTTTTCTTTTGGAGGTGTCTCAAACCCTGTTCAGGCAGGGGTTTGGTCGGGTCGCGACCCGCGCGGGATCGCGGTCCGCGCCGGCGGGGCCGGGCGCGGACCGTAAAAAGACCTAGGCCCGCTCGGCGAAACTGTCGCCCAGGTAAACGCGGCGCACTTCCGGATTGTCGACGATCTCCTGCGGCGAGCCCTCGAACAGCACCTCGCCGGCGTGGATGATCGAGGCGCGGTCGATGATGTCCAGCGTTTCGCGCACGTTGTGGTCGGTGATCAGGATGCCGATGCCGCGACCCCGCAGATAGCCGATCACCTCGCGGATGTCGGCGATGGCCAGGGGGTCGATGCCGGCGAAGGGTTCGTCCAGCAGCATGAACGACGGTTCGCTGGCCAGGGCGCGGGCGATTTCCACCCGCCGGCGCTCGCCGCCCGACAGGGCGACGGCCGGCGACTTGCGGATGTGGGTGATGCGCAGCTCTTCCAGGATGCCGGTCACCTGCTCGCGGGCCTTGCGCTGGCTCTTCTGGCGCATCTCGACCACGGCCATGACGTTCTGCTCGACCGTCATGCCCCGGAAGATCGAGGCTTCCTGCGGCAGGTAGCCGACGCCCATGCGGGCGCGCTGGAACATCGGCTGGCCGGTGATGTCTTCGCCGTCCAGATAGATCGAGCCGTAGTCGGCGGCGACCAGGCCGGTGATCATGTAGAAGCAGGTGGTCTTGCCGGCCCCGTTGGGACCCAGCAGGCCGGCGACCTCGCCGCGCTTGAGGCTCAGCGACACGCTCTTGACGACCGGACGATCGCCGAACGACTTGCCGATCGCGTCGACGAACAGGCCGTCGCCGTTCCTGTCGGCCCGCAGGGATTGCATTGAAAACGCCATGGGATCCTACGGCTTGCCGGCGGCGGGCTTCTTGTCTTTGTTCTGGTCGGGATAGAGCACCGCGCGCACCCGGGGCTTGCCGCGCCCCGTGGCGTTGGATTCCATCTTCACGTCGTTGGTCTTGGTCTTGATGGTCATGCGGTCGCCGCGGGCGACGTCCTGGCCCTGGACGGCCACCACGTCGCCGGTGACGACGACGGTGTCGGTCCCGTAGTCATAGACCGCGTGGTCGCCGCGCACGGTCTGTTCCGGCGTGACGTAGAAGACGTTGCCGTCGGCCTCGACCCGGTCGACGTCGCCGCAGTCGTTGCCGCCGCCCGGCGCGCCGGGGCTGTTGGACGAGGTCTTGCCGGGCGTCTTGCGCCGGTTATAGACCGTCATCACGTTGGCGCGCATGCGGGCCTTGTCCTGCAGGACCTCGACCGCGCCGCGGAAGATGGTCTTGCACTGGCTGGTGATGACCTCCTGCTCGTCGGCGGAGATGTCCACGGGCGCGCTGGAGTTGTTGGCGCTAGCCGGCGTGGCTTGCCGCGCCAGAGCCTGGCCGCCCAAGAGGCTGAGGGCGATCGCCGCCGGCGCCATCCATCGATTCATCAACCGCGTCCTCATCTATTCTTGGACCGACTCGCCGGTCTTCCGGTCAATCCGTGTCTTCACGCCACCCCGGAAGATGATGCGATCACCCTTGTCATATACGGAGTAGGCGTTGGATTGCACCTGTCCAGTTGGGCCTTCGCCTTGAAGCGTGGTTTCACCGGTGATGTTACCGGTGCGGGTGTCGACCATCGCCTCGTTCGAGGCGAAGCGGTAGCCGGCCCCGTCGTCCATGCGCACATTGCCGAACAGCTGCAGTTTCAGCGTGTCCTCGCGATAGATGCCGCGGTCGGCGGTCGATCGCGTCGGGGCGGGGCTGCCGACGCCCAGGGTCAGGGTCGGGGCGTCGAGGAACACCCGCTTGAGGTCGGCTTCGTCGCGCACCGCCGAGCGGGCGGTGATGATGAAGGGGCGGCCGTCGCTGGACTGGCCGTAGAACCGCGGCGTGATCATCCGGATCTGCGCCTTGTTCTCGGCCGGTCGCCGGTCGCCGGCGGTGACGCTGCGCCAGACGACCTGGCCGCCGACCGAGGCCAGGATCGCGACCATCGCCAGCGGCAGCACGACGCGCGCCAGGCGGACGCGGCGCGAGCGGCGGCGCCAGCGGCGCAAGTCCCGCCTATAGCCGCCACGATCCGCGTCCAGGGTGGTCATCCGTGGCCCTTCAGCTGTGGGCGAAGATGTCGACGTCTTCCCAGCCGGCCAGGTCGAGGGCGGCGCGATGGGGAAGATAGTCGAAGGCGGCGTTGGCCAGTTCCATGCGGCCTTCGCGGACCAGCATGCCGTTCAGGCGTTCGCGCAGGGCGTGGAGATGCAGCACGTCGGACGCCGCATAGGCCAGCTGTTCGGGCGACAGCGTCGCCGCGCCCCAGTCCGAGCTCTGCTGGACCTTGGACAGTTCGACGCCGATCAGTTCGCGCGTCACGTCCTTCAGGCCGTGGCGGTCGGTATAGGTGCGGGCCAGCTTCGAAGCGATCTTGGTGCAGTACACCGGGGCGGTCATGACACCCAGATGCAACAGGAACATGGCAATATCGAAGCGGCCGAAGTGGAAAAGCTTCACCACGGCCGGGTCGGTCAGCAGGCGCTTGAGGTTGGGCGCGTCATAGGCCGAACGGTCCAGGCGCACGACGTGGGCGTCGCCGTCGCCGGACGACAGCTGCACCACGCACAGCGGGTCGCGGCCCAGGCGCAGGCCCATGGTCTCGGAATCGATGGCGATGGCGGTCGCGCCGGCGAAGACGCCGTCGGGCAGGTCGCCTTCATGCAGGAAATTAGCCAAGTCTCTTCGTCTCCGCGCCTCGGTCTCGTCGCACGGACGTCCGAATTCCCGACACGCCAAAATGGGGCGCCGACACTATATGCTGGATGAACAGGATATCTATCGCAAGGATAGCCTGCCCGGAACGCCCGATCAGCGGGACACCGGGTGGCTCCACCCCGACCCTCTTTCGAGGGTTGGTAGGGGGTGGTGCCCAGGAGAGGACTCGAACCTCCACGACCTTTCAGTCACTGGCACCTGAAGCCAGCGCGTCTACCAATTCCGCCACCTGGGCCTGCGGGGCAATCCGTGGATCGCCGCGAGGCCGGGACGTTTATGCAATGGTTCTGGCCACGTCAATCGCCAAGTTGCGCATTTCGTTGCGATTGGTCGCCGGCTCGTCTATCCCCCGGCTCACGGCTTTAGGATGAGGTAGATTATGCAAGGTCTGGTCACGGTGTTCGGCGGCTCCGGCTTCGTCGGCGGCCAGGTCGTTCGGGCGCTCGCCAGGGCGGGCTATCGCGTCCGCGTCGCGGTGCGCCAGCCCAACCTCGCCTACAAGATGCGCATGCTCGGCGATGTCGGCCAGATCGAGGTCGTGCAGGCCAACCTCCGCAACGCCCCCTCGGTGGCCCGGGCGCTGCAAGGCGCGGAGGGCGCCGTCAACCTGGTCGGCGTGCTGTGGGAGACCGGCCGCCAGAAATTCCAGGCCCTGCACGCCATGGGCGCCCGGACCGTGGCCGAACAGGCCAAGGCCGCCGGCGTCAAGCGGCTGGTGCACATCTCGGCCCTCGGCGCCGACCTGCAGTCGCCGTCGAAATACGCCCGCACCAAGGCCATGGGCGAGGCCGCCGTGCGCGAGGCCTTCCCCGGCGCGGTGATCCTGCGGCCGTCGGTGGTGTTCGGGGCCGACGACAAGTTCTTCAACAAGTTCGGCGAAATGGCCGGCGTGTTCCCCGCCCTGCCGCTGATCGGCGGCGGCGAGACGAAATTCCAGCCGGTGTTCGTCGGCGACGTGGCCGCGGTGGTGGCCAAGGCCGTCGCCAGCCCGTCCGCCGAGGGCCTGACCTACGAGCTGGGCGGCCCGACCGTCTACAGCTTCAAGGCGCTGCTGGAGATGATCCTGCGCGAGACCGGCCGCAATCGCCTGCTGGTCCCGCTGCCGTGGTTCGCCGCCTCGCTGATCGGCAAGCTGGGCGACGTCTTCGCCGCCGTCGTGCCCCTGGCCCCGCCGCTGACCTCGGACCAGGTCGAGTCGCTGAAGGCCGACAATGTCGCCGACAACGGCCTGCCGGGCCTGGCCGAGGCCGGCGTGGTCCCGACCGCCGTCGAGGCGATCGTCCCGTCCTACCTCTACCGTTACCGCAAGGGCGGCCAGTACGCCGACGTCCCGGCGGGGGCGTTCTAGTCTTCCTTCTCCCCTTGCGGGAGAAGGTGGCGGCGTAGCCGCCGGATGAGGGGTCTCTCAAACGACAAACGCCGCGACCGGCCTTTTCGGCTGTCGCGGCGTCTTGCGTCTATCGACCCCTCACCCGACCTCCTTCGGAGGCCACCCTCTCCCGCAAGGGGAGAGGGAAAGGAAAGTCAGCGCGGGATGTAGATCAGCCCCAGGCCGATCACCCCGACCACGATCCGCCACCAGGCGAACGGGGTGAAGCCGCGCTTGCCGATGAAGCCGATCATGGTCTTCACCACCACCAGGCCCGACAGGAACGACACCACGAAGCCGATGGCGATGGTCCCGGCGTGGCTGGCGTCGATCTGGTCGTAGCTCTTGAGCAGGTCCAGGGCGAAGGCCCCGACCATGATCGGGATGGCCATGAAGAACGAGAACTCGGCCGCGGCCTTGCGCTCGACCCCCAGCAGCATCGAGCCGACGATGGTAGAGCCCGAGCGCGAGACGCCGGGAACCAGCGACAGGCACTGGAACAGGCCGATCAGCAAGGCGGTCTTCAGGCTCAGCGCCATGCCGTCGTGCTCGCGGGCCGGCGGAGCCTTCTTGTCGACGACCAGCAGGATCACCCCGCCGACGATCAGCGACACGCAGATCACCTGCGGCAGGAACGGGTTCTCGAAGAAGTGCTTGATCACCCCGTGCAGGGCCAGACCGGCGACGAAGGCGGGGATGCAGCCGATGATCACGCTGAGCGCGAAGCGGCGGGCCTCGGGCTTGGTCGGCAGGCCGACCACCACCGCCCACAGGCGCTGGAAATAGAGGGCGACCACGGCCAGCACCGCGCCCAGCTGGATCAGCACGATGAAGGTGTCCCAGGTCGGATCGGTCAGGCCCAGGGCGATCTTGGTCAGCAACAGGTGGCCCGTCGAGGAGACGGGGATGAACTCCGTCAGGCCTTCGACCAGGCCCAGCACGATCGCGATCAGCCAATCCGGCATCGTCATTCCTCTAGGCTCAAGGCCTGCAAAAGCTTGGCGCCGGGCGTGCGCCCGACACGGTAAACAATCGGTTTATCCATAAAGTGGACCATTATAAGGCATTGCTGAGAGTCGTTCGCAATGACCCTGTCGCCATCACGGATATATTTGTCCACAAATTTGACCGACGCATTCTTCTTGCCGCTGAGAGTCCGTATGAGGCCCTCGCACGCAAATTTTTCCCCGGAAGCGGGGACGAGGGAAGTCGCATGGCCGAGCGCATGCTGAAATTCACGACTGTCGCCCGCAAGACGCCCGAAAAGCGGGCGGCCGAGGCGCGCAACGGCGACTTCCACGAGATCTACGCCGACTTCATCGACGCCAAGGCCACCGAGCAGGCCTCGCGTTGCTCGCAATGCGGCGTGCCGTTCTGCCAGACCCACTGCCCGCTGCACAACAACATCCCCGACTGGCTGCGGATGACCGCCGAAGGCCGGCTGGAAGAAGCCTACCAGCTGTCGCAAGCCACCAATTCCATGCCCGAGGTCTGCGGTAGAATCTGCCCGCAGGACCGCCTCTGCGAAGGCAACTGCGTCATAGAGCAGTCGGGTCACGGAACGGTGACGATCGGCTCGGTCGAACGCTACCTGACCGACAAGGCCTGGGAGATGGGCTGGGTGAAGCCGCTGGCGGCCGGTCCGGACCGCGGCCAGTCGGTGGGGATCATCGGCGCCGGGCCGGCCGGCCTGTCGGCGGCCGAGATGCTGCGCGAGGACGGCTACGACGTCACCGTCTACGATCGCCACGACCGGGCCGGCGGCCTGCTGATCTACGGCATCCCCGGCTTCAAGCTGGAAAAGGACGTGGTCGAGCGCCGCACCCAGCGCCTGGCCGACGGCGGCGTGGCGTTCAAGCTGGGCTTCGAGGTCGGCCGCGACGCGTCCTTGCAGGACCTGCGCGACCGGCACGACGCCGTACTGATCGCCACCGGCGTCTACGCGGCCCGCGAAATGACCGTCCCTGGGGCCGGCAGCGAGGGCGTGACGCCGGCGCTCGACTACCTGATCGCCTCCAACCGCGTCGGCCTGGGCGACAGCGTCCCCGAATACGACAGCGGCGTGCTCAACGCGGCCGGCAAGGACGTGGTCGTGGTCGGCGGCGGCGACACCGCCATGGACTGCGTGCGCACCGCCGTCCGCCAGGGCGCCACCTCGGTTACCTGCCTCTATCGCCGCGACAAGGCCAACATGCCCGGCTCGCTGCGCGAAGTGGCCAACGCCGAGGAAGAGGGCGTGATCTTCGAATGGCTGGCCGCGCCGCGCGCGGTGATGGGCGAGGCGACCGGCGTCACCGGCGTGCGCTCGATCCGCATGCGCCTGGGCGCCCCGGACGCCTCCGGCCGCCAGACCCCGGAAGAGATCGACGGCGGTGACTTCGACCGTCCGGCCCAGCTGGTGGTCAAGGCCCTGGGCTTCGAGCCCGAGAACCTGCCCGAACTGTTTGGCGCGCCCGACCTGAAGACCACCCGCTGGGGCACGGTCAAGGCCGACGTCCGCCACCAGATGACCAATCTGGACGGCGTGTTCGCGGCCGGCGACATCGTGCGCGGCGCCTCGCTGGTGGTCTGGGCGATCAAGGACGGCCGCGACGCGGCCGACGCCATCGGCCGCTACCTGCAGGCCAAGGTCGCCTCGACCTTGATCGCGGCGGAGTAGGGCGCGATGCCCGCCTCGCCCTCCGGGACCCTGACGGCGATCCTGCCGTGCAACGACCTCGACGTGTCCGAGGCGTTCTACGCGCGGCTGGGCTTCGTCCAGCCGGAGGAGGAGAGGGGCGCGCACGAAGGCTACCGCATGCTGGCCAACGGCCAGGGCGGCTTCCTGCACCTGACCAACGCCGTCGAGGGTTGGCTGGTCCCGGGCCACAACCCCTTCGGCCTCTATCTCTACGCCGAGAACATCGACGAACTGGCCGCCAACTTCGTCGGCGAGACGATCGAGAAGCACGGTCCCGGGGACAAGCCCTGGGGCATGTACGAATTTTCCCTGTCCGACCCTGACCAGACCCTGGTCCGCGTCGGCTGGCCGACCCGATTGAGGGCCCCGCGATGACCGACAAGACCGTTCCGACCCAGACCGAACTCTATCTGAAGAACCGTCAGGCCCTGATCGAGGGTCACGCCTACGACCCGTCGACCGAGCGCGACGCGTGCGGCGTCGGCCTGGTCTGCGCCATCGACGGCCAGCCGCGTCGCGAAGTGGTCGAGCTGGCGATCAAGGCCCTGAAGGCTCTGTGGCACCGGGGCGCGGTCGACGCCGACGGCAAGACCGGCGACGGGGCCGGCGTGCTGGTCAGCGTGCCGCAGGACTTCTTCGTCGACCAGGTGCGCCGCACCGGCCACGCCCTGCGCCAGGGCCCGATCGCCGTCGGCCAGGTGTTCCTGCCGCGCACCGACCTGGGCGCCCAGGAAGCCTGCCGTACGATCGTCGAGGCCGAGGCCCTGCGGTTCGGCTTCTACATCTATGGCTGGCGGCAGGTGCCGGTCGACACCTCGGTGATCGGCGAGAAGGCCAACGCCACCCGCCCCGAGATCGAGCAGATCATGCTGGCCGCCCCGGCCGGCCTGGAGGGCGAGGCGCTGGAACGCGCCCTGTTCCTGTGCCGCAAGCGCATCGAAAAGCGCGTCCACGCCCAGAACCTGTCGGGCTTCTACCTGTGCTCGTTCTCCGCCAAGTCCCTGATCTACAAGGGCATGTTCCTGGCCGAGCACATCGACGAGTTCTATCCGGACCTCAAGGACGAGCGCTTCAGCGCCGCGGTGGCGATCTTCCACCAGCGCTATTCGACCAACACCTTCCCCGAATGGCGCCTGGCCCAGCCGTTCCGGATGCTGGCCCACAATGGTGAGATCAACACCATCAAGGGCAACATCAACTGGATGAAGTCCCACGAGATCAAGATGGCGGCCGACGCCTTCGGCGAGTTCGGGGACGACGTGAAGCCGGTGATCCAGCCGGGTGGCTCGGACAGCGCCAACCTGGACAACACCTTCGAGGTGCTGGTCCGGGCCGGCCGCGACGCGCCGATGGCCAAGGCTCTGCTGGTGCCGGAAGCCAACAGCCCGCACATGAAGCCGGCCCACAAGGCCCTCTACAGCTACTGCAACGCGGTGATGGAGCCGTGGGACGGCCCGGCCGCCCTGTGCGCCACCGACGGCCGCTGGGTGGTGGCCGGCAAGGACCGCTCGGGCCTGCGGCCGCTGCGCGTGGCCTATACCGACGACGGCCTGGTGATCATGGGTTCGGAAGCGGGCATGTGCGGCGTCGAGGAAAGCCGCATCACCCGCAAGCTGGCGATCTCGCCCGGCCGGATGATCGCCATCGACCTGGCCGAGGGCAAGCTCTACGGCGAAGACGCCATCATCGACGAACTGGCCGGCCGCCACCCCTATACCGACTGGCTGGGCAACATGGTCGATCTCGAAAAGGAGATCGGCCCCGGCCCCGAGCCGCGCCGGTACGGCCGCGAGGAGCTGACCCGCCGCCAGGCCGCCGCCGGCTTCTCGCTGGAGGACCTGGAAATGGTCCTGGCCCCGATGGTCGAGGAGGGCAAGGAAGCCGTCGGCTCGATGGGCGACGACGCGCCCCTGGCCGTGCTGTCGGAAAAGTACCGGCCGCTGAGCCACTTCTTCCGCCAGAACTTCAGCCAGGTGACCAACCCGCCGATCGACCCCCTGCGGGAGACCGGCGTCATGAGCCTGAAGACCCGGTTCAAGAACCTCGGCAACATCCTGGCGCAGGACGCGGCCCAAGCCGACGTCTACGTGCTGGAAAGCCCGGTGCTGACCACCGGCATGTACGAGCGCATCCACGGCCTGCTGGGCGAGAAGAGCGTGGTGGTCATCGACTGCACCATGCCGCTGCCGGCCCAGGAGGCCCGTCCCGGCGACGCCCTGCGCGCCAACCTCGACCGCATCCGCGCCGAGGCCGAGGACGCCGTGCTGCGCGGCTGCGGGGCCATCGTCCTGACCGACGAGGGCTCGCAGGCCGACCGCGTCGCCCTGCCGATGATCCTCGCCACCGGCGGCGTCCACGCCCACCTGGTCGGCAAGGGGCTGCGCTCCTACGTCTCGATCATCGTCCGCTCGGCCGAGTGCCTCGACACCCACTATTTCGCGGTGCTGGTCGGTGTGGGCGCGACGGCGGTCAACGCCTACCTGGCCCAGGAGAGCTTCCAGGACCGCCTGGAGCGCGGCCTGGTCGGCGACAAGTCGCTGCGCGACGTCTGCATCAACTTCAAGACCGCCATCGAGGGCGGGCTGCTGAAGATCATCTCCAAGATGGGCATCAGCGTCATCTCCTCGTACCGCGGCGGCTACAATTTCGAAGCCGTCGGCCTGTCGCGCGCCCTGGCCGCCGAGTTCTTCCCCGGCATGCCGTCGCGAATCTCGGGCATCGGCCTGGCCGGTCTGGAGAGCAAGGCGGTCGAGCTGCACCGCAAGGCCTGGGGCCCGGCGGCCGTCACCCTGCCGGTCGGCGGCCTCTACAAGCTGCGCCGCTCGGGCGAGAGCCACGCCTTCGAGGCGCGGCTGATCCACACCCTGCAGAGCGCCTGCGACACCGGCGACTACGAGCTGTATCGCCGCTGGTCCAACGGCCTGCGCACCCAGAAGCCGATCCAGCTGCGCGACCTGCTGGACTGGCGCTCGGACCGCAACCCGATCTCGACCGACGACGTCGAGAGCGTCAACGAGATCCGCAAGCGCTTCGTCACGCCGGGCATGAGCCTGGGCGCCCTGGGCCCCGAGGCGCACGGCGTGCTGAACATCGCCATGAACCGGATCGGCGCCAAGTCGGTGTCGGGCGAGGGCGGCGAGGACTCGGCCCGCTACAAGCCGCTGCCGAACGGCGACAACCCCAACAGCGCCATCAAGCAGGTGGCCTCGGGGCGGTTCGGCGTCACCGCCGAATATCTGAACCAGTGCCGCGAGATCGAGATCAAGGTCGCCCAGGGCGCCAAGCCCGGCGAGGGCGGCCAGCTGCCCGGCTTCAAGGTCACCGAGATGATCGCGCGCCTGCGCCACGCGACGCCCGGCGTCATGCTGATCAGCCCGCCGCCGCACCACGACATCTATTCGATCGAGGACCTGGCCCAGCTCATCTATGACCTGAAGCAGATCAACCCGATCGCCCGGGTCACGGTGAAGCTGGTCGCCGCCACCGGCATCGGCGCGATCGCCGCCGGCGTGGCCAAGGCCAAGGCCGACGTCATCCTGGTGGCCGGCAATGTCGGCGGCACCGGCGCCTCGTCGCAGACCTCGGTCAAGTACGCCGGCGGTCCGTGGGAAATGGGCCTGTCGGAAGCCAACCAGGTGCTGACCCTCAACAACCTGCGCCACTCGGTGGTGCTGCGCACGGACGGCGGCATCCGCACCGGCCGCGACGTGGTCATCGCCGCCATGCTGGGGGCCGAGGAGTTCGGCATCGGCACGGCGTCGCTGGTCGCCATGGGCTGCATCATGGTCCGCCAGTGCCATTCCAACACCTGCCCGGTGGGGGTCTGCACCCAGGACGAAGACCTGCGCGCCAAGTTCACCGGCACGCCGGAAAAGGTCATCAACCTGTTCAGCTTCGTGGCCGAAGAGGTCCGCGAGATCCTGGCCGGCCTGGGCTTCAAGAGCCTGCTGGAGATCGTCGGCCGCACCGACCTGCTGGCCCAGGTCAGCCGGGGCGGCGAGCACCTGGACGACCTCGACCTCAACCCGCTGCTGGTCCGCGCCGACCCCGGCCACAACAAGCCCTACTGCACCGTCGAGGGCGGCCGCAACGCGGTGCCCGACACCCTGGACGCCCAGATCGTCCGCGACGCCGCGCCCCTGCTGGAGCGTGGCGAGAAGATGCAGCTGACCTATACGGTCCGCAGCACCGCCCGCTCGATCGGCTCACGGACCTCCAGCCACATCGTCCGCAAGTTCGGCATGAAGGGCCTGCCCGCCGGCCACCTGACCGTCCAGCTCAAGGGCTCGGCCGGCCAGAGCCTGGGGGCCTTCGCGGTCCAGGGCCTGCGCATCGAGCTGACCGGCGAGGCCAACGACTATGTCGGCAAGGGCCTGTCGGGCGCGACGATCGTCATCAAGCCGGCCCGCGGCCTGGCCGCCCCCGAGACCAACACCCTGATCGGCAACACCGTGCTGTTCGGGGCGACGGCCGGGCGGCTGTTCGCGGCCGGCCAGGCCGGCGAGCGCTTCGCGGTCCGCAACTCCGGGGCCACCACGGTGGTCGAGGGCTGCGGCACGAACGGCTGCGAGTACATGACCGGCGGCCAGGTGGTGATCCTCGGCCCGACGGGCGGCAACTTCGGGGCCGGCATGACCGGCGGCATGGCCTTCGTGTTCGACCAGCACGGCCGGTTCGAGGCCAACATCAACCCCGACAGCATCGTCGTCCAACGCCTGGCCTCGCCCTATTGGGAAGGCGTGCTGCGGTCGCTGGTGGCCGAACACGCCCGCGAGACCGACTCGGTGTTCGCCGAGAGCCTGCTGCGCGACTGGGACCGGGTGCGGGACCTGTTCTGGCAGGTCTGCCCCAAGGAGATGGTCTCGCGGCTGCCGCAGCCGC
>NZ_AKKF01000004.1 GCF_000281955.1 Caulobacter sp. AP07 | reverse complement strand
GTTCGAACTTTTCCTTGGCCATTTTTCTCTAGCTCCGACCCCAGAGGGGTCTGCGATGGATTGGATTTCTGGGGTGGCTCCGGGCGGATCAGGGGACCCGCCCGGTCTCTTAAGTCCGCTTTTCCCGAAGGAAAAGCTTAGGCGTACTTCTTGATCACTTCGTCGGCGACGTGTTGCGGCACCGGCTCGTAGTGGTCGTACTGCATGGTGAACTGGGCGCGGCCCTGGCTCATGCCGCGCAGGGTGTTCACGTAGCCGAACATGTTGGCCAGCGGCACGAAGGCGTTCACGACAGTCGCGTTGCCGCGCATGTCTTGGCCCTGGATCATGCCGCGACGGGCGTTCAGGTCACCGATGACCGAACCCAGATACTCTTCCGGGGTCACGACCTCGACGGCCATGATCGGCTCGAGCAGCTTGGGAGCGCCCTTTTCACGCAGTTCCTTGAAGGCGGCGCGCGACGCGATTTCGAACGCCAGCACGCTGGAGTCGACGTCGTGGTACTTGCCGTCGGTCAGGGTCGCCTTGAAGTCGATCAGCGGGAAGCCGGCCAGCAGGCCGTTGTCCTTCACGGAGTTCAGACCCTTTTCGACGCCGGGGATGTATTCCTTCGGCACCGCGCCGCCAACGATGGCGTTCTCGAACACGAAGCCCGAACCGGGTTCACCGGGTTCGAAGGTGATCATGACGCGAGCGAACTGGCCCGTACCACCGGTCTGCTTCTTGTGGGTGTAGTCGATGTCGACCTTGCGGCCCAGGCTTTCGCGATAGGCAACCTGCGGCGCGCCGATGTTGGCTTCGACCTTGTAGGTCCGCTTCAGGATGTCGATCTTGATGTCCAGGTGCAGTTCGCCCATGCCCTTCAGGATCGTCTGGCCGCTTTCGAAGTCGGTCGAGACGGTGAAGGACGGATCCTCGGCGGCCAGCTTGGCCAGGGCGACGCCCAGCTTTTCCTGGTCGGCCTTGGACTTGGGTTCCACGGCGATCTCGATGACCGGGGCCGGGAATTCCATGCGCTCGAGGATGACCGGCGACTTCAGGGGATCGCACAGGGTGTCGCCGGTGCGGGTTTCCTTGAGGCCGGCCAGGGCGACGATGTCGCCGGCGAAGGCTTCCTTGATGTCTTCGCGGTTGTTGGAGTGCATCAGCAGCATGCGGCCGACGCGCTCGCGCTTGTCGCGCGTGGCGTTCAGCAGGCTCATGCCGGTTTCCAGCTTGCCCGAATAGATCCGGCAGAAGGTCAGCGAACCGACGAAGGGGTCGTCCATGATCTTGAACGCCAGAACCGACAGCGGCTCTTCGTCCGAGGCGTGACGCACGACTTCTTCTTCGGTCTTGAAGTCGATGCCCTTGGTCGGCGGGATGTCCAGCGGCGACGGCAGGTAGTCGACGACGGCGTCCAGCAGCGTCTGCACGCCCTTGTTCTTGAAGGCCGAGCCGCAGAGGATCGGGTAGAAGGCGCCGACCAGAACGGCCTTGCGGATGCACTTCTTCAGCACGGCTTCCGAGGGCTCTTCGCCGCCCAGATAGGCTTCCATCGCCTCGTCGTCCATTTCGACGGCGGCTTCGACCAGATAGGCGTGAGCCTCCTGGGCCTTGGCCAGCAGGTCGGCGGGGATTTCCTCGTCGCGGAAGTTGGCGCCCAGGGCGTCGTTGTCCCAGACCACGGCCTTCATGCGGACCAGGTCCACCAGGCCGCTCAGCGAGGTTTCCGAACCGATCGGGAACTGGATCGGCACGGCCTTGGCGCCCAGACGGTCGCGGATCGACTCGACCGACTTGTCGAAGTCGGCGCCGATCTTGTCCATCTTGTTGACGAAGACGATGCGCGGAACCTTGTACTTGTCGGCCTGACGCCAGACGGTTTCCGTCTGCGGCTCGACGCCGGCGTTGCCGTCCAGCACCGCGACGGCGCCGTCGAGCACGCGGAGCGAGCGCTCGACTTCAATCGTGAAGTCGACGTGTCCGGGGGTGTCGATGATGTTGAGGCGCTTGTCTTTCCAGAAAGCGGTCGTCGCGGCCGACGTGATGGTGATGCCGCGTTCCTGCTCCTGGTCCATCCAGTCCATGGTCGCGGCGCCGTCGTGGACTTCGCCGATCTTGTGCGACTTACCCGTGTAATACAGGATCCGCTCGGTCGTCGTCGTCTTCCCGGCGTCGATGTGCGCCATGATGCCGAAGTTACGGTAGTCTTCGATTTTATGCTGGCGGGCCATGGTCTAGCTCTGTTGACTGCCTCGCCCAGAAGCCAGGGCGGGGACATTTAAACGTGCGGCGCGGGCGGTTTATCTCAAACCGCCCGCGCCTGAAAGAGTGCTGGTAAGAAAGGTTACCAGCGGTAGTGCGAGAACGCCCGGTTGGCTTCAGCCATCTTGTGGGTGTCTTCGCGCTTCTTCACCGCGGTGCCGCGGTTGTTGGAAGCGTCGAGGAGCTCACCGGCCAGCTTTTCGGTCATGGTGTTTTCGCCACGCTTGCGCGCGGCGGTCACCAGCCAGCGGATGGCCAGGGCGCGACGACGGTCCGGACGAACTTCCACCGGCACCTGATAGGTGGCGCCGCCAACGCGACGCGACCGGACTTCGATCGCCGGGGCGACGTTGTCCAGGGCGGAGTGGAAGGTCTCAAGCGGACCTTGGTCCTTGCGCTTGTTTTCCAGGATGTCGAAAGCACCATAGATGATGTTTTCGGCGACGGCTTTTTTGCCCTCGTACATCACGTAGTTCATGAACTTCGTGACAATCAGGTCCCCAAACTTGGGGTCCGGCAGGACTTGGCGTTTCTCGGCGCGACGGCGGCGGGACATACTTCTTCTTCCTTACTTCGGACGCTTGGCGCCGTAGAGCGAACGACGCTGCTTACGATCCTTGACACCTTGGGTGTCGAGGACGCCGCGCAGGATGTGATAGCGGACGCCGGGCAAATCCTTGACGCGGCCGCCGCGGATGAGCACCACCGAGTGCTCCTGCAGGTTGTGGCCTTCGCCGGGGATGTAGCAAACGGCTTCGATGCCGGTGGTCAAACGGACCTTGGCGACCTTACGCAGAGCCGAGTTCGGCTTCTTCGGGGTCGTCGTGTAGACGCGCGTGCAAACGCCGCGACGTTGGGGGCAGCCCTTCAGGGCGGGCACCTTGTTCCGGACCGGCTTAGGTTGGCGCGGTTTGCGGATGAGCTGGTTGACGGTAGGCATTCAGTCTCTGCTCTGATGGAAGCGTGTGCCTGTCGGCCGAAGCGCTTCGGGTCCTTGTTGTTTTTCTTCCGGCTTTCTCGGCCCCGGAGGGGGACCTGATAAACACGAAACTCGCCGGGACGCGGGTGGCGTTCCGGCGGGCTATCCGTCGGGTCAGGGACGGGCGCTCATCAGGACGGACAGGGTCCGCCTCGAAAAGAGCGCGGAAACTACTCGCGAACGCTTCCGACGTCAATCGCGGCGTTTGCGTCGGTTAATGACCCCCTAACGGCCACGCTTTCGCCACTTGGGGTGGCAAGCCTGGAGGCTGTCCGCCCCGCGTGAAGAGACCGCCTTGCGCCTGTCAGAGAGACGTCTTCGTCGGCGCGAGCGCGGCGCGGTGCTGGTCGCCGCCGTGGGACTGCACGCGGCGGTGCTGACCCTCCTGGCCTGGCCTGTCGTCGCGCGCTTTCCCGATCGCTCCACCGACGAGGGCGCCATCGACGTCACCCTGGAGCGCCCGCGGCGCGCGACCGGCGGGGCTTGGTCGTCGGGGCCGGCGAGGTTGAGCCCGCGGCCGCGCGCGCCACGGCAGACCCCGACCGCCGAGGCCGTCGCTGCCCTTCCCATCGCGCCGGTTTCGACCATGGCCGCGCCAGGACCGGCGCCCGGCGCGGCCAACGGCGATCTGGGCGCCGCCCTGCGCCGCAGCGGCGTCGGTTGCGCCAACGCCCGGGCCGTCGGGCTGAACCGGGAGGAGCGCGACCGCTGCGCCGAGACGCTCGGCGCCCAGGCCCGCGACGCCCCCTTCCTGCCGGCCCCGATCGATCCGGGGAAGCGCGCCTATTACGACGCCGTGGCCCAGGCCTACGACAATGGCGGTCCGATGGTTCCGCTGACGGCGCGGGGCGCCGCCGGGATGTTCGCCGCCGACGCCAGCGCCAATTCCGGCCACGGCCCGCGCGTCGGCTGTTCGGTGAAGTTCGGCCCCAACGCCCGCAAGGCGCCAAAGGGTCCGCCCAACGCCCTGCGGGCCGGACCGTGCTTCATCCAGCCGCCCAACGGCTCGCTGACGCCGGAGGCGGACCTGCGCAAACCCTACTAGCACAAGCGGTCGCGCCTCCCATCTAGCGTTCAGCGGTCACGGTTTCGCCACTTGCAGTGGAAAGTCTGGCCGTCCCAGTTCCTGTCGAGTTTGTCCTTGGTCCAGTCCGTGGCGCGCAGAACCCGGTTGAGAAACGGCGCCGTCCTGACCGGCTCGGTGATGCTGCACGCGGCGATCCTGGCCGCCCTGGCCTGGTCGACGGGCGCGCGGTTTCCGGACCGCTCAAACGACGAGGACGCCATCACGGTGACCCTGGAGCGCAGCGCCGTCCCGCGCCGGGCCGCGCCGACCATCGCCGCCAGTCCGGACCGCGCGGCGTCCGCCTCGCCGTTGAAGCCACGCGCGCCGCGCCTAGTCGCGCCGTCGTCGGTGACGCCGCTGGGCGTCGCGCCCGTTCCGGTTCCCGGCCCGCCGGCCCGGCCGACCGGCGTCCATCCCGCCCCCCTGCCCGAGGGACCGCGCGGCGACCTGCGCACCGCCTTGCGCGGCAGCGGCGTCGGCTGCGCCAACGCCCGGGCCGTCGGCCTCAACCGCCGCGAACAGGAGCATTGCGACGAGCGCCTGGGGAACATTCCCCCGGGCGCTCCGGTCTATGGCGCGCCCATGGACCCGGCCAAGCGCCGCGCCTTCGACCGCCAGGCCATTCGCCAGGAAGCCGAGCGCGCCTATGACGACGCGCCCATGGGCATCGGCGTCGACCATCGCAGCCGCGAGGGTCCCGGCACGATGAAGGAAATCCCCTGGGTGCTGGGGGCCGAGCAGGACGGGCTGGGCCGGCAGAGGTCGAGCGCCTCGCAACAGCTCAAGCGGCTGGACGACGCGGACAAGGCCGACGCGCGCCGGAAGAAGGCCGCGCGGGAGAACGAGCGGCGGTAGGCGCGCGCTCCGGCCCCCTCAGGCGGCGTTCCAGGCGGCGGTGGCCAGGCTGGTCGGCGAGTAGTCGCCGAACGCCCAGCGCAGCGGCAGGGCGGCCGGGCGACGCCAGGCGCGCTCGACCCGCAGGCGCCATTGGCGCTGCACGCCCTCGGGCCAGGCCCCGTCGCCCGGCGCGTCCCAATCGATCTCGGCGCGGCCTTGCAGGTGCAGCAGGTCGCCGGTCTCGAAATCGACGAACAGCAGGGCGGCGCGGGGGTCGAGCACCAGGTTGCCCAGGGTGTTGAAGAACCGGTTGCCCCGGAAGTCGGGGATGGTCAGCACCTCCCCCGAAACCTTGACGAAGCCGGGCAGGCCGCCGCGATGCGAGATGTCGACGCCGCCGTTCTGGCCGCCCGCCACCGTGGCCACGAACATCGTGTCGGCGCGGGCGATCTGGGCCAGGGCGTCCGAGGTCGGGAAGGCGATGGCCTCGGCGGGGATCGTGGAGGCCGGACCGGCCTCCACCGCGCGGGTCTGGATGTATTGCGGGCAATTGCCGAAGCTCTGCAGCACCCGCAGCGTCAGCCCGCCCTCCTCCGCCTCGGCGATCACGCCGTTGGCGCGGTTGCGCCGGCGGGTGGTGAAGTCCAGGCCCAGGGCTCCGAACGGTTGGCCGGGGCGGAACAGCTCACCGCCCGGCTCGCCCTCCCGAGGCCGGGCGGCGACGGTCAGGGTCGTCGGGTCGGGGCTGCGGACAAAGCCCGCCTCCCCGGTCAGCACGGTGGCGACCGGCCAGCCGTCCGCATCGACCGTGGCCAGGAACAGGTAGGGCAGCAGGGCGAAGAAGTCGCGGTGCTGGTCGGGCATGAACGGCCGGATGAACGACCCGCCGGGCGAGCCCGTCCCGGCCCGCGCCTGGGCGGCCAGTTCGCCGGGGTGGAACACGCTGTCCATCTCACCCTCCATTCTCAGGCGGCCTTCGGGACGAAGTCGGGCATGGGCTGGAACCAGGGCTGGCTTTCCACCCGCCCCAGCCAGGCGCGCACGGCGGGATAGGGCTCCAGCGCCACGCCGCCGTCCGGCGCGTGGGCCACATAGCTGTAGCAGGCCAGGTCGGCGAGGGTGACGTGGTCGGCGGCCAGGAAGGTCCGGTCCGCCAGGTGGCCGTCCATGAAGGTCAGCACCCGCTCGGAGATGCGCGCCGCGCGGACCGGATCGTCGGGGAAGCCGAACAGGCTGATCATCCGGGCGGCGGCCGGGCCGTGCATCACTTCGCCGGCGGCGATCGACAGCCAGCGCTGCACGGCGGCGGCGGCCACGGGCTCCTGGGGCAGCCAGGCGCCGTCGGGGGCGTAGCGGCGGGCCAGATAGACCAGGATGGCGTTGCTGTCGGCCAGGGTCAGGTCGCCGTCCTGCAACACCGGGATCTGGCCCAGCGGGTTCAGCGCCCGGAAGGCGGCCGAGGCGCGCACGTCGCCCGGCGCGTCCACGAACCGGTAGGGCAGGCCCAGGGCGTTCAACATCAGCGCCACCCGATGGGTGTGGCCCGACAGGCCCATGCCATGCAGGACGATTTCGGACTTGGTCATGGGAGATCCCCTTCGATTACGATGAGGGGATATTGGCTGTTGCGATCTTCGGGCAGAATTGAGCAGATTTGGAAGATATAATTGCGAGTTTTGGAACTCTGATGGATCGTCTGGACGAACTGGCCATGCTGGTGGCCGTGATCGACGCCGGGGGACTGGCCGCCGCCGGCCGCAAGCTGCGCAAGTCCCCGGCCGCCATGACCCGGGCCCTGGCGGCTCTGGAGGAGCGGATGGGCGCGCGGCTGATCGAGCGCACCACCCGCCGCCTGGCCCCCACGGAGGCCGGCCGCGACCTGGCCGACCGGGCCCGCCGGCTGCTGGCCGATTACGAGATCGCCCTTCAGGCCCCGGCCCCCGACGCGGTGCGCGGAACCTTGCGGGTCACCGGCCCGACGGTGTTCGGCCGCCGCCACCTGACGCCGGTGGTCAGCGACTTCCTGGCCGACCATCCGGGCGTGCGGGCCGACCTGACCCTGCACGACCGCAACCTGGACCTGATCGAGGGCGAGCTGCATGTGGCGCTGCGTATCGGTCCGCTGGCCGATTCCAACCTGCTGGTCCGCAGGCTGGGCGCGGTGCGCCGGCTGGTGGTGGCCTCGCCCGACTATCTGGCCCGGTGCGGCGTGCCGCTCGAGCCAGCCGACCTGTCGGCCCACGACACCATCCTGACCACCGTGATCTCGGCGACGCCGGAATGGCGGTTCGAGGCCCAGGGGCGGGTCCGGGCCGTGCGGCTGGAGCCCCGGCTGCAGATCAACCACGTCGAGGCGGCCTTGTCGGCGATCCGCGCCGGCCGGGGCGTCGGGCGGGCCCTGTCCTACCAGGTGGCCGAGGACCTGGCGGCGGGCCGGCTGGTGCGGCTGCTGCGCGACTTCGAGCCGCCGCCCCTGCCGGTGCAACTGCTGACGGCCGGCGGGCGGTTCATGCCGCCGCTGGTGCGGGCCTTCCTCGACTACGCGGCGCCGAGGCTGGAGCGGCTGGCGGTGTTGCGGGAGTCGGAGCGCGCCCTGTCGCCCCTCTAGACCGCCGCCGTCTCGACCTCGCCGGGGCGCAGTTGCCAGTCCGTGGCGCGCTCGGCCTCGTCGCTGCTCGCGCAGTTCAGGGTGTAGTAGTAGAGCGCCAGGGACTTGCGGGTCAGGCCTTCCGGCGTCCGCAGGGGATCCGGGTGCCCGTGGAAGGAATCGCGGTCGGTGTTGAAGACGACGCAGCGGTTGAAAATCGGCGCCACGTCGCGGACCATGACCTGCATGGACCTGTCCCAAAGCTGCAGCTCGCCGCCGTACTCCGGCCGCCAGTCCTTGTTGAGATAGAGCAGCACGTTCAGCCGGCGATACAGGCGCGAGGACGGGTGGATGTTGAAGTCCGAATGGATGGCGAGCCTGCCGCCCGGCAGGATCTGGTGCAGGCCGCCACCCACGAAGTGGGGGTCGGGCGTGAGTCCGTCGATGCCGGTCAGTTCCTCGAGGAACCGCACCATCGGCGATGAATTGAGGGCGAACAGCACGTGGTGGATGACGGGGCTGACCCCGTCCATGCGGTCGGCGTGCCCGACGCCCTGCTTCTTCGGCTGGTGAACCACGTCGCGGCGGCGCCAGTCCAGCCACACGGGATCGTCGATCGGCGGAAAGGCCCGCAACACCTGCTCGGCCACGTCCGTCGGCAGGAAGTCGTCAATGACGATATGGGGGAACGGCGACGCCGAGGCGTACTGGTCCTTGAGGGCCCTCGCGCGCTCAAGCATCTGGGCCCTATCGAACAGGAAGAGCCCAGCCGTGTCGGAGGTTCGCGCGCCAAGGTCAACGCCGGTTTCCATGAACGCCCTCTCCGCCCGCCGCCAACTCGCCCCGCCGACCTTAATCGCGTCCAACGCGATCTGCATCGCGAAAAGACCGAGGGGTTCTGAAGCGCGAACCAAGCCTTGTCATGGGCCTGGGTGTTGTCCCCGCCCCCCAAAAAACAAAACGGCCCGGGATCGCTCCCGGGCCGTTCCGTTTCGTTGCCGCGAAGGCCTTAGTTGGCTTCGGCGATGACCGCGGGCAGCGGCTCCATCGCTTCTTCGCGCTGCTGGGCCAGCTGCTCGTCGCGCTTGGCGGCGACGCGCTGCAGGCTGCGCAGGTAGGAACCCGTGCCGGCGGGGATCAGGCGACCCACGATGACGTTTTCCTTCAGGCCTTCCAGGGTGTCGGTCTTGCCGTGCACCGAGGCTTCGGTCAGGACGCGGGTCGTTTCCTGGAACGACGCGGCCGAGATGAAGCTCTTGGTCTGCAAGCTCGCCTTGGTGATGCCGAGCAGCACCGGCTGAGTGGTGGCCGGACGGCCGCCACGGGCGACCGCCTTGTCCTGCTCGATGTAGAACTCCGGCTTGTCCAGGTGGTCGCCCTTGATCAGGCCGGTGTCGCCGGGCTCGAGGATCTCGACCTTTTGCAGCATCTGACGAACGATCGTCTCGATGTGCTTGTCGTTGATCGGCACGCCCTGCAGTCGATAGACCTCCTGGATTTCGTCCACGAGGAAGTTGGCCAGGGCCTCGACGCCCAGGATGCGCAGGATGTCGTGCGGATCCGGGTTGCCGTCGATGATGTACTCGCCGCGCGCGATGAAGTCGCCATCGTGCACCGCGATGTGCTTGCCCTTGGGGATCAGGAACTCGACCGGTTCGCCCTGGTTGCCGTCAGCGTCGACTTCCGGGGTGATCTTGATGCGGCGCTTGTTCTTGTAATCCTTGCCGAATTCGACACGGCCGTCCATTTCCGCGATGACCGCGCAGTCCTTGGGACGGCGGGCTTCGAAGAGTTCGGCGACGCGCGGCAGACCACCGGTGATGTCCCGGGTCTTGGCGCCTTCGGTGGGGATCCGCGCGATGACCTCGCCCGGCTTCACCGTATCGCCGTCGGCCACCGACAGAATGGCGCCGACCGACATCAGGTAGCGAGCCTCGCCGCCGTTGGCGAGGCGGACGTACGAGCCGTCATCGGCGAGAACGCCCATGGCCGGACGCAGGTCCGAGGCGCGGGCCGAGGTCCGCCAGTCGGCGATCACGCGTTGCGCGATGCCGGTGGCTTCGTCGGTTTCCTCGCGGACGGAGAAGCCGTCCACCAGGTCCTCGGCGCGGATCTTGCCGGCCACTTCGGTGATGATCGGGGTGGTGTAGGGGTCCCAATCGGCCAGACGCTGGCCACGCTTCACCTTGTCGCCGTCCTTGATCTTCAGACGCGCGCCGTACGGCGGC
Organism: Caulobacter sp. AP07; assembly: GCF_000281955.1. Taxonomy (GTDB): domain Bacteria; phylum Pseudomonadota; class Alphaproteobacteria; order Caulobacterales; family Caulobacteraceae; genus Caulobacter. The sequence continues at coordinate 55,340 of NZ_AKKF01000004.1, read as the reverse complement.
TTGTAGTTCTCGCGTTCCTTGCCGTCGACCAGCACGCTCACCGAGGTGTTGCGGCTCATGACGACCAGGAAGCCGTCGGCGCCGGTCACGGTGGCGCCCTGGACGCGGACCACGCCGTCGTTGCTGCTTTCGAAGAACGACTGCTCGGCCACCTGGGCGGTGCCGCCGATGTGGAAGGTCCGCATCGTCAGCTGGGTGCCGGGCTCGCCGATGGATTGGGCGGCGATGACGCCGACCGCTTCACCGATGTTGACCGGCGTACCGCGGGCCAGGTCGCGGCCGTAGCAGGCGCCGCAGACGCCGACCTTGGCTTCGCAGGTCAGGACCGAACGCACCTTCACCGACTGCACGGCGGCCGCCTCGATGGCGTCGGCCATGTTCTCTGTCAGGTAGGTGTCGGCCGGAACCACGATCTCGCCGGTCGCCGGGTCCTTGATGTCTTCGGCCGAGAAGCGGCCCAGGACGCGCATGCCCAGCGAGACGAGGACGTCGCCGCCCTCGACCACGGCGCGCAGGGTGATGCCCCGCGTGGTGCCGCAGTCTTCCTCGACGATGATGCAGTCCTGCGCCACGTCGACCAGACGACGGGTCAGGTAGCCGGAGTTGGCGGTCTTCAGCGCGGTGTCCGCCAGGCCCTTACGGGCGCCGTGGGTCGAGTTGAAGTACTCCTGAACGGTCAGGCCTTCCTTGAAGTTCGAGACGATCGGGGTCTCGATGATCTCGCCGGAGGGCTTGGCCATCAGGCCGCGCATCCCGCCGAGCTGCTTCATCTGGGCTTGCGAACCACGAGCGCCGGAGTGGGCCATCATGTAGATGGCGTTGATTTCCTTCTCGCGGCCGTTCTCGTCCTTATGCTTGGTCTGCAGTTCGGCCATCATCTCGTCGGCGACGCGATCGGTGGCCTTGGCCCAGGCGTCGACGACCTTGTTGTACTTCTCGCCCTTGGTGATCAGACCGTCGGCGTACTGTTGCTCGTACTCCTCGGCCAGGGTGCGGGTTTCGGCGACGATCGCCTCCTTCCGCTTCGGGATGATGATGTCGTCCTTGCCGAAGGAGATGCCGGCCTTGGCCGCTTCCTTGAAGCCCAGACCCATGATCTGGTCGGCGAAGATCACCGTCGCCTTCTGGCCGCAGTGGCGGTAGACGACGTCGATCAGGTTGCCGATTTCCTTCTTGGTCAGCGCCTTCTCGATCAGTCGGTGACCGATCGCGGTGTGCTGCGGCAGAAGGGCGGCGATCTTCATCCGGCCCGGGGTGGTGTCGATCACCCGGCGACGGACGACGCCGTCGGCGTCCATTTCCGTGAAGCGCGACTTGATCTTGGCGTGCAGGCTGACGACGCCGGCGTCCATGGCGGCTTCGATCTCGGCGATGTCACTGAAGATCTTGCCTTCACCCGGTTCGCCTTCGCGGGCCACCGACAGGTAGTACAGGCCCAGGACGATGTCCTGCGACGGCACGATGATCGGTCGGCCGTTGGCGGGCGACAGGATGTTGTTGGTCGACATCATCAGGACGCGCGCTTCCAGCTGGGCCTCGAGGCTCAGCGGGACGTGGACGGCCATCTGGTCGCCGTCGAAGTCGGCGTTGAACGCGGCGCAGACCAGCGGGTGCAGCTGGATGGCCTTGCCCTCGATCAGCTTCGGCTCGAACGCCTGGATGCCCAGACGGTGCAGCGTCGGCGCGCGGTTCAGCATCACCGGGTGCTCGCGGATCACCTCTTCGAGGATGTCCCACACCTGGGGCTGCTCGCGCTCGACCATGCGCTTGGACTGCTTGACGGTGCCCGACAGGCCCTTGGCGTCCAGGCGCGCATAGATGAACGGCTTGAACAGCTCCAGAGCCATCTTCTTGGGCAGGCCGCACTCGTGCAGCTTCAGGTCCGGACCCACGACGATGACCGAACGGCCCGAATAGTCGACGCGCTTGCCCAGCAGGTTCTGGCGGAAGCGGCCTTGCTTGCCCTTCAGCATGTCGGCCAGCGACTTGAGGGGCCGCTTGTTGGCGCCCGTGATGACGCGACCGCGGCGGCCGTTGTCGAACAGGGCGTCGACCGACTCCTGCAGCATCCGCTTTTCGTTGCGGATGATGATGTCGGGGGCGCGCAGCTCGATCAGGCGCTTGAGGCGGTTGTTACGGTTGATGACCCGGCGATACAGGTCGTTCAGGTCGGAGGTCGCGAAGCGGCCGCCGTCCAGCGGCACCAGCGGGCGCAGTTCCGGCGGGATCACCGGCACGACCGTCAGCACCATCCATTCCGGGCGGTTGCCCGACTCGGAGAAGGCCTCGAGGATCTTCAGGCGCTTGCTGAACTTCTTCTGCTTCATGTCCGACGGGTTGCCGGCCAGCTCTTCGCGCAGGCGTTCGGCTTCCTTGTCGAGGTCGATGGCCTTCAGCAGGTTCTGGACCGCCTCGGCGCCGATCTCGGCGGTGAAGCTGTCGTCGCCGTACTCGTCCTGGGCGCGCATGAAGTCGTCCTCGCTGAGCAGCTGGTGCTGCTTCAGCGGGGTCAGGCCCGGCTCGGTGACGATGTAGTATTCGAAGTACAGGACCCGCTCGATGTCCTTCAGCGGCATGTCGAGCATCATCGCGATACGCGACGGCAGCGACTTCAGGAACCAGATGTGGGCGACCGGCGAGGCCAGCTCGATGTGACCCATGCGCTCGCGACGGACGCGGGCCAGGGTGACTTCAACGCCGCACTTCTCGCAGATGATGCCCTTGTACTTCATGCGCTTGTACTTGCCGCACAGGCATTCGTAGTCCTTGGTCGGACCAAAGATACGGGCGCAGAACAGGCCGTCACGCTCGGGCTTGAACGTGCGGTAGTTGATGGTTTCCGGCTTCTTGATCTCGCCGAACGACCACGAACGGATCTTTTCCGGCGAGGCCAGCGAGATGCGGATCTGGTCGAAGGTCGGAGCGGCCTGGACCGGATTGAAGATGTTCAGGACTTCCTGGTTCATCTTGGTTCCTTCTGCGGGATTACCCGCGAAAATTCAAAGTTGGAGAGCGGCGATCGGGTCCGCTCCCGCCATCAGGCGGGAGCGGTGATCCGGATCAGCTGTTCTCCAGCTCGACGTTCAGGCCGAGCGAGCGCATTTCCTTGACCAGCACGTTGAAGCTTTCCGGGATACCGGCTTCGAACGTGTCGTCGCCACGGACGATCGACTCGTAGACCTTGGTCCGGCCGGCCACGTCGTCGGACTTCACCGTCAGCATTTCCTGCAGGGTGTAGGCCGCGCCGTAGGCTTCCAGAGCCCACACTTCCATTTCCCCGAAGCGCTGACCGCCGAACTGGGCCTTACCACCCAGCGGCTGTTGCGTGACGAGCGAGTACGGACCGATCGAACGGGCGTGGATCTTGTCGTCGACCAGGTGGTGCAGCTTCAGCATGTAGATGTAGCCGACCGTGACCGGACGCTTGAACTGGTCGCCGGTCTGGCCGTCGAACAGGATCGACTGACCCGACGGATCGACGCCCGCCATGATCAGGTGGTCTTCGATGTCGCTGATGCGCGCACCGTCGAACACCGGCGTGGCGATCGGAACGCCCTTGCCGAGGTTGCGAGCCAGTTCCACCAGGCCCTCCTCGGTGTCCGGCAGTTCCTCGTCCGGGCCGTAGATCTCGGTCAGACGCTCGACCAGGGCCTGCTTCTGGCCACCGGCCTGCCAGTCTTCCAGCAGGTTGGTGATCTGCTTGCCCAGGTTGGCGCAAGCCCAGCCCAGGTGGGTTTCGAAGATCTGGCCGACGTTCATGCGCGAAGGCACGCCCAGCGGGTTCAGAACCACGTCCACGTGCGTCCCGTCGGCGAGGAACGGCATGTCCTCGATCGGCAGGATGCGCGAGATGACGCCCTTGTTGCCGTGACGGCCGGCCATCTTGTCGCCTGGCTGAAGCTTGCGCTTCACGGCCACGAAGACCTTGACCATCTTCATCACGCCCGGGGGCAGTTCGTCGCCGCGCTGCAGCTTGTCGACCTTGTCCTCGAAGCGGCGGTCCAGACGCTTGCGGTTCTCGTCGAACAGCTTGCGCAGGCTTTCCAGCTCGCCCATCGCCTTCTCGTCTTCGAGGGCGATCTGCCACCAGAGGCCCGGCTGGACCTCCGACAGGTTGGCGGCGGTGATCTCGCCGCGCGACAGGCCCTTGGGACCCGACAGGGCGACGTTGCCGATCAGCAGTTCGCGCAGGCGACCCGAGATGTTGCGGTTCAGGATCGCGAATTCGTCGTCGCGGTCCTTGCCCAGGCGGTCGATTTCCGAGCGCTCGATGGCCAGGGCGCGTTCGTCCTTGTCGACGCCGTGACGGTTGAACACCCGCACGTCGACGATCGTGCCGGCGACGCCCGGGGGCAGGCGCAGGCTGGTGTCGCGGACGTCCGAGGCCTTTTCACCGAAGATGGCGCGCAGGAGCTTTTCTTCCGGCGTCATCGGGCTTTCGCCCTTCGGGGTGACCTTGCCGACCAGGATGTCGCCCGGCTGGACTTCGGCGCCGATCGCCACGATGCCCGCTTCGTCGAGGTTGCGCAGGGCTTCCTCGCCGACGTTGGGGATGTCGCGGGTGATCTCTTCCGGGCCGAGCTTGGTGTCGCGGGCCATGACTTCGAATTCCTCGATGTGGATCGAGGTGAAGACGTCGTCGCGGACGATGCGCTCGGAGATCAGGATCGAGTCTTCGAAGTTGTAGCCGTTCCAGGGCATGAACGCGACGAGCGCGTTGCGGCCCAGGGCCAGTTCGCCCAGCTCGGTCGAGGGACCGTCGGCGATGATGTCGCCGGCGCTGATCTTGTCGCCCACCTTCACCAGCGGGCGCTGGTTGATGCAGGTCGACTGGTTCGAACGCTGGAACTTGCTCAGACGGTAGATATCGACGCCCGAACGGGCGGCGTCGGTCTCTTCCGTGGCGCGCACGACGATACGCGTACCGTCGATCTGCTCCACCACGCCGGTGCGCTTGGCGATGACCACGGCGCCCGAGTCACGGGCGACCACGGCTTCCATGCCCGTCCCGACCAGCGGGGCGTCGGACTGCACCAGCGGCACGGCCTGACGCTGCATGTTCGAGCCCATGAGGGCGCGGTTGGCGTCGTCGTTTTCCAGGAAGGGGATCAGGGCCGCGGCCACCGAAACCACCTGGCGCGGCGACACGTCCATCAGGTCGACCATCTCCTTTTGCAGGAGCGTGGGTTCGCCGTTGATCCGGCCGGGGACCAGATCCTCGACGATCTCGCCGTTCAACACCTTGATGTTGGACTGGGCGATGACGTGCTTCGACTCTTCCATGGCCGACATGTAGACGACCTCGTCGAGCGGCTTGCCGTCGGCGACGCGACGGTAGGGGCTCTCGATGAAGCCGTACTTGTTGACCCGGGCGTGGGTGGCCAGCGAGTTGATCAGGCCGATGTTCGGGCCTTCCGGCGTTTCAATCGGGCAGATGCGGCCGTAGTGGGTCGGGTGAACGTCGCGGACTTCGAAGCCGGCGCGCTCGCGGGTCAGACCGCCCGGGCCAAGCGCCGACAGGCGGCGCTTGTGGGTGATCTCCGACAGCGGGTTGGTCTGGTCCATGAACTGCGACAGCTGCGAGGAGCCGAAGAATTCACGCACCGAGGCCGCGGCCGGCTTGGCGTTGATCAGGTCGTGCGGCATCACGGTGTCGATGTCGACGGACGACATGCGTTCCTTGATGGCGCGTTCCATGCGCAGCAGGCCGACGCGGTACTGGTTTTCCAGCAGTTCGCCGACCGAACGCACCCGGCGGTTGCCCAGGTTGTCGATGTCGTCGATTTCGCCGCGACCGTCGCGCAGGCCGACCAGCAGCTTCAGGACGGCCAGCACGTCTTCCTTGCGGAGCACGCGCATCTCGTCCGAAGCGTCCAGCTCCAGGCGCATGTTCATCTTCACCCGGCCGACGGCCGACAGGTCGTAGCGTTCGGCGTCGAAGAACAGCGACTTGAACATCGCCTCGGCGGCTTCCACCGTCGGCGGCTCGCCCGGGCGCATCACGCGGTAGATATCGAATAGCGCGTCCTCACGGACGGCGTTCTTGTCGACCCGCAGGGTGTTGCGCATGTAGGCGCCGACCGTCACGTGGTCGATGTCCAGCACGTCGATGGTGCTGAAGCCTTGGGCGGCCAGGGCCTCGATCGAGGCCACGTCCAGCTCGTCGCCGGCTTCGGCGTAGATCTCGCCGTTCTCGAAGTTGACGGCGTCGCGGGCCAGGTAGCGGCCGGTCAGGGCCTCGGGCGCCAGCAGCAGGGTCTTCAGGCCGGCGTCAGCCAACTTCTTGGCCTGGCGGGCGGTGATCTTGATGCCGGCCGGAGCCACTTCTTCGCCGGTGTCGGCGTCGATCAGGGCGAATTCCGGCTTCACGCCGCGCCAGCGCTCGGGCTTGTACGGGGTGGCCCAGCCTTCGGCGCCGGCCGCGGTGCGCTTCTCGAAGGGCACGACGTCGTAGAAGGTGGTCAGGATCTCTTCGCCGTCCATGCCCAGGGCATAGAGGAAGGTGGTGGCCGGCAGCTTGCGGCGACGGTCGATGCGGACATAGACCACGTCCTTGGCGTCGAACTCGAAGTCCAGCCACGAACCGCGGTAGGGGATCACCCGGGCGGCGAACAGCAGCTTGCCCGAGGCGTGGGTCTTGCCCTTGTCGTGGTCGAAGAACACGCCGGGCGAACGGTGCATCTGCGAGACGATGACCCGCTCGGTGCCGTTGACGATAAAGGTGCCCTTGTCGGTCATGAGCGGGATATCGCCCATGTAGACGTCCTGCTCCTTGATGTCCTTGACGGACCGGGCGCCGGTTTCTTCCTCGGTTTCGAACACGATCAGGCGAAGCTTGACCTTCAGCGGCGCCGCGAAGGTCATGTCGCGCTGGATGCACTCCTCAACGTCGTACTTGGGCTCTTCGAATTCGTACGAGACGTATTCGAGCACCGCGCGCTCGTTGAAGTCCTTGATCGGGAACACCGACTTGAACACCGCCTCGATGCCCTCGTCGCGGCGCTGGCCCGGACGGACCTCGCGCTGGAGGAACTGTTCGTAGGAGGAGCGCTGAACCTCGATCAGGTTCGGCATTTGCACAGCTTCGGGGATGCGGCCGAAAGACTTCCGGATCCGCTTCTTGCCGGTGAAGGATTGCGCCATGTTTTTTCCCTGCGGCGCGGAACTGGAGTCCGCGCGTAAATTCGAATGCCTTAGCGTCCACCCTCGCCGCTCTCCGCTTGAGAGAACGCTGGACGCTGGAATTCCCCTGCCAGGCGACCGGGACCGGAAGCTTGACGGGCGCCCCTTCGCGCGGATCGGAGGGCGGCTGACCGCGCCTCGGGGCGTAATATGCGGACACGCGCGTGCGCGCTCCGCCGAATGTCTTCGTGAACGGGCGGATATAGGCCAACCCGACGGGGTTGGAAAGGGGGTTTATCCACAAAAGAATGCGGACGCGTTCGGTGAGGCTTGGAACTTCCCCCACCGTTGTCATCCCGGATCTGCGCCCGCCTGAGCCGGGCGCAGATCCGGGACCGCCGGAAGCGCCGAGCTCAGGCGTCGGTCCCGGATCGGCGCGCTGCGCGCTTGTCCGGGATGACAGTGGTTATTTCACCACCTGCACCGCCGCCAGCGCCTGGGCGCCGAGGCCCTTGTCGCCCACGGCCGTCAGCTTGCCGGCCTTGTCGTCCCAGTGCAGCTTCACCGTCTTGCCGACACCCTTCTCGTAGGCGTTGGTCACCCCGTCGTCGTCATAGAGGGTGAACTCGGCGTCGCGGCCCGGATAGACCTTCACCGCGTTGATCGCCTGCGGCGTGGCCGTGCTCTGGATCGGCGCGCCCATCGGGACGATCGAGCCGGCCCGGACGAACAGCGGGATGGTGTCGATCGGCGCATGGACGCTGATCGTCTGGCCGCCGGTGAACTTCTTGCCGCTCCAGTAGTCGTACCAGTCGGCCCCGGCCGGCAGGTAGACGTCGCGGTCCTCGACGCCCTGGTCGGTGATCGGGGCCACCAGGAAGGCCGGACCGAACATGTACTGGTCGCCGAGGTTGGCCACCTTGGGATCGCCCGGGAAGTCCATGAACAGCCCGCGCATGAACGGCGCGCCGGTCTCGTAGGTCGCATGGCCCATCGAGTACAGGTACGGCATCAGGGCGTAGCGCAGCTTCAGGTACTTGGCCATGACCGCCTCGGCGCCCTTGCCGTACTGCCAGATCTCGACCTCCTTGCGCGAACCGTGGATGCGCAGGGTCGGGGTGAAGGTCCCGTACTGGAACCAGCGCGCCAGCAGCTCGGGATAGTCGTTGTTCTGGCCGACCACGGCGCGGGCGTCGGACGGATCCAGCAGCGGCGCCTTGGTCGCCGTGGTGGTCTGCGGCAGCCACTGCCAGCCGCCGATGTCGTTGCCCCAATAGGCCAGGCCCGAGGCGGTGAAGTTCAGCCCCGTCGGCACTTGCCGCTTGAGAGCTTCCCAGGTCGGCTGGATGTCGGACGACCAGAACAGGCCGCCGTTGCGCTGCGAACCGATATAGGCCGCGCGGGCCAGGATCAGGTTGCGCTTGTCGGGCCGGTCGCGGCGCGAACCCTCGGCCACGCCCTGGGTGTGCAGCAGCGGGAAGACGTTGTGATAGCGGTCGCCCGAGCCGATCGAATAGAAATAGCCGTCCGGCACCAGGTCCGGCTCGGTCTCGTCCAGCCAGAACCAATCGAAGCCCTTGGAGGCGATGTTGTCGCGGATCTTGCCCCAGTACCACTCGCGGGCCTGGGGATTGGTGCTGTCGATCAGGCCGCCGGTGCGGTCGCTGCGGAACGCCAGGCCGTCGACGACCTTGCCGTCGGCGTCCTTGAGCAGCCAGCCCTTGTCGGCCAGGAAGTTGAAGTAGCGGCCTTCCTTCTCGTAGCGCGGCCAGACGCTGATGATGCTGCGCACGCCGTGGTCGTGCAGGTCCTTGTTCATCGCGGCCGGGTCGGGGAAGTAGGTCGGGTCGATGTCCATCTGGCCCATCCGGGTCCAGTGGAACCAGTCCAGCACCATCACATCCAGCGGATAGCCGCGGTCGCGATAGCCCTTGGCGGCGTCGAGAATCTGCTGCTGGCTCTCGTAGCGGGCCTTGGACTGGATCAGGCCGAAGGCGGCCTTGGGCGGCAGCGGCGTCACGCCCGTCAGCTTGCGGTAGCCGGCGTAGATCTCGTCATAGCCGCCGGTGATCACGAAGAACGACACCCGCTCGCCGACGTTCGACTGCCACAGGGTGCGGCCGTTGACGGCCGGATAGACGTGGGTGTCGGACGGGTTGTCCCACAGGATGCCGTAGCCCTTCGACGAGACCATGAACGGCACGCAGACGGTCTCGCCGTGCGGGGCGTCGTAGAAGTGCTTGCAGTCGATGGTCCGACCGCGCAGGTCCAGAATCCCTTCCTGGTTCTGGCCCAGGCCGTAGAAGTGCTCGTCGGCGCTGGTCGAGAAGCTGGCCCCGGCCTGGTAGGTCTTCTCGCCCGCCACGACGTGCGGCGACATTTCCCAGCCATTCATCGCCACCAGGTCCGAACCGTCGGCCTTGCGCACCTTGACCGAAACCGGCGGCAGCGACGGGGCGAAGTAGCGATCCATCTGTGAGGGCGCGCCCGGCCAGGGCTGGGCCACGACTTCCAGCGACAGCGCGCCGGAGGTGAAGATGTCGGCTCCGGCCTTCTGGTCATGGCGCCAGCCCTTGGCGTCGCTCTGGCCGGTGAAGCCGTAGCCGGGGGCCCCGGCGGCCAGGTCCTTGTCCTGGCTGATCGTCACCCGGACGATGTTGGGAGCGTAGGTCTCGACCGAAACGTAGGAACCGTTGCGGTCCATCACCGCCAGGGGCTCGGCCGCGGCCGTCATCGGCGCGGCCAGATTGGCCATGACCCCGGCGGCGAGGCTCAGGGCCAGGCCCAAGACCAGTCTCGCCGACCAGCGCCGCGCGCTCTTGCTCAGCCGATCCATCGCTTCCCCTAATGTTACCGCTATCTATTGACCGCATGGCTAGAGATGAGGCCGGGCAGCGTCAACAAGATTGATACTACCAATGGACCTCGATCGCGCCGGATCGCCTTGCCGACCAGCGAGATCGCGAAGCCGATCAGGCAGACGAAGAACGAAAACGGCCCCGGAGGTTTCCCTCCGGGGCCGCGATCTTGGCGTCAGAACTGACGCCGGCAGGTCGTTCCCACGCCGGAGCGTGGGACGTGAATTACTTCACGGTGACGCTGGCGCCGGCTTCGGTCAGCTTCTTGGCGATCTCTTCGGCGACTTGCTTGGAGACGTTTTCGACGACGTTCTGCGGAGCGCCTTCGACCAGGTCCTTGGCTTCCTTCAGGCCGAGGTCCGGACGGACGCCGCGGACTTCCTTGATCACGTTGATCTTCTTGTCGCCACCGGCGGTCAGAACAACGGTGAACTCGGTTTGCTCTTCGGCGGCTTCGGCCGGAGCAGCGGCGGCGCCGCCAGCAGCGGCGACGGCGACCGGAGCAGCGGCCGAAACGCCCCACTTTTCTTCCAGCATCTTGGACAGATCAGCGGCTTCGAGGACCGACAGGGTGGACAGTTCTTCAACCAGCTTTTCGAGCTTGGACATGTTCATTTTCCTAAAACGAATGAGGGATGTACGCGGAGATGACCGTTACGCGGCGTCTTTGGTCGCATAAGCGTTGAAGACGCGCGCCAGTTGGCCAGCCGGGGCCTGCAGGACGCCGGCGATCTTGGTCGCCGGAGCCTGGATGAGGCCGATAAGCTTGCCACGGATCTGGTCGAGCGACGGCAGCGTGGCGAGAGCCCGCACCGCTTTTTCGTCCAGAACAGTCGTCTGACCCAGGATGCCGCCGACCAGCTTGAGCTTGTCGTTTTCCTTGGCGTACTGGGTGACGATCTTGGCGGCGGAGACCGGGTCCTTGCCGAAGGCGATGGCGACCGGGCCGGTGAACAGGGCGTCGCCCGCTTCACCGATCGAGCCACCGAGGGCCTTCTGGACCAGGGTGTTCTTCACCACCTGGAACGTGGCCTCTTCCTTGCGGAGGCGGCTACGCAGTTCAGTCATTTCCGCAACGGTCATGCCCATGTAGTGGGTCACGACGACAGCGCCGGCGCCTTCGAACACGCCTTTCAGCGATTCGATCGACTCCTGCTTTTGAGCGCGGTCCATTGCGGTCTCCTACTCAATTACAGCGGCCGGACCATTCCGGCAGCCAAATGCCCGACGCATGAGGGATCGCTCCCGCACGCGAGTTGCATCAGCCTGTTCCAAGGAAAGTCAGCCGCGCGTCCCATCCGTGAAGGAGGAAATAGCGTGGTCTTGTCCATCCCTGTCTCCCGACGGCGAGGAAGGGCTCTTCCTCGATTATGGCGTGGTGACCCCACGTCCCGCAGTTCTCAAACAGGATCACCGCCGGGCGAGCCCAGCGGAGAAGGGGCGGCGTATAGACGGTTTGCAGACGGATTTCAACACCCGGCATCTTCCATCGCCAGCGAGGAGGACGGGAGACTGGTCATCCGTCGGATTTCCCGGATAACAAGGGGACCGTCGAGGGGGCCCCTTCCATGATCCGCACGTTCACCGCCGGGCTCGCCGCCCTCCTGCTGCTCGCCACCACCGTCCAGGCCGAGCCGCGTTTCGCGCCGATCCCCAGGGCGGTGGTCGCCGACACCGCCCGCGACGCGGCCCATCCGGCCGACCTGGCCGCCTTCACCGTTCCGACCGGCGGGGTAGGGGTCAATGCGGTGATGTACCTGGCCTCGGGCGAGGCGCCCCACCCCACCCTGCTGTTCCTGCACGGCTTCCCGGGCAACGAGACCAATGTCGACATCATGCAGGCCGTGCGCCGGGCCGGCTGGAACGTGATGCGGATCAACTATCGCGGCTCCTGGGGCAGCCCGGGAAGCTTCTTGTTCGCCCACGCCCGCGCCGACGGCGAGGCCGCCGTGGCCTTCCTGCGCGACCCGGCCAATGTCGCCAAGTACCACATCGACCCGACGCGGATCGTGGTGGCCGGCCACAGCATGGGCGGCTTCATGGCCGCCGACGCCTCGGCCGCCGACCCCAAGGTGGCCGGGACCATCCTGGTCGACGCCTGGGACATCGGCGGCGAGAAGGCGAAGATCACCAGCCCGGCCGTGCGCAAGGCCGCCGCCGCCGCCCTGCGTCCCGACACCGTGCCCCTGGCCGGGACCAGCGCCGAACTGCTGATCAAGGAGATCGAGACCAGCGGCTCCAGGCTGAACCTGGAAAGCCTGGTGGCCCGGATCGCCGATCGTCCGCTGCTGCTGGTCGGGGCCGACTACGGCATCGGCGCGACCAAGCTGGCCCAGGCCGCGCGCCAGGCCGGCGCGCCGGCCCTGACCGAAACCCGCCTGGCCACCGACCACAGCTTCTCGGACGCCCGCATCGCGCTGACGGCCGAGATCCTCCGCTGGCTGGGCCGCTTCGACCCCGCCTCGGCCAGGCCGGGCACGCCTCAGATCCCGCTGAAGGCGGCCTATGACGAGACCAACCCGTTCGCCCGGATCCTGCGCGGCGAGGTCGCCGTGCCCAAGGTCTACGAGGACGACCAGGTCCTGGCCTTCATGGACCACGCCCCGGCCGAGCCCGGCCACGTGCTGGTGATCTCCAAGACCTCCAAGGCCCGCAACCTCCTGGAGATCGCGCCGCAGGACCTGTCGCGGATCATGGCTGTGGCCGCCCGCGTCGGCCAGGCCCAGGTCGACGGCCTGGGCGTGGAGGGCTTCACGATCGTCCAGAACAACGGCGTCGGCCAGAGCGTGCCGCACCTGCACGTCCACGTCATTCCGCGTGTCGCCGGCAAGCCGCTGACATTCGTCGAGAACGAGAAGGGCGACCCGAAGGAGATCGAGGCGATGGCGGCGAAGATCAGAGGGGCGATGAAGGCTCCGTGATCGGGGACAGGCGCATGCGCCTGTCCCCAGTCCGGGATCAGCCCCTCAACCGCTCGACCACCGCCCTGGCCGCCGCCACGCCCGTCGCGAAGCACGCCTGCAGCAGGTAGCCGCCGGTCGGGGCCTCCCAGTCCAGCATCTCGCCGGCCACGAACACCCCGGGCGCCGCCTTCAGTTCCAGCCCGTCCAGCGCCGCGAAGTCCAGGCCGCCGGCCGACGAGATCGCCCGCTCCAGGCCCTGGACGCCGGTCAGCACGATCGGCGCGGCCTTGATCGCCGCCGCCAGGGCGTCGGGCGCGACCGGCAGGGCCACGCCGTGGGCCTCGCGCAGCAGGCCGATCTCGACCGGCGACAGGTGGGCGGCCTTGCGCAGCCAGCTCGACAGCGACTGCCCGCCGCGCGGCCGGCTCAGCCTGGCCGTCAGCTGGGCGACCGACAGGTCGGGCCGCAGATCAACCGTCAGCGTCGCGCTGCCCCGCCCTTCGACCGCGTCGCGCAAGGCCGCCGACAGGGCGTAGACCGCCCCGCCCTCCAGGCCGTAGCCCGCCGCCAGGGCGTCGCCGCGCGCGGTCGCGCCTTCGAAGCTCAAGGCGATGTTCTTCAGCGGACAGCCGGCGAAGCGCTCGCGGAACACCGCGCTCCACGCCACCGTGAAACCGACATTGGCCGGGCGGAACGGCGCGACCGGAGCGCCCCGCGCGGCCAGCAGCGGCGCCCAGGCCCCGTCGGAGCCGAGCTTGGCCCAACTTGCGCCGCCCAGGGCCAGGATCGTGGCGCGCGGGCGGACGGTCAGCGGCCCCTCGACCGTGTCGAAGGCCAGGTCGCCGGCCGCGGTCCAGCCGGTCCAGGCGGTCCGGGTGTTCAGCGTCACCCCCTGCCCCTCCAGCCGCGCGATCCAGGCCCGCAGCAGCGGCGAGGCCTTCAGCGCCCTGGGAAACACCCGGCCGCTGGAGCCGACGAAGGTCGCCTGCCCCAGCCCGTTCGCCCAGGCCACGAGGTCGGCGGGGGTGAAGGCCTCCAGCATCGGCCGCAACCGCTCGCCCGCCGCGCCATAGCGGCCGGCGAACCGTTCGAACTCCTCCGAATGGGTCAGGTTCAGCCCGCCACGCCCGGCCATCAGGAACTTGCGCCCCAGGGTCGGCATGCGCTCGTACACCGCCACCGACAGCCCGGCCGCGCTCAGCACCTCGGCCGCCATCAGCCCGGCCGGCCCGCCGCCGATCACGGCGACGTCTGGGGTTTGAGGTTCGATCACGCGGGCTCGATATCAATCGCAGCGATATCCGCCTTCATCGCGCTTACCGGCTCGTCTCTCGCCGCCAGAGCTTCTCTGACGGCGATCTTCACGGCTTCGCTCATGCTCACGCCGCGCTCCTTGGCGAACAACTTCACCAGAGCACAGACTTCCGGGTTCGCGACGTGAATGGCCATTGGAAGTCCGCCTTCGGAAAATGCGAGGTGCGGTCTTGAATCTAGCATTGGCCGAACCACCGACCAACCGCGCCCCAAACGCAAAACGGGCGCTGGATCGCTCCAGCGCCCGTTCCGTGATCCTGGGTCGAAGAACGCCTTAGGCGTTGATCGAGGCCACGTCGATCTTGAAGCCCGGACCCATCGTCGAGGACAGGCCGATACGCTTCACATAGACGCCCTTGGCGCCGGTCGGCTTGGCCTTGTTGAGCGCGTCAACGATGGCCTTGACGTTCAGCAGCAGGGCTTCGTCGGTGAACGAGACCTTGCCGATGCCGGCGTGGACGATGCCCGCCTTCTCGACGCGGAACTCGACGGCGCCGCCCTTGGCGTCCTTGACGGCCTGGGCGACGTTCGGGGTCACGGTGCCGACCTTCGGGTTGGGCATCAGGCCGCGCGGGCCCAGCACCTTACCGAGACGACCGACCAGGGCCATCATGTCCGGGGTCGCGATGACGCGATCGAAGTCCATGAAGCCGCCGGCGATCTTTTCGTACAGATCTTCCGCGCCGACGTGTTCGGCGCCGGCCGCGGTGGCTTCGGCGGCCTTGGCGTCCTTGGCGAAGACGGCGACGCGGACGTCACGGCCGGTGCCCGACGGCAGGTTGACGACGCCGCGGACCTGTTGGTCGGCGTGGCGCGGGTCGACGCCGAGGTTGATCGAGATCTCGACCGACTCGTCGAACTTGGCCTTGGCGTTGGCCTTGACCAGGGCGATGGCTTCGGAGACGGCGTGAGCGGACTCACGGTCGCCGGTCCAGGCCTGGATGCGCTTGGGTTGCTTGGCCATGGTCTTAGGCCTCCACGATCTTCAGGCCCATGGCCTTGGCGGAGCCTTCGATGATCTTGGCCGCGGCCTCGAGATCGTTGGCGTTCAGGTCCTTCATCTTCTTTTCGGCGATCTCGCGCAGCTGGGTGCGCGTCACTTCGCCGACGGTCTCGCGACCGGTCAGCTTGGCGCCGGACTTCAGGCCGGTGATCTGCTTCAGATAGTGCGTCGCCGGCGGGGTCTTGGTGACGAAGGTGAACGACTTGTCTTGGTACACGGTGATCACGGTCGGCAGGGGGGTGCCCTTTTCGACGTTCTCGGTGCGCGCGTTGAACTCCTTACAGAAGCCCATGATGTTGACGCCGCGCTGGCCCAGTGCGGGGCCGATGGGCGGTGAAGGCGTGGCGGAGCCGGCCTTCACCTGGAGCTTGATA
Source organism: Caulobacter sp. AP07 (assembly GCF_000281955.1). Classification (GTDB taxonomy): domain Bacteria; phylum Pseudomonadota; class Alphaproteobacteria; order Caulobacterales; family Caulobacteraceae; genus Caulobacter. The sequence continues at coordinate 39,766 of NZ_AKKF01000004.1, read as the reverse complement.
TAGCCCAGGATCTTCTTAGCCATCGTATCCTCTCAAGAAAGCCGAGCTAACGGCCTTCGCTGTGTGGCCGTGGTGCGGGCTGGCGGCCCTCCCACGGATTTGAGCTTGCCGAGAACGACAAGCACGCCCCGGGACGGAGTCCTGGAGCGAGGCGCGGCGTGTAGCAGGTGGAGGGTGGGGAGTCTAGCGCGACGCGGGCGGGGCTGGCGGATCCACGAACACCGTGTTCGACGGCCCGCAGCCCGTGACATAGAGCACCACCGGCCCGTCCTTGGCCGTCCCGAAGTGGGCCACGGTCTTGGGCTCGCTATAGAGGCTGCCCGGCGGCAGGGCCTTGGTCTGGGCCACGTCGAATTTCCGGCCGTAACCGATGGACCACGTCCCCGATACCACCGTCGTCGTGCGGGTGTCCTCATGGGTGTGGGCGGCCAGCACGAAACCGGCCGGAATGGCCAGCATCGCCGTGTAGAGGCCAGGTTGACCCGGATCGCCGTAGAGCACGGTGGTCTGGACGCCCCCCGGCTTCCCGCTACTGGGCAGGGCGGCGATCTCGGCCGGTGTCAGACGGACCTGCGGCGGGATGACCGAACCGCCGCACTGGCCCGGGCCGGCGGCGACCTGCGGGGCCTTGGCGGCGGGCGGGGCGCAGGCGGAAGCGGCGAGACACAGGGTCGCGAGGGTCCAGAGGCGGGGGCGGCGCATGGCGAGTTCCTGGTCGGACAAACCGTTGCCCGCACACTCTCCCATATGTTGAGTTTTAGATATGGCAAAACTATAGGGATCATCAGGCCAGCTTCCGATACACCAAGAACCCCGACTTCTCGGCCACCTGGTCGTACAGCCGCATCGCCGTCGCGTTGGTCTCGTGCGTCTGCCAATAGACCCGGCTCGCCCCGGCCGCCCGGACCGCGTCGTACACCCCCTCGATCAGCGCCCGCCCCACGCCGTGGCCCCGCGCCTCGGCGGTGGTGAACAGGTCCTGCAGGTAGCAGATGGGCGCGATCGCCGTGGTGCTGCGGTGGAACAGGTAGTGGGTCAGGCCCAGCAGCCGGCCGCCGCGTTCGGCGACCAGGGCGTGGACGGGTTCATAGGCGTCGAAGAACCGGCTCCAGGTCATGGCGGTGATCGCCGGGTCCAGGGCGGTGTCGCCGGCCCGGCCGTAAAAGGCGTTGTAGCCGTCCCACAGCGGCAGCCACCGGTCGTGGTCGGCCTGGGCGATCGGGCGGATGATGAGGTCGTCGGCCATGGGGGTTCCTGCCTGGAGGCGGCGATCGGCGTCACCGGTCCTTAGAGCCGTCGCCCGCGTCCCGCCAGACCGTCCTCGCCCCGCCTCGGGTCCGCGAGCGTGGCCCGCCGTCCCGGTCGGCGTCGCGCCCCGCCGCCTCGCTCAGGTCGAACACCAGCTTGCTGACCCCGCAGGCCAGCAGCCAGACGAAGGCGCAGAACCACAGCACCCCGGCCTGGGCCGGGTGGTGGACGCCCACCACCAGCAGCGCGGCGAAGCCGGCGACGCCGCCCAGGGAGAGCAGCAGCGAGGCGAGTTTCTGACCGGTCGCGGAGGTCATGGGGCGGTTCCTGGCGAGGTGCATCACCTGCCGAGTCTCGCGCGCCGGGGCGTAAGCGATCCATTCGGAACCGGGGTGGCGGCATAAGACGATCATAAGGAACCGTGCGGCCGATCCGCTCCTAGTCCGCCCACACCGCCGGCCGTCGGTGAGCCCAGGGCTGGGCGGCCTCCAGTTCGAAGGCCAGCTCGAACAGGGTCCGCTCGTCGCCGGCCCGCGCGGCGAACTGCAGGCCGACCGGCAGGCCGTCGTCGGTCCAGTGCAGCGGGACGCTCATGGCCGGGGAGCCGGCGATGTTGTGCAGGGTGGTGTAGTTGCTGAAGCGCCCCAACCGCTCGAACATGGTCTCGAACGGCACGTCGCCGGCGATCTGGCCGATCGGTATCGGCGGGGTGGTCAGCACCGGCGACAGGATGACGTCGAAATCGGCGAACCACCGGTCGTAGGCGGCCGCCACGGCGCGCAGGCGCGTCCGGGCGGCGTCCAGAGCGCCCGCCGGGGCGGCGGCCGCCATCTCCGCCATGGCCAGGGTGAAAGGTTCCAGCTGGCGCGCGTCGGGGGGCTGTCCGGTCATCTGGCGGATCAGCCGCGTGACGTCGAAGGCCGCGTTGGTCCACAGCGTCATGAAATCGGCGCCCTGCTCGCGCCCGTCGATCGGCCAGTCGGTCGGTCGCACCGCGTGGCCCAGGCCGGCCAACAGGCGGACCGTCGCATCGACCCCGGCCTGGACCTGGGGATCCGCCGGCCGTCCGTTCAAGCCGTGGGGCACCAGCCCCACCCGCAGCCGACGGACGTTGGCGGTGGTCACCACGCCGACCGGCGCGAAGGCCGCGCTCCCGTCCCGACGTTCCGTGGCCGCGAACAGGGTCGCCGAGTCGCGCACGGTGCGCGTCAGGCCGTGCTGCACCGTCACGTCGAAACCGGCGGCAGGCATCTGGTCGCCGACCATCCGGCCGCGCGACGGCTTCAGGCCGAAGAGGCCGCAGGCCGAGGCCGGGATGCGGATCGAACCGCCGCCGTCGGCCGCGTCGGCCATGGGCACGGCGCCGGAGGCCACGGCGGCCGCGGCGCCGCCGGACGAGCCGCCCGGCGTGCGCTCGGGGTTCCAGGGACTGCGCGTCGGGCCGAAGGCCAGCGGCTCGGTGGTCGGCAGGAAGCCGAACTCGCCCAGGGCCGAGCGCCCGATCAGCACCAGCCCCGCGCGCTCCAGGGCGTCGATCATCGGTCCTTGCGCCCCGGCCGGCGGCAGGGCGGCGCTGAAGCGCGAGCCATAGCGGGTGGTCGAGCCGACGACGTCGAACATGTCCTTGATCAGATAGGGCACCCCGGCGAATGGCCCGCTCAGCCCGCCCGCCTTGGCCCGGTCGCGGGCCCGCTCGTAGGTCTCGGCGACCAGGAAGTTCAGCCTGGGCTGCAGGACCTCGACCCGGGCGATGGCGGCGTCGATCGCCTCGACCGCCGTCAGGTCGCCGCGCCGGATCATGGCCGCCAGTTCGGTGCCGTCGGGAGCCTCGGCCATCGTGCGCCTTCCTCGTCGCGGCGCTCTCTTCCGTATGCGGACCGCCTGCCCGAGAAAACAATAGTAGTGGCTATCGCCCGTCAATCGGCCAGCAGCGCCTCCACCTGGCCCAGGCGCTCCTTGCCGAAGAACATCTCGTCGCCGACGAAGAAGGTCGGGATACCGAACGCGCCGCGGGCGACGGCGGCTTCGGTATTGGCCATCAGCTGGGCCTTGACCTCCGGATCGCCGGTGGCCGCCAGCAGGGCCGCGCCGTCGAGACCGGCCGCGTCGAGGGCGGCGGTGAACACGGCCGGGTCGTCCAGCTTCAGCCCCTCCTCCCACATGCCGCGCAGCATGGCGTCCAGATAGGGCTCGCCCACCCCGGCCCGCTGGGCCGCGACCATGCCGCGCATCAGCAGCAGGGTGTTGACGGGGAAGTGCGGGTTGAACCGGAAGGCGGTCAGGCCGTGGGCCTCGATGAAGCGCCGGGTCTCCAGCATCTCGTAGGCCATCTTGCCCTTGACGCCGCCGAACGCGACCATCGGGGCCTGGTTGCCGGTCAGCTTGAAGATCCCGCCCAGCAGGCAGGGCAGCAGGACGACCGTCGCGCCGGTCCGCGCGGCGATGGCCGGCAGCACCTTCCAGGCCAGATAGGCGTTGGGGCTGCCGAAATCGAAGATGAACTCAATCGTCTTGGGGGCGGGGGTCTTGGGGTTGGTCATGTCGCGTCCTCACCAGGTCTCGGCCCAGGGGCGCAGGTCCAGTTCGTGGGTCCAGGCCGACCGCCCCTGCTCGTGCAGCCAGACGAAGCTTTGAGCGATCTCGTCGGGCTTGAGGATCTCGTCGCGGGCCAGCAGCCCCTCGACGTCGTCGCGTATCGAGCGGGTGAAGACCCCGTCGATGGCCCCGTCGATCACCACGTGGGCCACGTGCACGCCCCTGGGGCCCAGCTCGCGCGCCAGGCTCTGGGCCACGGCCCGCAGGCCGGCCTTGGCCGAGGCGAAGGCGGCGAAGCCCTCCTTGCCGCGCAGGGAGGCGCTGGCCCCGGTGAACAGGATCGAGCCCCGGCCGCGCGGGACCATGGCCTTAGCCGCCTCGCGTCCGGTCAGGAAGCCGGCGAAACAGGCCATCTCCCAGACCTTGCTGAACACCTGGGCCGTGGTCTCGGCGATCCCGAAGCGCACATTGGCCCCGATGTTGAAGACCACCACCTCCAGCGGCCCGACCTCGCGCTCGATGGTCTCGAACAGCGCCACCATGTCGGCCTCCTGGCGGGCGTCGACGCCATAGGCGCGGGCCCGGCCGCCCGCGGCGCGGATCTGCTCGGCCAGGGCCTCCAGCTGGTCCAGATGGCGTGGCCGGCGGGTGACGCAGACCTCCAGGCCCTTGGCGGCGAAGGCCCGGGCGATCGCCCCGCCGACGCCGTCGCCCGCGCCGACCACCAGGCAGACGCCCTTGGAAACAGGTTCGATGGCCATGTCGCGTCTCCTCCGTGCTTGTTTCTCCCATCGTTCGTATTGAATCTGTACCGAGTCAATGGCAGTCTGAAGACATGGCGATGCGAGACGCGACATGAAGTGGGACGCCCTGGCCGATCAGCCGTGTTCGATCGCCCGGTCGCTGGCGGTGATCGGCGACCGCTGGACGCTGATGATCCTGCGCGATTGCTTCCTGGGCGTGCGGCGGTTCGAGGCCTTCCAGGCGCGCCTGGGCATCTCGCGCACCATCGTCACCGATCGCCTGCGGGTGCTGGTCGAGGAAGGTGTGCTGCGCCGCGAGGCCTACCAGCACAACCCGCCGCGCCACGAATACCGGCTGACCGCCAAGGGGCTGGAGCTGCATCCGGTGATCCTGGCCATCGCCCGGTTCGGCGACGACCACTATGCCGGCCAGGCGGGGCCGCCCGTGGTGCGCCGCCACAAGGGCTGCGGCTGCGACTTCCAGCCGGTGCAGGTCTGCTCGGAATGCGGCGAGAACGTCACGGCGCGCGACGTCGAGGCCCGGCCGGGCGTGGGGTTTTCAGAACTCTGATCCCTCTCCCCTTGCGGGAGAGGGTGGCTTCGCGGAGCGAGGTCGGGTGAAAGGTCGATGCAGGAACGGGGGACACACACTCACCCCCGGATGCCTTGCGAACCTGGCGAGGCCTCGCGGTGAGTGTGTGTCCCCAGATTGCGCCTCAGGCCTCGGTCTTCAGCGCCGCGACCACATCGGCCAACTGATCCAGGCCCGACTCCGTGCCTTCCTTGAAGCCCATCGCGGCGTATTCGTCGCGCACCGCCACGGAGTCGAAGGTGGAGACCGACGTCAGGGTCGTCTTGCCACCGGCCTCCTCGAAGGTGATCTCGACCACGAAGCGGGGCGAGCCAGGCTTCTTGAAGCCGTTGCTGTAGACGATCCGCCGGTCCGGCTCGATCGCGAGATACTCGCCGCCGAACGGCGGGCCCGGCTCGCCGTCAGGGCCGGTCATGGCGAAGTGGTAGCGGCCGCCGACCCGGAAATCCATGTCGCAGGTCGTCAGCGGCCAGCCCACCGGACCGAACCATTTCATGACGTGCTCGGGCTTGCTGTGGGCCAGGAACAGGATGCGGGCCGGGGCGTCGAACTGGCGGGTGATGATGATCTGGCGGGCGGCTTCAGGTTCAGTCGTCGCGGGGGGCGTCATGCGAGGTCTCCTCGGCTTGCAGGGTTTTCACATAGGCGTCGAGGCGGTCGTGGCTTTCCGCCCAGAACCGGCGGTAGCCGCCGATCCATTGGGCCACGTCCTCCAGGGGCGCGGCCTCCAGGCGCACGGGACGGAACTGGGCGCTGCGTCCGCGCGACACCAGGCCGGCGCCTTCCAGCACCTTCAGGTGCTTGGAGATGGTGGGCTGGGCCAGGGCGAAGGGCTCGACCAGGTCGTTCACCGTCGCCTCGCCCAGCGACAGCCGCGCCAGGATCGCCCGCCGGGTCGGGTCGGCCAGGGCGGCGAAGACACGGTCGAGCTGCTGGGTCGGAACGGAGGGCATGAACATCGCCTCGTAGCTATATTGCCATGTAGCTATATTATAGGCGACACGTCAACGCCGCACAGCAAAAACCCCGCGCCTTGCGAGCGCGGGGTTTTCGAAAGTTCGACGGTGAAAGCGCCCCTAGGCGATCTTCTCGACCTGGCTGTATTCCAGTTCCACCGGGGTGGCGCGGCCGAAGATCGAGACGGTGACGCGCAGGCGGGCCCGCTCCTCGTCGACCTGCTCGACCGAGCCGTTGAAGCTGGCGAACGGGCCGTCGGTGACGCGGACGTTCTCGCCGATCTCGAACAGCACGACCGTCTTGGGACGCTCGACGCCTTCCTCGATCGCGCCGACGATGCGCTGGACTTCCTTTTCCGACACCGGCTGCGGCTTGGACGCGCTGCCCAGGAAGCCGGTGACCTTCGGGGTGTTCTTGATCAGGTGGTAGGCTTCGTCCGTCAGGTTCATCTTCACCAGCACGTAGCCGGGGAAGAACTTGCGCTCGGCGTTGACCTTGCGGCCGCGACGGATCTCGACGACGTCCTCGGTGGGCACCAGGATCTCGGAGAAGCTGTCTTCCAGACCGTGGCTCTTGGCCTGTTCGCGGATGCTCTCGGCCACCTTCTTCTCGAAGTTCGAGTAGGCGTGGACGATGTACCACTTGTGGTTCGGGTTGGACGCGGTGTCGGTGCTCATGGTGCTTAATTTCCCGCGGCGAACTTGAGGAGCAGGTTTGCGCCCATGCCCAGCAGCCAGTCGGCGAAGGTGAAGAACAGCGCCGTGATCACCACCATGATGAAGACCATCACCGAGGTGATCCAGGTCTCCTTGCGGGTGGTCCAGGTGATCTTGCGGGCCTCGGCGCGCACTTCACGGGCGAACTGCAAAGGATTGATAGGCTTCTTCGGCGCGGCCGGAGCCTTGGCCAGGGCGCTGGACGCCTGACCCGCGGGCGCGAGCGCCGCCGCCGTCTTGGCGGCGCGGCTCTTGATCGCTGACGGGCTCGAACCCGGTTTCCTGGCCATGACTTAGAAGGCTCGCGACTTTCGGTGGGGCAGCCCGAGAAGCCGGGCCGACCGATGACATATAGTGGCAGGAGTGGAGGGACTCGAACCCACGACCCTCGGTTTTGGAGACCGATGCTCTACCAGCTGAGCTACACTCCTGCGGAACCGCGATCCCTTTAGGGGGAATCTTGGCTTTCTGACAATGAACAGCGCGCCGGTAGGCCTTTGCGGCCCGCCAGCGCGTTGGTCTCATCGCCAGAGCCGCGTCGTTTAGCAGGGTCGTTCGAGCCCGGCAAGCGGCCCAGTGCGGGGTCGGCGCGGGTTCTACGACCGTTCCGCCCGACGGGCATGTCCGGGGGCCTGTCCGGGGGCGTATCCGGCGGACGTTTTCGCAGGGTTCAGGGTCGTAAGGTTCAGGCGCGCGAGCAATGGACGAGAGCTGGACGCCCAGCCACCCCGCCCCGGAGGGACCGCGTCATGCCGACGTCGCCAGACCCGGGCCAGACCCGACCCAGGGCCGGCCATCCAGCGGCAAGGTTCGCGCCCTCGACCCCGCGCCGGAGCGTCGAGATATAGCTCAGGCTCGTCGAAGACCCGGACTGGTCCGGGCTCCGGCGAGCCTTGAGACGGTCAGCCGGCCTTTTCCGGCGTCGTCGCCGGCGCGGTCGTCAGCGCCGCGCATTGGATGTTGAGATACGACCACTTCACGTCGTCGAGCTGGCGCCCGCACTCGGTGTTCTTGCCGTTGTCCCGGCCTCGCAGCGAAACCGCCACGCCCTTGCTGGGATCGGGGGCCGGCGAAGCTCCGGAGATGTCGTAGTAGCCGCCGCCTGGGCCGCGAACCACGATGCACGACGTCGATTCCACCGGTCGGACACAGCCCGAGGCCGTGACCGCCTTGCCTTCCAGAGACACCGACTGGGCCTTTTGAGACGCAGGTCCCGTTTCCTGCCCGCAGGCAGCTACGCTTAACGCTAACAGACTGGCCGCCGCGGCGGCCTTTACGAACCTTACCCGCATACGTTCCTCCGTATCGTTGGCTTCGCGTCCACTGGACAAACGAAGCGACGGGAAGAGTGCGCCCGGTTTCGGGAGGCGGCAATCACAATTTTGACACGGTTCAAAAAACAGGCGCCGCGCTTTTTGACCGTTTTGGGGAAGATTTTCTCAACGCGCTTTCAGACCACGAAAGTTGACATCGGGCCGGCTCTGCTCACATGAGACAAACGTCGCTTCAGGGCCGTGGCGACGCCCTTTGAAATCGCGCGCGCCTGTTCTCTTTCGGGACGGACGCGGCCAGGACTCAAGAAGACGCAAAGCATGACGGCCATAGAGACGACCATCGCGCCCGTGAAGGAAGCCGCCCAGCACACCGAGACCGTGCTGTGGGTCAAGCACTGGACGGACCGCCTGTTCAGCTTCGCCATCACCCGCCCGGCCAGCTTCCGCTTCCGCTCCGGCGAGTTCGTGATGATCGGCCTGCCGCCGCGCGAGGAACTGGGCGAGAAGAAGCCGATCCTGCGCGCCTATTCGATCGGCTCGCCCAGCTTCGCCGAGGAGCTGGAATTCTTCTCGATCAAGGTGCCCGACGGCCCCCTGACCTCGCGCCTGCAACAGATTCAGCCCGGCGACCCGGTGCTGCTGGGCAAGAAGCCGACCGGCACCCTGGTGCTGGACGCGGTGCGCCCGGGCAAGCGCCTGTTCCTGTTCGGCACCGGCACGGGCCTGGCCCCCTGGCTGGCCGTGGCCCGCGACCCCGACGCCTACAGCCGCTTCGAGCGGGTGATCGTCGCCCACGGCGTGCGCGAAGTGCAGGAACTGGCCTATCGCGACCTGTTCACCTCGGAGATCCACGACGACCCGCTGGTCGGCGACGAGGCCAAGGCCCAGCTGGTCTATTACCCCACCGTCACCCGCGAGCCGTTCGAGCGCCAGGGCCGGTTCACCGACCTGATCGAGAGCGGCCAGCTGTTCCGCGACCTCGAGATCGACGGCGTGAAGTTCGACCCCGAGCACGACCGCGCCATGCTCTGCGGCTCGATGGCGATGATCAAGGACACCGCCGCCCTGCTGGAAGCCCACGGGCTGAAGGAAGGCTCCAACGCCGAGCCGGGCGACTTCGTGATCGAGCGGGCGTTCGTCGGGTAGTTTCCGGTCCGCATAGCGCACCCTCAACTTGTCATCCCGGACGAAGCGCAGCGAAGATCCGGGACCGACGCCTGAGCGCATGCGCTTCCGGCGGTCCCGGATAAGCGCTACGCGCTTTCCGGGATGACAAGGTTTGATGGGATGAGCAGCACGTGACACCCCCCACCCCACTCAAGAACCTCACCGTCGCCGAGGCCCGCGCCCGGATGCTGGCCGACGCGACCCTGCTGGGTGTCGAGGAGGTCGAGCTGGCCAAGAGCGTCGGCCGCGTCCTGGCCGCCTCCGTCGTCGCCGATCGCGACCAGCCGCCGTTCGACGCCTCGGCCATGGACGGCTGGGCCATCCGCCGCGCTGACCTGACGCCCGGGGCTCGCTTCAGGATCGCCGGCGAAAGCGCCGCCGGCCGCGCCCACGCCCGCCCCGTCGAGGCCGGCCAGGCGGTGCGGATCTTCACCGGCGCCCCCGTGCCGCCCGGCGCCGACCTGGTGGTCATCCAGGAGAACGCCGCGCGCGACGGCGACGTCGTGACCTTCCAGATCGACCGCGATCCGCCGCCCGGCAACATCCGCCTGGCCGGCGGCGACTTCCGCGCCGGCGACGTCCTGCTGACGGCGGGGACCCGCATCGACGCCTGGACCCTGGCCCTGGCCGCCGCCGCCGGCTGGCCCAGCCTGGACGTCGCCCGCCGCCCCCGCGTCGCCATCCTGGCCACCGGCGACGAACTGGTCCCGCCCGGCCACGTGCCGGCCCCCGACCAGATCTTCGAGTCCGGCTCGTTCGCCCTGGCGGCCCTGGTCCGGGCCTGGGGCGGCGAGGCCGTGCGGCTGAAGGCCCAGGCCGACGACCTGGCGGCCATCGCCGCCGCCGTGAAGGACGCCCAGGCCGACCTGATCGTCACGGTCGGCGGGGCCTCGGTCGGCGACCACGACCTGGTCAAGCCGGCCCTGGAGACCCTGGGCCTGGCCCTGCGGGTCGAGACCGTCGCCGTGCGCCCCGGCAAGCCGACCTGGTTCGGAACCCTGGGAGACGGCCGGCGCGTGCTGGGCCTGCCCGGCAACCCGGCCTCGGCCCTGGTCTGCGCCGAGCTGTTCCTGCGCCCGCTGCTGGCCGCCCTGTCCGGCGCCGATCCCGCCCTGCCGATCACCGCCGGCGTCCTGGCCCAGCCCCTGCCCGCCAACGGCCCCCGCGAGCACTGGATGCGCGCCGCCCGCGCCGTCGACGCCCTGGGGCGGGTGACGGTCACGCCCTTCCCCGACCAGGACTCGTCGCTGATCGGCGTGTTCTCGCGCGCCGACTGCCTGGTGGTCCGGCCGGCCGGCGAGGCGGCGGCGGGGATCGGGGACGTGGTGAGCCTGCTGCCCCTGGCGCGGGCTTAGCGGGAAGAGAGCCTCCTCGCCGAACGGCGCTTGGCCCGTCGAAGTGTTGGACTACACTTCGCCATCCGTGATCCTCTCACCGCTCGGAGAACCATCCTGGACGCCCGCGTCGACCGCCTGTCTCCCCTGCCCGAGAACGTGCTGAGCCTGTCGGTGTCGCGGCGCGCGTGGAACGGCGTGCGCGTCGACGTCAACGAATTCCACTGCATGGGCCGGGTGGCGCATCACCTGCACGGCGAGACCGAGACCCGCCTCATCGCCGTGCTGGAAGAAGTCGGCAGCCCCTGCGAGCCCCGTCTGCGCGAGGACCAGCCCTGCCCGATCGGCTACACGCCCAGACACCTGGACTTCGCTCCCGCCGGCGTGGAGATGTGGGGCTACACCGCCGACTCGCGCTTCGTGAAGGACGCCAGCCTGGCCTTCGATTTCGCGGCGCTGGGCGAACGGCTGGCCAGCGAATTCGACACCGACGCGGCCGCCGCGCCGCGGCTGCGCTTTTCCGATGATCGCATCTGGACGCTGGTCAAGCTTCTCGCCGAGGCGGTCAACGACCCCGATCCATCGACCCAGCTCTATGGCGACGGCTTGACCGCCGCGATCACGGCGCGGCTGTTCGCCCCTCGGCCGGAGCCCGGCGCGGACGGCGCGGGCCTGGCGCCCTGGCGGCTTCGGCGCGTCGTCGAATATCTGGACGCCCATCTGCCCGAGCGCGTCGACCTCGCCGATCTGGCGGCGCTGGCCGGCCTGTCGCAATCGCACTTCAGCCGGGCGTTCAAGGCCTCGACGGGGATGGCGCCCTATCGCTGGCAGCTCGATGGGCGCATCCGGCGCGCCCAGGCCCCGCTGATCGACACCCGCGACTCGCTCGACCAGGTGGCCGAGGCCACCGGCTTCGCCGATGCGGTGCATTTCGGCCGGACCTTCCGCAAGCTCACCGGCGCGACGCCGGCGGCGTGGCGACGCGACCGGAAGAGCTGATCGCGTTCCCGCAGCGGTTTCGAACCAGCGATCGCAGGATCGGACAGGGCCTTCCGCGCGGCGGCGGGACAATCTTGCCTCGATCGGACGGGCGAGCGAAGGCGTATTGAGCGTTTGAGAACACTCGCCCTCCCGGAAATCCTGGTCCGGAAGACGGAAGATGATCGCGGAACGCATCGACTATGACGGCCTGATGCAGGCCAACCTCACGCGGGTGTTCGGCGAGCGCGACGCCGGGCGACGCATCGAGGCCATCGGCGAACTCTATGCCGAAGGCGCCGTGCTGCACGAACCGCAGGCCTCGGCGACGGGCCACGCCGCGATCTCCGAAGCGGTGACCGAACTGCTCGCCAGCCTGCCGCCGGTCTTCGCCTTCACCGCGATCGGCCCCGCCGTGGGCCACCACGGCGTCGGGCGGCTGCGCTGGGCCGCCGGTCCCCCGGGCGGTCCCGTCGCCGTGACGGGAACCGACGTCGCCCGCTTCGAGGGCGGCCGGATCCAGACCCTCCACGTCCTTCTCGACCCCGCCGGCGCCTGAGCCGCCCACCGCACGTTCCAAGGAGTTCCCATGCCCAAGACCGGCCTCGAGGCCCTGCTGCGCCCCGAAGACAGCATTCTGGTGCTGATCGACCACCAGCCCTACCAGTTCGCCAACCTGAACAGCCATGAGCCGACGCTGATCGTCAACAACGTCATCGGCCTGGCCAAGACCGCCAAGGTCTTCGACGTGCCGACGATCCTGACCACGGTGATCGAGGAGCGTGGCGGCTATCTGATCAAGGGCCTTCAGGACGTCTTCCCCGACCAGAAGCCGATCGACCGCACCTTCATCAACACCTGGCAGGACGAGCGCGTCGTCGACATCGTCAGGAAGAGCGGTCGCAAGCAACTGGTGCTGGCGGCGCTCTGGACCGAGATCTGCTTGGCCATGCCGGCGCTCCAGGCGCTCGGCGAGGGCTATGACGTGTTCATCGTCACCGACGCTTCGGGCGGGGTCTCGGCCGAAGCCCACGACATGGCCGTGCGCCGCATGGTCGCCGCCGGCGCGACGCCGATCACCTGGCTGGCGGCCATGGGCGAATGGCAGCGCGATTGGGCGCGGGAAGACACCGCGGCGGCCCTGGGTCCCGTGCTGATCGATCACGGCGGGGCCAGCGGCGTCGCCCTGGCCTGGGAACTGCAGCTTCTCGCCGGGCGCGCGGGGTCGGGCGCCTGATCATGCCCGCCGCGCCGCCACGACCGGCGACGGCGCGCGGCGAGCGTGCTAAGTCCACCTCGGACCGCTTCACGGCGGTCGTGGCGGGAGTGCGTCTATGGGTCGAGCGGTCAAAGTCGGGGCGCACATGGCGCTGGCCTTCATGGCCTTGCTCCTGGCCCAACTTCTGAGCGCCGGCGTCGCGCCCTTCGCCCCTTCGGCCCTGCTCCACGCCGCGCTGTTCGCCGGCTGCGCCCTCGTGGTCGAGATCCTGTTCCAGGTCGAACGCTCGCCCTGGCGGTTCTTCGCGGCCAGCGACGGCCTGCGCCTGGCGCGGTCGGCCCTGCTGACCACCCTGACCTTCGCCCTGCTGGCCTATCTGGCCGGGGTGCGCCAGCCCGGCGGCCTGCGAACCCTGGCCGCCGCCTTCCTGATCCTCACCGCCCTGCTGGCCGGCCTGCGCATCGTCCGTCGCGCCCTGCACGAGAGGATGCTGATCGATTCGCTGCTGCGGCTGCGCCCGGCGCCCGCCTCGCCGGCCCTGCCGCGCCTGCTGATCGTCGGCGCGGCCAACGAGGCCGAGGCCTTCCTGCGCGCCCCCGCCGCCCTGGGCGAGCGCTACGCCCCGGTCGGGGTGCTGACCCCGCAGGCCCGCGAGACCGGCGACGAGCTGGGCGGGGTCTGCGTGCTGGGCGCGATCGGCGACTTCGACGCCGTCATGACCCAGCTGCGCGACGGCGGCCTGCAGCCGGCCGCCCTGCTGTTCCTCACCGACGGCCCGCTCAGCGCCTTCGGGGCCGAGCGCCTGGGCCGGTTGAGGACCGAAGGCGTGCGCCTGCTGCGCCGCCAGGGCCTGGTCGACATGAACGCGGGCGGCGGCGGCGGCTCGCACCTGCGCGAGATCAGCCTGGAAGAACTGCTCAGCCGCGCCCCGGTGCGGCTGGACCCCGAGCCCGTCCGCGCCCTGGTCGCCGGGCGGCGGGTGCTGGTCACCGGAGCCGGCGGCAGCATCGGCTCGGAACTGGCCCGGCAGATCGCCGCCAGCGGCCCGGCCCAGCTGACCCTGCTGGACGCCGCCGAGGCCAACCTCTTCCACATCGACCGCGAGCTGGGCGAGGCCTGGCCGTCGCTGGCCCGCCGCGACGTGCTGTGCGACGTGCGCGACGCCGATCGCCTGAAGCTGGTGTTCGCCGCCGAGACGCCCGAGATCATCTTCCACGCCGCCGCCCTCAAGCACGTCACCCTGGTCGAGAACCACCCCTGCGAGGGCGTGCGCACCAACGTGCTGGGCAGCCGCAACGTCGCCGCGGCGGCCAAGGCCTGCGGCGCGGCCCACCTGGTGCTGATCTCGACCGACAAGGCCGTCGCCCCGGCCAGCGTGATGGGCGCGACCAAGCGGGTGGCCGAGGCCGTGGTCCGTCAGTTCGGCGGCGGCGGCTCCACCCGGGTCAATGTCGTGCGGTTCGGCAACGTGCTGGGCTCGGCCGGTTCGGTGGTGCCGATCTTCCAGCACCAGATCGCCCGCGGCGGCCCGGTCACCCTGACCGACGCCCAGGTCGAGCGCTACTTCATGACCATCCCCGAGGCCGTGCAGCTGGTGCTGCGGGCGGCGGCCCTGTCGGCCGTCGATCCCGAGCCGCCGACCGGGGTGCTGACCCTGGAGATGGGTGAGCCGGTCAAGATCATCGACCTGGCCCGGCGAATGATCGAACTGCAGGGCCTGGTCCCCGACCGCGACATCGAGATCCGCATCACCGGCCTGCGTCCCGGCGAGAAGCTCACCGAGGCCCTGGTCGACGTCAACGAGACCGCCCGCCCCAAGGCCCCGGGCGTCACCGAGGCCACCCCCTTGCGACCCCTGGCTCCGATCACCCCCGCCGCCCTGGCCAAGCTGGAAGCCGCCGCCCTGGCCGGTGACGAGTTCGGCGTGCGCCAGCAGCTGTTCGCCATGGTCGAAGGCTTGCGGGACATCGCCCCGCCCAAGCGCCAGCCCGCTGAGACTCGGACCAAGGCCTAGCCTCACCGTCCCACGCGACGTTCGCCTGATAGGCGAGCGTACAACCCAGAATCGCCGGCGAATGCTCTAGCTTCCCCAGGGTCATTCCAGGACGTAGTGGCCCAGGACGTAGTGGCGCGTTGGCGAGGATCGGCATGGTCGAACAGACCTTGGACGTCACCCGGCTGGACGGGTTCGTTCGCTATACGCGTGGGCTGGTGCTGTCGCGCCTGGGCCTGGTCGCCTGTTTCGTCGGGCTGCTGGCGATCTACACGCCGCTGAGCATGACCCTGTTCGGCGGCGTCGAGCTGGTGCTCTACGCGGCCCTGCTGGGCGCCACCGAGCTGGCGGTCCGCCATTCCGACCCGGTCGCGGCCTTCCGGCGGCTGCGCTGGCGATCGATCGCCCTGGTGTTCCTGCTGTCGATCAACGCCTGCTGGCTGGCCGTCCAGATCCGCCAGTTCGGCCCGCCGATCGTCAGGGTCGAGGCGGCGCTGCTGGTGATCTGCGTGCTGCTGTTCGCCGCCCTGCGCGTCCACACCAACCGCGTCAGCTACGTCACGGCCATCGGCCCGCCGGTGGTCACCCTGATCTGGTTCGCGCTCGACCGGCCGACGCGACTGGCCGACAACCACTACGCCATCGCCATGACGCTGTTCGTGGCCGCGGTGCTGAGCGCCACCTGGCGGCAGCAGAAGACCGACCGGGCCCTGGCCCGGACCCTGCGCGACCTGGCCCGCAAGAACGTCGCCCTCACCCAGGCCATCGAGGAGGCCCAGGCGGCCAGCCGCGCCAAGTCCGAACTGCTGGCCGTGGCCAGTCACGAGATTCGCACCCCGCTCAACGCCGTGATGGGCTTCGCCCACGCCCTGCGGCGCGAGACCCTGCTGACCCCCACCCAGGCCGAGCTGGCCCAGGGCGTGCTGGACGGCGGCGGCCAGCTGACCCGGCTGCTGGACACCGTGCTGGACCTGACCCGCCTGGAGGCCGGCAAGGCCCAGCTGCGTCCGGCCGCCGTCGACCTGCGCCATCTGGCGCGCACCGTCGTGCGGGTGTGGAGCGCCCATGCCGAGGCGGTGGGCGTGGTGCTGAGTTTCGAGGACGCCGACCCCGCCCTGTCCTTCGGCCTGCTGGCCGACGAGGCCAAGCTGGAGCAGACCCTGGTCAACCTGGTGTCCAACGCCCTGAAGGCCACGCCGTCGGGCGGCCGGGTCGCGGTGCGGCTGGCGGGCGTCGCCAGGGACCAGGCCCTGGCCGCGCTGGTCGAGGTGCGTGACACCGGTTCCCGCGTCCCGCCCGACGATCGCGCCCGGATGTTCGAGGCCTTCGAGCAGACCGAGCGCGGACGCCGGCTGGGCGGCGGCGGCCTGGGCCTGGCGATCTGCGCCGCCAACCTGGCCCTGATGGGCGGCGAGATCGGCGTCGACGACGCCCCCACGGGTGACACGGGCGGACGGGGGGCGGTGTTCTGGTTCGCCTTCGAGGCGCCGATCCTGGCGGCGCCCGCCGTCGCGGTCACGGTCGTGGCCGAGCCGCGCGTCGCCGGCCCGATCCGGGTGCTGGCCGCCGAGGACAACCCCGCCAACCGCCGGGTGCTGGCCGCCCTGCTGGCCGCCTCGCCGGTCGAGCTGGTGTTCGCCGAGGACGGGGCCCGGGCCCTGGACGCCTGGCGGGCCCAGGCCTTCGACCTGGTCCTGATGGACGTCAACATGCCGGTGCTGAACGGCCTGGCGGCCCTGGCCGAGATCCGCCGCGCCGAACCGGCCGGGACCCGCATCCCGGTCTGGATGCTGACCGCCAACGTCTTCGACGACGACGTGGCCCGCTATCGCCGGGCCGGCGCCGACGGCGTGCTGCGCAAGCCGATCGACACCGTGGCGCTGTTCTCGCTGCTGGCGGCGGTGGCGGAGGCGCGAGCCGAGGCGGAGGCCGGAATGACCGTGGAGGTCGCCCCCTAGGGCCGGCCTACCGCTCCCGCCACCGGGTCAGCACCATCGGCCCGAACGCCGCGCAGATGCCGCAGGCGTCGGCCAGCAGGTCGAACCACGAGGCGTCGCGGCCGATGATCGGCAGGCCCTGCAGAATCTCGATCAGGCCGCCGAAGGCCAGCACCACCAGGCCGATGCGCGACAGGCGGCTGCGCGGCAGGGCCAGGCCGGCCAGGGTCGCCAGCACGTAGAAGACGATGAAGTGCTTGGCCTTGTCCCAGGGAATCAGGCCGACGCTGTCGTCGCCCGGAACCAGGGCCCGCCACAGGGTGAAGGCCGAGGCGGCCACGAAGACGGCGAAGACCAGGCGGTTGATCTTGCGGCGGACGCGAGGCGGCATGCGGACTCCTGGGCGTGACGGTCCCGACTAGCCGCTGCGGCGCGGCTTGGGAACGGCGTTCCGAGGCCTGCTCCACTTCGCCCCCGGTCCTGCACGGAATCTGCGTATCGGCGCCTTCCCTCTCCCCTTGCGGGAGAGGGTGACGGTCCGGAGGACCGTCGGGTGAGGGATCGATGAACGCAAACGCCGCGCCCAGCCTTTCGACCGGACGCGGCGTTCAGGTTTGAGAGACCCCTCATCCGGCCCTTCGGGCCACCTTCTCCCGCAAGGGGAGAAGGATCTGGGTCCTAGAACGTCAGCGCCCGGGCTTCCTTGACGTGCGGCAGGGCCTGGATCTTGCCCAGCAGCACCTCGTCCGGGGCCTGGTCGACGCCGACCAGGGCGATGGCGTCCTCGTCGGCCGACAGGCGGCCGAGGTTGAAGGTGGCGATGTTGACGCCCGCCTCGCCCAGCAGCATGCCCAGGGCGCCGATGAAGCCCGGCTTGTCGAGGTTGTTGATGTAGAGCATGGCCGGCGAGAAGCCCGCGTCCAGCTCCATGCCCTTGACCTCGACCATGCGCGGCGCGCCGGCGATCACCGTGCCGGCGAAGGCGCGCTTGCCCTTTTCTGTGGTGATGGTGATGCGCATCAGGCTGTCATAGGTGGGGCTGACCTCCTGGCGGCTCTCCGAAACGGTGATGCCGCGCTCCTTGGCCACGGCCGGCGCGGAGACCATGTTGATCTCGGCCAGCATCGGCTTGAGGATTCCGGCCAGGGCCGCCGAGGTCATCGGCTTGACGTTGAGGTTGGACACCTCGCCCTCGTAGGCGATGTCGATGGCCAGGATGCCGAAATCGACCATCTGGCCGGCCAGGGCGCCGATCTTCTCGGCCAGGGCCACGAACGGCTTCAGCTTGGGAGCTTCCTCGGCGCTGATCGACGGGCTGTTGAGGGCGTTGGTCACCGCGCCGGTCAGCAGGTAGTCGCTCATCTGCTCGGCGACCTGCAGGGCGACGTTCTCCTGGGCCTCGTTGGTGCTGGCGCCCAGGTGCGGGGTGGCCACCACCTTGTCCGAACCGAACAGCGGATTGGCCTTGGCCGGCTCCTCGGTGAAGACGTCGAAGCCGGCGCCGCCGACATGGCCGCTGTCGAGCAGTTCGCGCAGGGCGACCTCGTCGACCAGGCCGCCGCGGGCGCAGTTGACGATCAGCACGCCCTTGCGGGTCTTCTTCAGGGCGTCGGCCGACAGGATGTTGCGGGTCTTGTCGGTCAGCGGGGTGTGCAGGGTGATGACGTCGGCGCGGGCCAGCAGCTCGTCCAGCTCGACCTTCTCGACGCCGATCTCGATGGCCCGCTCGGGGGACAGGAAGGGGTCGTAGGCCACGACCTTCATCTTCAGGCCCTGCGCCCGGTCGGCGACGATGCCGCCGATGTTGCCGGCCCCGATCAGGCCCAGGGTCTTGGCGTACAGCTCCACGCCCATGAAGCGGTTCTTCTCCCACTTGCCGGCCTGGGTGGAGACGTCGGCGGCCGGCAGCTGGCGGGCCAGGGCGAACATCATGGCGATGGCGTGCTCGGCGGTGGTGATCGAGTTGCCGAACGGGGTGTTCATCACCACGATGCCGGCGGCGGTGGCGGCCGGGATGTTGACGTTGTCGACGCCGATGCCGGCCCGGCCGATGACCTTCAGCTTCTTGGCGGCGGCGATGACCTCGGGATCGGCCTTGGTCGCCGAGCGGACGGCCAGGCCGTCATAGTCGCCGATGATCTCGAGCAGTTCGGCCTTGCTGAGGCCGGTCTTGACGTCGGCCTGGACGCCGCGGGCGGTGAAGATGGCGACGGCGGCGGGCGACAGGCTGTCGGCGATGAGGACGCGGGGAGCGGTCATGTGGAGTGTTCCTTGCGGAGAATTTCGTGGGTGAAAGCCCCCTCAGTCGCTCCGCGACAGCTCCCCCAGAGGGGGAGCATCTGAGCTCCGAGATCCTCCCCCTTGGGGGAGGTGGCGGCGAAGCCGACGGAGGGGGTTCTACGGCGTCGGTTTAAGCGGCGGCCAGTTCAGCCGAGACCGTGGCGAACGCCCAGTCGAGCCAGGGCGTCAGGGCCTCGACGTCCGAGGCCTCCACCGTGGCGCCGCACCAGATGCGCAGGCCGGCCGGGGCGTCGCGGTAGCCGCCGATGTCGAGGGCGGCGCCCTCCTTCTCGAGCAGGCTGGCCAGCTTCTTGGCGAAGTCGGCCTGGGCGTCTTCCGGCAGGGCGGCGATCGTCGGATCGACGACCTTGAGGCACACCGAGGTGTTGGAGCGGATGTCCGGCGTGGCGGCCAGGAAATCGACCCACGGGGTCTTGGCCACCCAGTCGGCCAGCACCGCCAGGTTCTGGTCAGCGCGGCCCTGCATGGCTTCCAGCCCGCCGATCGAGGCGGCCCACTTCAGGGCGTCCAGGGCGTCCTCGACACACAGCATCGACGGCGTGTTGATGGTCGCGCCTTCGAAGATGTCGGCGGCGATCTTGCCGCCTTTCGTCATCCGAAACAGCTTCGGCATCGGCCAGGCCGGGGTGTAGCTCTCCAGCCGCGCCACGGCGCGGGGCGACAGGATCAGCACGCCGTGCGCGCCCTCGCCGCCCAGGGCCTTCTGCCAGGAGAAGGTCACGACATCCAGCTTGGTCCAGTCCAGCTCCTGGGCGAAGGCGGCGCTGGTGGCGTCGCAGATGGTGATGCCTTCGCGGTCGGCGCTGATGAAGTCGGCGTTCGGGACCCGGACGCCCGAGGTGGTGCCGTTCCAGGTGAAGACCAGGTCGGCGTCGGGACGCACCTTCGAGGTGTCCGGCAGCTGGCCGTAGGGCGCGTCGAGCACTTCGACGTTCGGCAGCTTCAGTTGCTTGGTCACGTCGGTGACCCAGTCCTTGCCGAAGGATTCGAAGGCCAGCAGTTGCACCGGGCGCTGGCCCAGCATCGACCACATGGCCATCTCGACGGCGCCGGTGTCGGAGCCGGCGACGATGCCGATCAGGAAGTCGGCGGGAACCTCCAGCACTTCGCGCGTCTGGTCGATGGCGGCCTTGAGGCGGCCCTTGCCCAGCTTGGAGCGGTGCGAGCGGCCCAGCACGGCGTTTCTGAGATTTTCGGGGGTCCAGCCGGGCCGTTTGGCGCAGGGGCCGGAAGAGAACTCGGGGCGAGCCGGGCGGATCGCCGGCTTGGCGAGGGTCGTGGTCATAGCGATGTCTCCCATCCTTACAGATGGACTGCACCCCGTTGGGGGGGTGTGGCCCGCCGGCGAGAAACAGGGTTTTCGCGCCGAAGGCAAGGAGAGATTTTGCCGCGGGACGAACGAATCATCCGCACTCGGCAATTATTTTGCGGCGCGAGCCTTGTCGTGGACGCGGGCCTGGCGGCGCCAGGACGCGAAGATGCCGAACAGGATGCAGATCAGCACCCCGGCGGAGTTCAGGTTGTTGACGATGCGGTAGGTCTGGTCGTGCGGCAGATCGCCGACGATGTAATAGGCGTGCAGGCTGAACTGGATCGCCTGCAACAGCATGGCGCCGCCGAGCCAGGGGCTGGCATAGCGCAGGGCCAGCATCAGGAAGCTGAGGCCGTACAGTCCCTCGCAGAGCAGAGAGACGGTGGCCTGACTAGGTTCCGGCAGCAGAAACTGGATCGGTATGGACGCGATGGAGCCGATCAGGACGATGACACTGCCCCAGCGCTCCGCGGGGGAGCCCCGGGTCCACGCCAAGCCGCACACCACAAGTGTGGCGGCCCATCCAAAGAACGGCGCTAGCTGAACATGCATCCCTAGAGTCTCTAACGTGAATTGGAGACTCTAGGGATTAAACTCTTGCAATATTGCTTAGCTGGCTTCGGACAGACGGTCGTCGGCCACCGGAGCCGCTTCCATCTTGAATTCCCAGCCCATCATCTTGGTGCGGACGCCGAGGCGCAGGCGGACTTGGTCCATTTCGGCGTGGGCGTCGACCATGGCCGTGCGGGCTTCCGACAGGGCGGCCATCGCGGCGACGACCTTGGCGGTGGCGCCGGCGGCGACCGTCGCCGACAGGTTCAGGTCCTTACGGGTCTGGACCAGTTCCGCCATCATTTCAGCGGTTTGAACCATGGCCGCATCGATCGCGGCTTCGGTTGCGTGCAGCTTGGCGGCCGCGCGCTTAACAACAAAAACCTTTTCCATGCCCCGTCTCCTTAATGAAAGCCTAATAAGCGAGGTAAACGGAAAGTTAAAAATATTGCAAACAGAAACGCCCGTTAACGTTGTTTTGTCGCACCCATGTCGTGACTTGGAAGCGAAGCGTTAGGAAGATTGGGCCAAGCTAGGACCCTGGGATTCTCCTAGGACGGGAAATGATCGACGACAGCCGCAGCTCCGAAGCCGCGACGCATGCGCCCTTGCAGGCGCGTATCGCCGCCGTCGCGCTGACCACGACCGTGGCCGCGCTGTTGGCGGCATGTCTGTGCTTCATGCTCCAGCAATGGAGCGTCGCCCGTCAGGAATCCAAGGCCAGCCACGAGATCCTCGCCCAGATGGTGGCGGCCGGAGCGGCCGCGCCCATGGCCGACCACAATACCGTCGGCGCCTACCGCGCCCTGGAAGCGGTGGCCAAGGCCCCCAACGTCATCGCCGTGCGGCTGGCCGACATGCAGGGCCAGGTCACGGCCCAGATCGGAGCCGGCGTCGGTCCGGACGTCGAAACCCTGACCCGGCCGATCATGCTGGGCTCGCGCCAGGTCGGAACCCTGGCGCTGGTGGCCAAGCGCCCCAGCCTGACCGACATCCTGGCCCGCGACCTGGCCCTGACCGGCACCCTGTTCTTCGGTTCGGCCGGCCTGGCGATCCTGCTGGCCAACGGCCTGGCCCGCCGTATGACCAAGCCGATGGAGCGCCTGTCCCAGGCCATGCGCGAGGTGGCCGCCGACGGCCGCTTCAAGCCCGTCGAGCAGGCGGCGGACGACGACGTCTTCCACAGCCTGACCGACAGCTTCAACCACCTGGTCTCACGGCTGGAGATCAACGACCACGACCTGCGCGGGGCCATGGCCCAGCTGGTCAAGGCCCGCGACGACGCCAACGCCGCCAACGTCCTGAAGTCGCACTTCCTGGCCAATATGAGCCACGAGATCCGCACGCCCCTGAACGGCGTCCTGGCCATGACCGAGGTGATGGCCATGGGCGAGCTGAACGCCGTCCAGCGCGAGCGCCTGTCGGTGATCCGCGAATCCGGCGCCCTGCTGCTGTCGGTGCTCAACGACGTGCTGGACCTGTCCAAGATCGAGGCCGGGCGCCTGGACCTGGTCGAGCGCGATTTCGACCTGGCCAGCCTGGCCCTGTCGGTCCGCGAATCCTTCGCCACCCAGGCCCGCCAGAAGGGCCTGGAGTTCGGCGTCTTCGTCGCGCCCGAGGCCCTGGGCGCCTGGCGCGGCGACGCCGACCGCCTGCGCCAGATCCTCGGCAACCTGGTCTCCAACGCCCTGAAGTTCACGCTGGAGGGCTCGGTCTCGGTGCGGTTCGCCTCGGCCGACGACGGTCGCGGCCTGCGCATCGACGTGGTCGACACCGGCATCGGCATCGACGCCGAGACCCTGCCGCGGCTGTTCGACAAGTTCGTCCAGGCCGACAGCTCGACCACGCGCCGGTTCGGCGGCTCGGGCCTGGGCCTGTCGATCTGCAACGAACTGGCCACGCTGATGGGCGGCGGCGTGCACGTCCAGAGCCGCGAGGGCCAGGGCTCGACCTTCACCGTCGTGGTCGCCATGCCGCGTGGCGAGGCGACCACCCCCGCGCCGGCGGAAGCCGCCCCGCCGCCGATCGAATCCGAGCGCCGCCTGCGGGTGCTGGCCGCCGACGACAATCCGACCAATCAGAAGGTCATCGCCGCCGTCCTGGCCCCGCTGGGCGCCGAGGTCGAACTGGTGGCCGACGGCGTGGCCTGCGTCGAGGCGTGGAAGCGCGGCGGCTTCGACATCGTGCTGATGGACATCCACATGCCGGTGATGGACGGCGTCGAGGCCGCCCGCACCATCCGCGGCCTGGAGATCAGCGAAGGCCGCAAGCGCATCCCGATCGTGGCGGTCACCGCCAACGCCCTGGTCCACCAGGTCGAGGGCTACATGGCCGCCGGCATGGACGGCCACGTCGCCAAGCCGATCGAGGTGACCAAGCTCTACGACGCCATCGAAACCGCCGTGGCCGCCTCGCGCAAGGACGGCTCCAAGGTGGCGGCGGCCTAGGATCGCCCCCCACTCCCAAATTCCGGTTCAGCTACCTGAACGCCACATAACAAGCGGCTCAGAACCGCTTCAGACGCGGTGTGGTCTTTTGAGGTCAACGTCGTCCAACCGGATGGCGGACCCGTTCAAGAGGACCCGTACCGATGAAAAAGATTCTGCTTTCGATCGCCGCGGTCTCGGCCGTCGCCGCCACCGCCCTGCCCGTCGCCGCCATGGCCCAGTCCTATGACCGGGGCTATGACGACCGCGGCGGCTGGAACCAGGGCGGCGACCGCGTCGCTCGCCTCGACCAGCGCATCGACAGGGGCATCCGCAACGGCAGCCTGGACCGCCGGGAAGCCTGGCGCCTGAAGGGCGACCTGCGCGAAACCGCCCGCCTGCAATACCGCTACAGCCGTGACGGCCTGAGCCGCTGGGAACGTGACGACCTGGATCGTCGCTTCGACCGCATCAGCGCCCAGATCCGCTACGAGCGCCATGACCGCGACTACGGTTACGGCTACGGCCGCGACCGCAACTAGTTCGAGGTCCTAACCGAGAGCCGGCGCTCCCCTCAGCCGGCTCTCGACCATCGTGAAGCCGCGGCCGCGCAACAGAACGCGCGCGCCGCGGTCTTCGCATTCCAGGTCGCCGCCCCGGCCTGGATAGGCCTGGTGGTAGCGCAGCGTCGCCCGGCCCAGGCGTTCGGAGAACAGCGGGGCCAGGATGCAGTGGGCCGAACCGGTGGTCGGGTCCTCGGGGATGCCGCAACCCGGGGCGAAGAAGCGGCTGACCACGTCATAGGGCCGGCCGGCGTCGGCCAGGGCCACGACCACGGTTTGGCCCGGCCCGCCGGTCGCCTCGCCCCCGATGCCCACCAGCGCGGCCAGGTCGGGCTTCAGGGCCCGCACCGTCGCCTCGTCCTCCAGCACCGCCACCAGATAGATTCCGGCCCACATCTCGACCGGTCGAGCGCCCAGGGCCTCGGCCAGGCCCTCGGGGACAGGAGTGCGACGCGGCGGATCGGCCGGGAAGTCCATCTCCAGCCCCTCGCCGTCCCGACGCACGGTCAGGTCGCCCGCCAGGGTCTCGAAGGTGATCAGCGGGACGTCGAGGGCCAATTCGGCGAACAGCACGTGGGCCGAGGCCAGGGTGGCGTGGCCGCAGATCGGCGCCTCCACCGTCGGCGTGAACCAGCGCAGGCCGAACCGCGCCGGGTCGGCGGTCTTCAGCAGGAAGGCGGTTTCGGCCTGGTTGTTCTCGGCGGCCAAGGCCTGCATCCAGGCCGCATCGGGCCAGGCGTCCAGCGGCTCGACCACGCAGGCCGGATTGCCCTTGAACGGGCCCGAGGCGAAGGCGTCGACGGTCCACTGGCGCATGGCGGAGGTCTCTCGAAAATCGGTCGATCTCCTGGTCGTATGGCCGAACCGTCTCTAGATCAAAGCCAACATTGTTACAGTGACAATGTTTCGGCGCGGATCGGGGACAGGCGCATGCGCCTGTCCCCCGCCAAGCCTACCCCTCGATCGTGATCTCCGGCCACCGCGCCTTGGCCGAGCCGGTGGTCCGTTCCCAGCCGCCCGCGCCCTTCACCCGCAAGGGGTTGGGCCGCAGGCGCAGGGCGAACAGGTCCTCCAGGCCGAACGGCGCCCAGACGCTCAAGCTGTCGTCCGCCTCCAGCCGCACGCCCACGCAGAAGGCGGTGGCCACGAAGCGCTTCAAGGCGTCGGCGCTGGACAGCAGCGGCGGATAGGGCTCGTCGGCCCCGAACTTGCCCTCGAACCACAGGTGGACCCGGGCCTGGTTGCGGACCTCGACCAGGTCACGCAGCGGCGCCTCGAACGCCGCCGCCACCCGCCGGATCACCACGTCCTCGGCCTCGTAGGAGGTGTCGGAAGCGTCGTGATAGGCGACGTCATAATCCTTGATTCCGTAGTCCGGCGCGCGGCCGGTCAGGTGATTCCACACCGGCTGATAGACCGCGCCGGAGAACACCATCGGGTCGGGCAGGTCGAGGTCGCGGATCGTCCGCAGCACCTGCATGGTGGTGGGGACGCTGCGGATGATCCCGACGAGGCGGGCTTGCAGATCGCTCATTTGCGCACCACCCAGCCATGGTCCAGCGGCCCATGTCCGGCCCCGAACCCGGGCGCGCGCAGCATGGCCTCGTGGACGTAGTTCCAGGCCCGGGCCACCGACTCGGTCAGCGACAGCCCCTGGGCCAGGCCCGTCGCGCAGGCGCTGGCCAGGGTGCAGCCGGTGCCATGGGTGTGGCGGGTGTCGATGCGTTCGCCCTCGAAGGCGGTCTCGCCGTGACGGGTGATCAGCAGGTCGATGACCCGGTCACCAGCCCCGCTCCCCTCAAGAATGTGACCGCCCTTCATCAACACCGCCTGGGCGCCGAGTTCCAGCAGCGCCTCGCCGGCCCGGCGCAGGTCGTCGGTGGTCTCGACGCTCAGCCCGGTCAGGACGGCGGCCTCCGGGGCGTTGGGGGTCAGCAGGGCGGCGCGGGGGATCATCAGGGTCCGCAGGGCGCCAATCGCCTGCTCGGCCAGCAGCGACGCCCCGCCCTTGGCGACCATCACCGGATCGACGACGGCGGGGATTGCCTTGGCGCTGTCCAGCACCCGGGCCACGACCTCGACCATGGCCGCGTCGCCCAGCATGCCGGTCTTCAGGGCGTCGGCCCCGATGTCGTCCAGCACGGCGCGGGCCTGGGCCTCGACGATGTCCCGCGGGATCGGATGGACGCCGGTGACGCCCAGGGTGTTCTGCACGGTGACGGCCGTGATCGCCGTGGCCGCGTAGCCGCCCAGGGCGGTGATGGTCTTGATGTCGGCCTGGATCCCCGCCCCGCCGCCGGAATCCGATCCGGCGAGGACGAGCACGCGGCCTAGGTGAGGAGGTTGGGTCACGGGAGGTGTTCTAGCGGTGAGTCGGGGGACGGGGTAGAGGGGTCAGGCCGACGCCTCCCGCCACATCGCCGCCAGCGGCGGGCACCCCGGGGCCGGCGAGAAGACGTCCAGGGTGCGAAACCCGGCCCCAGCATAGAGCGGCGTGTTGGCCGGGTTGCTGTTCTCCAGATAGGCCGGCACGCCCGCCGCGTCGCAGGCGGCCAGCACCGGGGCCAGCAACCGCCGGCCCAGCCCCTTGCCACGCGCCGAGGCTCGGACGCCGATGGTGAACAGGTAGGCGTGCGGCGCCTTGGGCTTGCGGCGCGCCATCTCGGCGTCGACCGCCAGGGCCCGGGCCATCGCCCGGGGACCGCCGTCGATCAGCAGCCGCGCGGCGGCGCCCAGCAGCGACACGCCCGGCAGTTCCTTGCTGGCGCCCGGCGGCAGCCACATGGTCGCGCCCAGGTCCCCATCGGCGAGGTGGCAGATTCCGCGCGGCAGGTAGACGTCCCGCGCCAGGCGCTGGAACACCGGCCGCAGGCACGGTTTGCCGTCGAAGGTCCAGGTCGCCACCGGATCGGCCGCGAAGGCCTCGGCGGTGACCTCGCCCAGGGTCCGCCAGTCGTCGCCCCTCGCGAGTCGCAGCCCCTCCGCCGATCCGACCTGCATGCGGCTGGCTCCCTACTCTTCCCGCCCGGCCTTCAGCTTGGCGCTCTCGCTCTTCAGCGGCTTGGAGACCGGGCAGACCTCCTGGACGAAGTCGTTCAACGTGTTGACCAGGCTGTCGCGCACCAGGCTGTAGTGCACGAACTGGCCGCGCTTCTCGCTGCGCACCAGGCCGGCCGCCTCGAGGATCGACAGGTGCTGCGACACCGCCGGCTTGGAAATCTCGAACCGCGAGGCGATGTCCCCCGCCGTCAGCTCGGCATGGGCCAGATAGGCCAGGATCTTCCGGCGGACCGTCGAGGAGAGGGCTTCGAACACGCGTTGCATGCATCGGTATTTAAGCTGTTCGCTAAGCACTTGCAAATAGGTAGGGAGGTATTTAAGGAATAGCTTATCAAATGCGAAAACCGCGGGCGACGCGATGACGCCCCCCTCGGTCGGAGATCGCCCGATGACGCCCCGTCCAGACCTCGATCCCGCCCAGGTCATCCGCCGCATCCTGCGCGTCAACGACGCCGGGGAGCGGGGTGGGGTGGCGCTGTATCGCGCCCAGCTGGCGGTGGCGCGATGGCGCTGCCCCGAGGTCGCGCCGTTCCTGGAATGGACCCGCGACCACGAGGCCGACCACGCCCGTCGCTTCCGGGCGCTGATGCCGGCCCGCGCCGCCAAGGTCTGCCGCCTGCCGTGGATCTGGACCGCCGGCGCGCTGCTGATGGGCCTGTCGACGGCGCTGTTCGGGGCGCGGGCGGTCTATCTGTGCACCGAGGTGGTCGAGCGTAGCGTCCACCGCCACCTGAGCATCCAGCTGGCTTTCGTGCGCCGCCACGACGCCGAGCTGACCGCGCTGATCGAGTCGGTCAGCGCCGACGAGATGGAGCACCTGGAGCACGCGGTGAAGATGCGCGGCGATCGGGCGGCGCCGTTCGGCCGGCTGTTCGACGCGGCGATCACGATGAGCACCGAAACGTTGATGTGGCTGTCGACGCGTGGCGACATCGCGCGGCTGGCGCGGCGCCTGGGCATGGAAGGCGCGGCGGCATGACCCATCACCCCGCCCACGACGATCCCTACGCGGTTCACTCCATCGCCCCCTCCCCGACCGACGACGCCGTCACCGGCAAGGTGGTCTGGGCGCCGGCCACATCGATCTGGCAGGGCGTCATGCTGGCCGGGGCCCTGGCCGCGCCGTTCTTCTTCAGCTGGAGCGGCCTGCTGGTGTTCGTCGTCCTGACCGGCGCCACCCTGCTGGTCGGCCACTCGGTCGGCTTCCACCGCCGGCTGATCCACGGCAGCTTCCAGAGCCCGCCGTGGCTGGACCACCTGATGATGTACGCCGGCACGCTCGTCGGGATGAGCGGGCCGCTGGCGATGATCGAGGGCCATGACCTGCGCGACTGGGGCCAGCGGCAACCGGATTGCCATCCCTACCTGTCCAACCGCGCGGGCTTCTGGACCGACTATGCCTGGAACCTGCACGGCCGGCTGGTGCTGGCCCATCCGCCCCGCGTGGAGATCCCGCCACGGATCGCCGATGACCGGTTCTACCGCTTCCTGGAGCGGACCTGGATGCTGCAACAGCTTCCCGTCGCCGTCGGGCTGCTGATGCTGGGCGGCTGGTCGTGGCTGCTGTGGGGCGTCTGCGCACGGGTCTGCGTGTCGGTGACGGGCCACTGGTTCGTCGGTCGCCTGGCCCACCGCACCGGCCCGCAGCGCTGGCTGGTCACCGCTTCCGGCATCCAGGCCCACGACGTGCCGTGGGCGGCGATCCCGACCATGGGCGAGGCCTGGCACAACAACCACCACGCCTGGCCGGGCTCGGCCAAGCTGGGGCTCTATCCGGGACAGGCGGACTTGGGGTTCGCGTTCATCCGGCTGCTGGAGCGGGTGGGCCTGGCCTGGGACGTGCGGACACCCGAGACCTTGCCGGAGCGGTCGGGGCTGGCGCGGGCCTAGGTCGACCTGCGGCAAGGCTATCGACGCGGCGGCGTCGAAATCTCGTCAGGAGTCGATGAGCGCTGCATCCAAGTTGGGGGTCTGGCGCCTCTAGACAGTAGTAGCCGTCCGCTTGAGGAGGCCGCCGCCGACCTTGAGGGGACACATGCTCAGCCTATCGACCACGCTCGCCATCGTGGCGCTCGCCGCCGCGACGCCGCCCGCCGGCTTGGATCCGGTCGTCAAGACGCGGCTGGACCCCAGCCTGCGATGCCGGTTGGGAACCTATGCCCTGCCGGACGGGCGTTTCCTCTCCATCACCGGCAGCAACGGACATCCACGCGACCTGCGATACGCACGCTCGGAGGGCGGCCTTGGCAGGCTGGTCGAGCAGGCTGACGGCGCCTATGTCTCGTCGGCCCCGCCGCCCAAACTCACCCTGCGTTTCGACGCTTGCGAATCGGGCGTGGTGCGGCTGGAGAACGGTTCCGGCGCCCAGCTGGGCCACCGAACGCCGCTGGTCGTCCGGGAGACGGTGTTCCGCAGCGGGGACGTCGACCTGCACGGCAAGCTGGTGCTGCCGCCCGGCGGCAAGGCCAAGGCCGTGGCGGTCTGGATCAGCGGCTCGAACAACGATCCGGACACCGACGACGCGGGCTGGCAGTTCGAACTGGCGCGGCGCGGCGTCGGGTTCTTCGTTTACGACAAGCGCGGCGCCGGCGCTTCGGGCGGCGCCCTGACGGCGGACTTCCAGGTTCGCGCGGCCGATACGGCCGCCGCCGTCAAGGAGGCCCGTCGTCTTGCGCCGCGGGTCGGGAAGGTCGGGGTCATCGGGGCCAGCCAGGGCGGTTGGGTCGCGCCCCTCACGGCCAAATTGACGCCGCTCGACTTCGTCATCCCGGTCTTCGCCATGGCCGAGGGTCCGGTCGCCCAGGATCGGGCGGTCGTGGAGGATCAGCTGCGCGCGGCCGGGTTCGACGACGGGGTTCTGCGCAAGGCGGACGAGATGACCGCGGCCACGGCGCGGGTCGTCAGGTCAAACTTCACCCAGGGCTTCGAGGCCCTGGAAGCGCTGAAGCTGAAATATGCTGGAGAGCCCTGGATGGCCGCGATCCAGCCTCGTTCCTACACCGGCGTTCTGCTGCGCCGGACGCCCGGAGAGCTGCGGGAGTTCGGGCCTTCGCTGTCGCAAGGGCTCGACTTCGGCTATGAGCCGCGCCCCGTCATCGAGACGATCAAGCCACGCCAACTCTGGCTGCTGGGCGGCCGCGACCGCCAGGCGCCGAGCGCGGGCACGGTCTCGGTGCTGCGCGACATCCAGCACGGCCGGCCGGACCTGGACGTGATCGTCTTCCCGGACGCCGATCATGGGCTGATCGAGAAGTTCCAGGGACCGACGGGTGAGACGACGTCGTACCCGCCTGGCCTGTTCGACTTGCTGGCCAGTTGGATTCTCACCGGCCGCGCGACCTCGCCCGATGCGCGGGCGATCGTCGAGCGCGGCGCCGGCAGCTGAACCTAGTGTGACTTTGAGGACGTCCGTCTGGGGTCGGAAACGACCTCAGACGCTCCCGATCGCGCGCCACACCGCCAGCGCCTGGGCCGTTTCGCGCACGTCGTGGACCCGCACCGCCGCCACGCCGCAGGCCGCGCCGTGCAGGTGGGCGGCCAGGGAGCCGCCGAGGCGGGCGGTGGGCTCGGCGCCCAGCGGGTCCAGCGCGGCGATGAAGCGCTTGCGGCTGGCGCCCAGCAGCACCGGATAACCCAGGGCGACGAAGCGCGGCAGGGCGGCCAGCAGGGCCAGGTTGTGGGCCGGGGTCTTGCCGAAGCCGATCCCAGGATCCAGCCAGATCTTCTCGCGCGCCACCCCGGCCGCCATGGCGGTCAGGGCGCGGGCCAGCAGGAAGGCCTCGACCTCGGCGACCACGTCGTCGTAGCGCGGATCGTCCTGCATGGTCCCGGGCGCGCCCAGCATGTGCATCAGCACCACCTCGCAGCCCAGCTCGGCGGCGACCTCCGGAGCGGCCATCCCCAAAGTGTTTGGCGCGAAGCGCAGGGCGGCGACGTCGTTCCAGAGGCTCGCCCCGGCGACGACGGCGGCGCGGGCCACGGCGGGCTTCATGGTGTCGATCGAGATCGTCACCCCGCTCTCGGCCCGGATCGCCGCGATCAGCGGGACGACGCGGGCGATCTCGTCGGCTTCCGACACGGGCGCGGCGCCCGGCCGGGTGCTCTCGCCGCCGATGTCGAGGATGTCGGCCCCGTCGGCGATCAGCCGCCGCGCCTGGGCCAGGGCCGCGCCGTGGTCGAGGAACTGGCCGCCGTCCGAGAAGCTGTCGGGCGTGACGTTGACGACGCCCATGATGCGGGGATGAGGGTGGGTCGAAGACATGGATGGCGTTCTAGGCAATCGCGCTCCAAACGCGAAACGATCCCTCTCCCCTTGCGGGAGAGGGTGGCCCGCGCAGCGGGTCGGGTGAGGGGTTGAAGACCGCGAAAGCCGCGACCGGCCTTCTGGCTTGTCGCGGCTTTGACTTTTGAGAGACCCCTCATCCGTCGGCTACGCCGACACCTTCTCCCGCAAGGGGAGAAGGCTTCTCGCCCCTACCAGTCGATGAACGTCGTGAAGTCGTCCAGCATGCCGGTCCAGACCCCGAAGTCGTCGTCCAGGCCCGCGACGGTGCGGCCGGCGTTCACGTTGACGTCGTACTGGACGTAGGGGTCCTTGTCGTCGTCGAGATAGGCCTTGAGGTAGCGGTTCTTGCGGTTCCACTCGTTGATCTTCTCGAGCGTCAGCGGCGTCTTCAGGTCGAAGCCGGCCGAGAACTGCAGGGCCTTGCAGCGCACCTGGGGCTTGTCGCAATCGTAGAAATAGACCTTGAACGACGCGCCGTTGGCGGCGCTGTTGATCATCGGATCGCCGCCGTCGTCCTTGGTCAGTTCGGCCTTGTAGCCGGCGTCCTGCAGCCACTTGGCGACTTCGGCGCCGGTCATGCCGTCGGCGTGGATCTCGGCGGCGGAAGCGCTGGCGGCGAACATCAGGGCGGCGGCCAGGCTCAAGCCAGCGACGATGGTCTTCATGCGGGTAGCTCCCTCTGGTTGAGGCGACAGGTCTAACTTCGGCCGGCATCCGCGCCAAGGCAAGGTTGTTGGATGTCCCCAACGAAAAAGCCGGGCCCAAGGGACCCGGCTTCAACGTCGTCTAGGGGCCTGAAAGCTAGGCCGTGGCGCTCGTGGGCGAGACCGGCACCGAGGCCACCGGCCCGGTCGGCTTGATCAGGTCGTCCTCGACCCGAACGGGCTGGACGCCCTTCATCACGCCGATGATCTCGTCGCCGCTGAGGGTCTCGAACTCCAGCAGCGCCTTGGCCACCGCGTGCAGGCCCTCGAGTTGCTCGGTCAGGATGCGACGGGCCTCGTCCTCGCCGGTCTTGACCAGGCGGCGGACCTCGGCGTCGATCGTGATCATGGTCTCGGGCGAGACGTTCTGGGTGCGGGCCACCGAGTGGCCCAGGAACACCTCTTCCTGGTTGTCGCCATAGGCCACGGTGCCCAGCTTGTCGGAGAAGCCCCAGCGGGTGACCATGTTGCGGGCCAGGTTGGTGGCGGCGCTGATGTCGCTGGACGCGCCCGAGGTGATCTTCTCCTTGCCGAAGATCAGCTCCTCGGCCACCCGGCCGGCCATCATGATCGCCAGACGCGAGGTCATCATGTCGAAGCTCATCGAGTAGCGGTCGCCCTCGGGAAGCTGCATGACCATGCCCAGGGCCCGGCCGCGCGGCACGATGGTGGCCTTGTGCACCGGGTCGGCGACGGGGACGTTGAGGGCCACCAGGGCGTGGCCGCCCTCGTGATAGGCCGTCAGCTTCTTCTCGTCCTCGCTCATGGCCATCGAGCGACGCTCGGCGCCCATCATCACCTTGTCCTTGGCGTATTCGAAGTCGTGCATGGTGACCATGCGACGGTTCTTGCGCGCCGCGGTCAGGGCCGCCTCGTTGACCAGGTTGGCCAGGTCGGCGCCCGAGAAGCCGGGGGTGCCGCGCGCCAGGGTCTTGACGTCGACGTCGGCGGCCAGCGGCACGTTCTTCATGTGCACGCGGATGATCTTCTCACGACCCATGACGTCGGGATTGGGCACCACGACCTGGCGGTCGAAGCGGCCCGGACGCAGCAGGGCCGGGTCCAGCACGTCGGGACGGTTGGTGGCGGCGATCAGGATGATGCCTTCGTTGGCCTCGAAGCCGTCCATCTCGACCAGCAGCTGGTTGAGGGTCTGCTCGCGCTCGTCGTTGCCGCCGCCCAGGCCGGCGCCGCGATGGCGGCCGACGGCGTCGATTTCGTCGATGAAGATGATGCAGGGGGCGTTCTTCTTGGCCTGCTCGAACATGTCGCGCACGCGGCTGGCGCCGACGCCGACGAACATCTCGACGAAGTCCGAACCGGAGATGGTGAAGAACGGCACGCCGGCCTCACCCGCCACGGCGCGGGCGATCAGGGTCTTGCCGGTGCCGGGAGGACCGATCAGCAGGGCGCCCTTGGGGATCTTGCCGCCCAGGCGCTGGAACTTGGCCGGGTCCTTGAGGAACTCGACCACTTCCTGCAGCTCTTCCTTGGCCTCGTCGACGCCGGCGACGTCGTCGAACATCACGCGGTTCTTGTTCTCGGTCAGCAGCCGGGCCTTGGACTTGCCGAAGCCCATGGCGCCCTTGGTGCCGCCCTGCATCTGGCGCATGAAGAAGATCCACACGCCGATCAGCAGCAGGATCGGCAGCATCTGGAACAGGATGCCCAGCAGGCTGACGCCGCCGCGCTGGTAGACGATCTCGGAATTGTGCGCCTCGAGGCGCTTGACCATGTCCTCGGCGTTGCCAGGGACGTTGACCGCGTAAGGCTTGCCCGAGCGCGGCTCGACCTTGACCACGTCGCCGCTGATGTCGGCCTTCTTGACGTCGCCGTTGTCGATGTTCTTGAGGAACTGCGAGTAGCTGACCTCGCCGGCGGCGCCGGGCTTTCCGCCCTGGCTGACCACGCCGTAGGCCGTGACCAGCACCAGAACGATCACGGCCCAGATGCCCAGGGTCTTGAAATTCATACGCGTTGTCTTCCCAACGATAATCTCTGACCTTCCAAGATAGGACGGCCCGGCCAGTTTCGCCACGCGCGGGATATCATGTCGCGGCTTCTTGATCGACACGGCCGACGGCCGCCTCGAAACGATCCACGACAAGACACCGCACGCGCGTCGCGAAAACCCCTGCAAGGATCGGGCAACCGACCGTCCCGGCGGGATCGACAAGGACCGGCAAGGCGGCCCGGGCGGCGGGCGGCAAGGCCTTCAGCGCCTGGCGCTGGGCGGCCGGCAGGCGGGCGGCCAGGCCTTGCAACGGGCGCACGGTCAGACCGGGGACGGTGGCGGTGATCTCATAGCGGCCATCCCAGACCACGGCTTGGCCCACGTCCAGGGCCTCCCCCACGGGGGGAGGACTGGCGCCGCGTCGGGCCTCGCCGGGTTCGCGGAAGAACCGCACGCCATCGCCGCTCGCCTCGATCCGCGCCCCGGCCAGGGTGGCGGTGAAGGTCTCCCCGGCGCGAATCCGATCGACGAGGCGTCGCAACCGCTCGCCGCGCGGCGGCTGGGACGTGCCGGCGGCGCACAGGCAGGCGGCGGCGACCTGGGCGGCGGGGGCGTCGCGGGAAAGGGCGAGGTAGCCGGCGCGCGCGCCCTCGGCTGTCATCCCGGACGTAGCGAAGCGAAGATCCGGGACCGCCGGAAGCGCGGCGCTCCGGGTCGGTCCCGGATCCTCGCGCTGCGCGCTCGTCCGGGATGGCAAACTTTGAGGCTTGTCCACCAATACTCGCCGCGCCCGCGCCCGGGCATATTTCGCATCCTCGTTGGCCGGATCGTCCAGCCACGCCTCACCCCGCGCCGTCAGCCAGTCCCGCAACGCCCGCCGTCCCACGCCCAGCAGCGGCCGCAGCACGAACACCCCCCGTCCCTGCGGCCAGGCCGGCGACGGGGCCCAGTCGCGCGGGTCGGAGACCGTCGAGCCCTCGGCCCGCATGGCGACGGCCTCGGCCAGGTCGTCGGCGGTGTGGCCCAGCAGCACGACGCCGGCCCCGGCCGCCCGGGCGGCGTCGGCCAGCAGGGCGTGGCGGGCGGCGCGGGCGGCGGCCGGCAGGCCGGCGGCGGGCTTGGGGCCGGACCAGGCCAGGGCGGCGGCGGTCGCGCCCAGCGCCTGGGCCTTGGTCACGGCGGGGGCCGTCCAAGCGGCGCTGGCCGGGTTGAGCTGGTGGTCGACGGTCAGGCTGACCACCGGACGGCCGTGGGCGCGGGCCCAGTCCACGGTCAGGATCAGCAGGGCCAGGCTGTCGCCGCCGCCGGAGAAGCCGACGGCCAGGGGCGCGGCGCCGTCGGCGCGCAGGCGGCGGTCGAGGGCGGCGGTGAAGCTCGGGAAGGAATGCTGCACGCTGACCCCCTCGCCGTTCCCAATTCCGTCATCCCCCGACTTGTTCGGGGGACCCAAGCGGCATCGGCCAACTCGGCATGGGTCCCCCGCATAAAGCGGGGGATGACGACCTTAAATCAGGCCGCGCACTTGGCCTGGGCCCGGGTGGTCGCGGCCTTGGCCGTCACCGCCGACGGGGCCTTGGGGTAGCGGCGGGCCAGTTCGTCCAGGGTCTTGCAGGCGTCGGCGGGCTTTCTGAGGGCCACCAGCGAACGCGACAGCTTCAGCACCGCATCGGGCGCCCAGCTGGTCTGCGGCCAGCCGCGCACCGCGCCCAGATAGGAGCCGGCCGCGTCGCCATAGG
The DNA here is from genome assembly GCF_000281955.1 of Caulobacter sp. AP07. Taxonomy (GTDB): domain Bacteria; phylum Pseudomonadota; class Alphaproteobacteria; order Caulobacterales; family Caulobacteraceae; genus Caulobacter. Next base: position 4,180 of record NZ_AKKF01000004.1, on the reverse strand, counting down.
CCTCGCGCACGAACTGGGTCTCGCCCAGCCAATAGCGGGCCTCGGGGGTCTTGGCGCTGTCGGGATAGGCGTCCACATAGCCGGCGAAGGCCTGTTCGGCCGCGCCGTAGTCGCCGTCCAGCAGCAGTTGGCGGGCCTGCTTGAAGGCCTGGGCCGGGTCGGCCGAAGCCGAGGGCGGCGGGGGTGGGGGCGGCACGGCGGCGGCCGCGGCGGCCTCCTGGTCGGCGACCTTCTTTTCCAGGGCGGCCAGGCGCTGGTCCAGGGCGTCGGCGCGCGTCTTCTGCGCCTCGCCGGCCCGGCGCGCCTGGTCCAGGTCGTGGGTCAGGGTCTCGTTCTGGCCGTTCAGCCGGGTCAGGGTCTGTTCCAGGTCATTGAGCTTGTCGGACATCGCCGCGATCTGGGCGTCGGTCTCAGCCGGCTGCACGACCACCGGCTTGCCGGTGTCGCGGCCCTGGAAGACGATGGACCGCAGTTCGCGCACCACCTTTTCCATGCGCTCCAGCCGCTTGGCCGAGCGATCGTCCAGCGGATCGGGCAGCGGGGTCTGGGCCAGGGCCGGCAAGGCGACAGCCAGGGTCAGGACGGAGGCGAGCAGCGCGGCTTTCAGCTTCATGTCGGCGATTATGCCCCGGTTGCGGACAAAAGTGCGGCGGGAAAACAAAAGCCCTCCCCCTTGATGGGGGAGGGTTGGGTGGGGGTGACGCGGCCGTACAGCTGAACCGCCGTATCACCCCCAACCCCGGCCCTTCCCCCATCAAGGGGGAAGGGAGCCCTATGGATTATCGCGCGCCGTCGGTGATGGCGGTGCGGGCGTTGCGGTTCTTGGCCCAGGCGTCTTCGTTGGTGCCGGGGTCGATCGGGCGTTCCTTGCCGTAGGACAGGGTCTCGATGCGCGAGCCCGAGACGCCTTGGCCGACCAGGAATTCGCGGACGGCGTTGGCGCGGCGGGCGCCGAGCGCCAGGTTGTATTCGCGGGTGCCGCGTTCGTCGGCGTTGCCTTCGATGCGCACGCGCACGGCCGGATAGCGGTTCAGCCACTGGGCCTGGGCGGTCAGGGTCGGCTGGGCGTCGCTGCGGATGTCGTACTGGTCGGTGTCGAAATAGACCCGCTCACCGATGTTGATGACGAAATCCTGCACCGTGCCCGGCAGCGGGCCCTGGTCCACCGGCGACGGCGGCACGGCGGGCTGGGTGTAGGGCGGAGCCGTCGGTTGCGACGGCGTGGCGGGAGCCACCGGACCCGCGGGCTTCGGCCGCGAGGCGCAGGCGGCGAGCGAGGCGGCCGCCAGACCGATCAGCGCCAGTCTAACGACGCGGTTGGTTTCGAAGCTCATCCTGTTTCTCCTCAAGTCCACGGCCAAGGTTCATACGTCTTACGCGCCAAGCCTTTGTGACGCTGCGCGAAAACGTACCCTGGACCTCACAATGGCGTCAGATTGTCGCACCACCACCTCGTTTCACCCGGCGCGTGAACGTCGGATGAACAACAAGGCGGCAACGCGTGGTTATGGCGAAGGTTGCCGCGAAGTCGTGTCGATCAGTCCAGCAGCGGCGACCAGGCCGGGTCGGAAGCCGCGCCCTGATAGGCGGCGGCGCGCAGGATCCGGCCGGTGACGTCCACCGTCCACAGTCGCGAATTGCCGCTGGAGCTTTCGCGCGAGAACATCAGCACCCGGCCGTTGGGAGCCCAGGTCGGGCCCTCGTCCAGATAGCTGGTGGTCAGCAGGCGCTCGTCGCCGCCGTCGGGGCGCATCACGCCGATGTGGAACTGGCCGCCGGTCTGCTTGGTGAAGGCCACGAAGTCGCCGCGCGGGCTCCACACCGGCGTGGTGTAGCGACCGCCACCGTAGGAGATGCGCCGCACGCCGCTGCCGTCGCTGTTCATCACATAGAGCTGGGCCTGGCCGCCGCGGTCGGAGTTGAAGACGATCTTCGACCCGTCCGGCGAGAACGACGGCGAAGTGTCGATGGCCGGGTCGGTGGTGATGCGGGTCGAGGCGCGGCTGCGCAGGTCGAGCACGTAGATGTCGCTGTTGCCGCCCTTCTCGACCGAGAACGCCACCTTCGTGCCGTCCGGCGAGAAGCGCGGGGCGAAGACCATGCCGGGGAACTTGCCCACGGTCTCGGTGCGGCCGGTCTGCAGGTTCAGCAGATAGATGCTGGAGCCCGTCGGCCGCAGCGCCATGTAGGTGATTTCCTGGCTGGTGGCCGAGAACCGGGGCGTCATGACGATGTAGGAGCCGTCGGTGATGTAGCTGGGATTGGCCCCGTCCTGGTCCATGATCGCCAGCTTCTTGACCCGGGCCATCTTCGAGCCGCTCTCGGCGACGAAGGCCACGCGGGTGTCGAAATAGCCCTTCTCGCCGGTCAGGCGCTCATAGACCGCGTCGCTGATCTTGTGGGCCACCCGCCGCCAGTTCTCGGCGGTCGAGGTGAACTGCAGGCCCAGCAGCTGTTGCTGGCTGAAGGTGTCCCACAGGCGGAAGTCGACCCGCAGCACGCCGTCGGCGCCCACCGTCACCTGGCCGTTGATCAGGGCCTGGGCCCCGGTCGCCTGCCAGTCGGGGAAGCGCGGCTGGACGTTGACGTCGGTCAGCTGGTCGGCGACGCCCTGGACGTTGAGCGGCTGGAACAGGCCCGAGCGCTCGAGGTTGCCGCTGATGACCTGCGAGATGTCGGCCCCGCGCCCGCCGCCCGAGAAGGCCGGGATGGCGACCGGCAGCGGCTTGACCGCGCCCTTGTCGATGTCGACCTCGATCTGCGCGCGGGCCACGGTCGGGACAATGGCGGCGCAGCTCATGGCCAGCACGGCGGACATCGCCGCAAGAAGGGGCTTCAGGTTCATCGGGTTCTCCCTATCGCGCCGCGCAAGCGTCGCGCGCCTTGAAGTTCAAATTGAGTTGCTGGCCATAATAGTCCGGCGGCAACCCTTCGAAGGGCGCCGATTGGTAGACCGCGCGGATGGCCCGCTCGGCGGCCGCCCGGACCACCGGGTCGGACGACTTCTCGGCGTCGCCGGCCGTCACCTGGCCGACGATGCGACCGCCGGTGGCCAGCTTGAAGCCGACCTTGACCTGCACCGCGCCGCCGCCCTCGACCTCGCAATTGGGGTTCCAGCGCCGCTGGATCTCGTCCTTCATGCCGGCGATCGCCGCCGCCTGCAGGCCGGTCATCGCCCCGGCGCCCGGGCGGGCCTGGGTGGCGGTCTCCGGACGGGTCGGCCCCTTGGCGGCGTTGGCCACGGGCTTGCCGGTCGCCTTGGGCGTCTTGGCCAGGGTCCTTTCCAGCGAGGCGAAGAAGTCGGGCTCGGGCTTGGCCGGCTTGGGAGTCGGCGGTTTCGGGGTTGGCGGCTTGGGCGTCGGCGTCGGGGTCGGGGCGGTCTTCGGCGGGGCCGGGGCGGGGGTCGGCGTGGGCGCGGGGACCGGAGCCGGCGGCTGCGGGTCGGCCTCGGGCGTCGGCGCCTCGGTCTGGGCCGTCTGGTCCTCGGGCGCTTCGAGGGCCGGGCGCACGTTGGTGGGGCCCTCGGTGACGATGGTCACCGGCACGCTCTCGCCGATGATCACCGGCTTGGACGGCTTCCACGGCCCGATCAGGATCGCGGCGACCACCAGGGCGTGCAGGCTCACCGAGCCGATCAGGGCCGGGGACATGTTGTTGCGGGTCTCGCGGCGACTCATCGCGCGATCACCTCATTGCGCCGGACGCAGGGCGCCCGCGTCCGAGCCGCCGTCAGCCTTGGCCGCCCCGCCGGACGACGGGCCGCCGGTGTCGGTCAGCAGGTTGATCTTGCTGAAGCCGGCGTTGGACAGCGCCGCCATCACCTGGGCGACCGTGGCGTAGTTTGCTTTCCCATCCGCCCGCACGAAGATCGGCTTGTCGTAGCCGTCGCCGGTGATCGCCGTCAGGCGCGGGGCCAGGTCGGCGAACGGCACGGAATTCTCGCCGACGAACACCGCGCCGTCGGCCTTGATCGACACGGTCACCGGCTCCTGCTGGTTCTGCAGGGCGGCGGCCTCGGTCTTGGGCAGCTCCAGCGGCACGCCGGCGGTCAGCAGCGGGGCGCTGATCATGAAGATGATCAGCAGCACCAGCATCACGTCGACCAGCGGGGTGACGTTGATCTCGGACAGGGCGCCCCTGCCCCGGCGGCCGCGCCGGCGGCGACCGCGGCGGCCGCCGG
>NZ_AKKF01000003.1 GCF_000281955.1 Caulobacter sp. AP07 | reverse complement strand
GAGGCGCGGCGGCGTCAGCCGCCGCGTCTGTCGTCTTTTTCCGAGAGAATGAAGGTGGAACGAAACGCCAGATCTAGGGGTGAATGGAGGTTCGGCGACGAGTCCTAGCGGTTGGCGATTCGTTCCCTGAGGCTTGGCGGCCCGCTCTGGAGATGAGGCCTCCGGGGCGGCGCGCGCGGGGCCTTCGGACTCGGGATGGGCTTGGGGACGGGCGGGCGACGCGCGAGGCTTGGGACGCGACCAGCCTTGGGAAAAGCGCGTCTTTCCGGCGGATCGGCGGCGCTCGGCCGCTCGCCTCGCCGTGGACCTTCGAGCCCTTGGAGGACGGGGCGATCTCGCCAAGCCGCGTGGGACGCCAGATCTTCGCCTGGCGCGGGGCGGCGTCGCCTTCGTGACCTGTCCGGCGTGGTGGTCGGCGGCAGCCGTCAGCGGGGCCGGTTGTCGTCCTCGGGGCGGCGCGGTCTCCGCGTCGAGGGTTCGCCGACGTCGCCTTGCTCGGCAGGGTCTTGCATCGACTTTCCGGGATGAGCCCCCGGACGAGCCATCGGTCCTGCGCGATCAATCACGCCATCCCTAGGGCGGGGCGGGCCGGGTCAAAGCCGACCTGGCTGCGCCAGGCGCGATCGCCGGACCCTCCGGCCTTCCTCCGCTGCGCGGCGTGCAGCCCGGTTTCCAGCGCTCGCGGGCTTTGGCCCTGCCCTCTTCCCCGCCCAGCCGGTTCGCGTGATCGCGGCAAGGACCGCGGGCCGCCGGGGCCCTTCCCGGCGGAAGACGGAGAAAGACCATGCTGAACAAGGCTCAACTGATCGGCTTTACCGGCGCCGACGCGGAAATCCGCACCACCCCCAAGGGCAAGAAGGTCGCCGTGCTGCGGGTCGCCACCAGCCGCTACACCAAGAAAGGCGGCGAGCGGCAGGACTTCACCACCTGGCACCAGGTGGAGATCTGGAGCCCCGGGACGGTCAAGTGGCTGGAATCGCGGCCGCTGCTCAAGGGCTCGAAGGTCTATGTCGAGGGCGAGATCCGCAACGAGCGCTACACCGACAAGGACGACAAGGAACACTACTTCACCAAGGTGGTGGTCGCCGGCCCGGGCCATGAACTGAAGTCGCTCGACCGACCCGAGACCAACCTCGAAGACGAAGAGGCCTGATCGCGCCTCGCCCGCCCCGGAGGTCCAACCTCCGGGGCGGGTCGTTTCGCGGATTGGCGTAACGCACAGTTAATGGCACAAAGTGTGTGTCACTGATGCTCACTGTTTTTGGCGGGAAAACGCGATTTGTTGGACGCTTCCATCGAGGGGCTGTTTCTGGGCCTGGCGCGCGCCGAGGACAGCGTGAGCCGCCTGGATGCGCGGGCCCAGACCTGCCCTTTCGCGGAGGGCTGGGCCGCGCGCGTCGACTTCGCCGAGGCCAACGCCTGGGGCTGGGTTAGCGGCGAGATCGTCGACATGGAGGACTTGGTCCTCCATGACGCGCAGATGGATGCGCGCCTGCCCGACCAGGCCCTGCGCGCCACCTATGGCCTGGTGCGGGCGCGGCGAAAGGCTCGCGGCGTCGGCGCGGAACTGCAGACGGCCGCCGGCGCGGCCTGGCTGGCGGGCTATCGCAGCGACCCGCCGCATCTCCCCCTCGCGCCCGCCGAGCCCGACGCCGACGTTCGAGACGTCGCGGCCGAGGCCCGCGACCTCCTCAGTGAACTCGCCCACCAGCTTCGCGCGCTCGGGCGCGGCGAGACGGCCGATCCGCTTGACGCCGTCGAGGAGTGGATCGCCTGGACACATCGTCTTCCGGAGAGCGCGCCGGCCCTGCTGCGCGCCGCCGCCGCCCTGGAGGGCTGGCGGCTGGTCAATCCCCTCCCCCGCCAGAACTATGTCGGCGGGGTGATGGTCGCCCAGTCGCTGCGCGTGTCCGGGCGGACCCGCTCCAGCCTGCTGGGCCTGGAGACCCCGCGGCGGACCCACCTGCAGCCGCCGCGGGGCTTCATGGCGCCCGCGATCGTGCGCCTGACCTATTGGCTGAAGATCATGGCCGTGGGTGCTGAAGCCGGTCTGGCGGAGATGAGGCGCCTGGAACTGGCGCGCCAGGTGGTGCTCAGGCGGATCGGCGGTCGGCGCGCCCACGACCGGTCGGCCGATCTGCTCGATCTGTTGTTGGCCCGCCCCCTGGTCAGCGCGCCGATGGCCGCCGAGCATCTGGGTGTCGCCGGCCACTCGGCCCGTCGGCTCCTGTCGAGCATGGGCGCCTCGTTGATGGAGGTCAGCGGCCGCTCGCGCTATCGCGCCTGGCGGCTCTAGTCGGGTAGGGCCCCTCCCCTGCCCCCGCCAGCAAGGCGTGTTCGAGGCCGGCGCTGGCGGCGCAAGCGTGGAAGAGTGGAATTGGGCAAATGGGGAAGTGGGGAATCTGCTAGTCCGTCCTCCCGGGGCGTCGGGTATCGCGACGGGATTTTGGGCAAGTGGGATCTTGGGGTGTTCCGCGCTTCCGCAAATACCCAAAGCCCCATTTGGGGTAAAGTGTATTTACTCAGATACGTACTTACGAACTTGCCCGAAAGGGGAAATCGGCAAATGTTATCTTCCACAGAAGGGGGTTTCCTCGAACGAGGCTTTGAGTTTTTGGGGAAAAGAGCGTTTCCGCATGACCTCGAAGCCTCATTTGCCCATTTGGGTTAATACCCTGTTCACCAATTGCCCATACGGTTATTTACGCAAAAGCGGGCTTCCCCAAATCCCCATTTGCCCATTGCCCCATAGAGGAGCGGCGTCATGGCGGTCATCAGCGTTTGTTCGACGAAGGGCGGGGTGGGCAAGACCACCCTGGTGATGTGCTTGGCCGACGCCTTCGCCCGTCAGGGCGGGTCGGTCGCGATCGTCGACGGCGATCCCAACGGCCACGTGGCCACCTGGCGCGCTCGGGCCGGCGACGACTGCAAGGTCACGGTGATCAGCGAGTCCAACGAGACCAAGATTCAGGACGTCATCGCCGAGGCCGCCAGCCAGTACGCCCTGGTCTTCGTGGATCTGGAGGGCGCGGCCTCGCAGTCGGTCACCTACGCCATCGCCGAGAGCGACCTGGTGCTGATCCCGACCAAGGTCTCGGGCATGGACCTCCAGGAGGTCTATCGCACCTACGAGGTGGTTCGTCGGGCCGAGAAGATGCTCAAGCGCCGGATCCCCGCGCGCGTGATCTTCAGCCAGATGGGAACGCTCAACAGCCGGGTGGCCAGCCACGCGCGCCAGGAGATCCGCGACAACGACATTCCGGTGATGAGCACCGAGATCATCCAGCGCGCGGCCTATCAGCAGATCCATTTCACCGGCGACACGCCCAGCGGGCCCACTGGCGACCCCAAGGCCGGCCGGGAGGTCGCCGCCGTGCTGGCCGAACTTCTGGAAGCCCTGGCCACCCAGGCGCAGGCCGCTTAGGCGGGGAGGGAAGAGCATGACCGAGAAAGTCGCCCGTCCGGTGTTCCAGCCGGCCCCGCGTCCGCGTCCCATCAACGACGGCGCCGCGACCGAGGCGCTGAAGGAGGCGACTCGCGACCTTGGCTTTGGGCGTGCGTCCAGCGGCGAGTCGGCGGCCGAGCCCGTGGCCAAGCCTGCGCCGCCCGCGCCAGCCGCTCCGGCGCCCGTGGCCGTCAGGCCCGAGCCCGCCAGGGCCGAGCCCGCCAGGGCCGATCCCAAGCTCAAGGCCGCCAAACCGGTCCCAAGCGCGCCGCCGGCCGTCGCGATCGGCGGCGCGGAGCGGGCCACCTCGATCAAGTTCGAGATCGACGATGCGCTGTCGACGGCGCTGAAGTTCGAGGCGCTTCGGCGACGGGTCACCGTGAAATACCTGATCCTGGAAGCACTGGCGGCCAAGGACTTCCCCGTCGACCTGGCCAACCTGCCGGCGGACGGCCGGCGGGTGCGCAAATAGGCCGGCGGAACGAGATCCTGGGCAAAAGTGGATTTGGGCAAATACCCATTTGCGCATTTGGCCGGGGTCTCGCTGTCGCCGGGCCCCAGCCAGGAGGGCGCGATCGCGACGCGAGCCGTCGCCCGGGCGAATCGCGATAGGTCGATTGAACATTCGAGTAGGGCAGGGCGCATGACGGCCCCCAAGGACCGCAACAACCAGTTCGACCTCTTCATCCCGTTGATGCGCGATCTTTCCCTGAAAGATCAGCGCGAGACGATGGAGCGGCCGTTCTTCTCGCTGCAGAAGCGCAAACGCCTCAAGCCCATCGAGTACAAGAGCGCCGACGGCGAGGTCTCGGTGAAGGTCGAGGCCGTGCCCGCCTACGGCATGGCCACGATCTGGGACGGCGACATCCTGATCTGGGCGGCCAGCGCCCTCAACCGCCTCAAGGCCGACGGGCGAAACGACGATCCGCCGCGCGCGCTCAAGGTCACCGCCTATGACCTGCTGCGCTCGATCCAGCGCGACACCGGCGGCAAGGGCTATAACGACCTGAAGGCGGCCCTGGACCGTCTGGCGACCACGACCATCTTCACCTCGATCCGCGCCAAGCGTGGCCGCGACCGCCGGTTCAGCTGGCTGGACGGCTGGGAAGTCGAGGTCGATCCGATCACCGACAAGCCGATCGCCCTGAAGATCACCCTCTCGGACTGGGTCTATGAGGGGATCATCAACGAGAAGTCGGTGCTGACCATGCACCCCGACTATTTCCAGCTTTCCGGCGGCCTGGAGCGGGCGATCTACCGGATCGCTCGCAAGCACGCCGGCGACCAGGACGACGGCTGGACCTGCCGGGTCAGCCTGCTGCACGAGAAGACCGGCTCCGACAGCGAGCCCAAAGAGTTCAGTCGGATGCTGCGCAAGATCGTCGAGATCAACGAGTTGCCTGAATACGACATGGCCTTCGTCACCGCCGGCGACGGCAGTCAGGCCGTGCGCTTCATCCGCCGGTCCGTCGTCGAGCGCGTCCAACTGCAGGCCGAACTGGACGCCGAGACCGCGGCGCTGTCGCGCCGCGAGCGGGAAGATCGCCGCGCCGACGAGATCGACGGCCGTTCGGAGCCTTGGGCCAAGCGTCGCCTCCCGACGGGCGAGGCCTAACGGTCTATCACACACCTGGATTGATTTTATCACGTTAAATCAAGGTGTTGAGACGTAATTCTAAACCTCCGGCCTGGCGCGGACTGACGGTCTATCACCCACCAGAGTCGCCTCGGCGCCCGCCAAATTGGTAAACAGACGGTTAAAAACCGCTTCGGGCGGCGTTTTTGACCGCTGTTTTCGACTCCGGGACGATGATCGCGACCCTTCGGGGTTTCGCCCACCGGCTCGGCGGCCATCCTTCGGGGTATCGCCCACCGCACAATGCCCCGGTTGTCGGGGTTTCGCCCACCGGCCGGGTCGCCAGGGGGCGGGGAGGGGGCAAGTTTCGGGGTTTCACCCACCGCGGGACTCCCAAGGCCGATGAAACGGTCCTCCGGGGCCCGCGGGGGCTGGAAACGGGTCGAAACCTTCGGGGTTTCGCCCACCAGAGGTCCACCGGGACCATCGGTCTATCACCCACCGAGCAAGATTGAGCGCCGCCTGTGGACAGCGCCGGGGGATCACCCACGCCGGCGGCGGGGTAACGCCCACCACACCCTCGGGGGATCAGACACCGATCCACGGTCTATCGCCCACCCGGGGGTTCGGTAAGATATTGTTTTCATGTCAGATTTATGGGGTCGAAGAGCCCTTAACTTAACTAACTTCTTCCATAACATTATCTCTAACGGCGCAGCTGAGACGCCGCCGGGAATTCAGGGCCAGAAGGGATGGCCCTGATCCCCCGGCTCGGGACAGGAAGCGGGCGGGGGAACGCCCACCGCCGGCCCTGGTCGCCTTGGCGCCGCGACCGTGAGATCCCCATTCTTCTCGGCGACACCTGGGCGCGAGATCCTGGCCTTGACGCCCGCTCGGCCGAAAGGTCTCAGGACCACCTCGGTCGTCGGGAGCGGTCTTCCTCCGAAAACCTGCGTTCCGGGCCTTCAGCGGCCCTTCCAGCGGCTTGCAGGCGGCGGCAAACCTTGGGCGACGGCGCCAGACGTGACGGACCCCCATGGGCCGAACGCTCGCTCGATTGCCCATTGGCAACGCGGGGAACCGTGGGCGTACAGTCAGGCCCCTGGATTTCTCCGGAATTGTCGCGCGCCGGTTCGCGTGAAAGCCTTGCCCTATGCACCGGCGCGCGCGCATCGCCTTGATCGGCCTACTTCCGCTGCCAATCGCCCTGGCGCAGGCGGCGCTCTCCGCGCCTGTCCTTCTGCTCAACACCTCGCCCAGCGAGCCCCTGGGGTTCTATGTCCGGGTGTCGGCCGAGCCAGCGGTCGGCCAGGTGATCGCCTTTCGGCCGCCGCCGGGCGCGTGGCCCTATGTCGGGGCGGCCATGCCCGAACGGGCGCGCACGAGCATCCTCAAGACGATCCGGGCCGGGGAGGGCGACGCGGTCTGCGCCGCCGCCCAGCACCTGGCGATCAATGGCCGCATCCTGGCGGCGATCGCGCGGACTGATCGCCGGGGACGGCCGCTGCCCCAGTGGGGCGGCTGTCGCCAGTTGCGCCGCGACGAGTACTTCGTGTTCTCCGCCCGTATCCCCAACAGTTTCGACAGCCGCTACTACGGTCCAGTGCGTCGCACCGACGTCATCGGCGTCTATCAGCCGCTCGGAGCCTTGGTGGCGTCGCCCGGCCCATCGAGGCCGTCATGAGGGCCGGGGATCTTACAGCCGCGGTCGGCTGGGTCGCCCTGGGCCTCGTCGCGGCGATGGCGCCCCACCCGGTCCAGGCGCAGCCGACGGTCTCGGCGTCGCCTGGGGTAGTGGGTCGGCTGCGCGTCCTGGTCGACACGCCGTCGGCCCGCGACGCCATCGCCCGGGTGACCCTGGCCGAGGCGGCGGGGCAGGGCGACAGCGGGCTGGCCGGGGTGGTCTACACCATCCTCAACCGGCTGGCCTCCGGCGTCTGGGGCGACAGCGTCGACCAGGTGGTCAATGCGCGGGGCCAATTCGAGCCGGTCATGCGCGCCGGCGGCGACTGGCGAGGTTTGCCGGCGGCGGGGCGGGCGCAGCGCGCCCGGATCGACACCATCCTCAATCTCGCCCTGGAGGGACGGCTGCCGGACCTGACCGGCGGCGCGCTCTATTTCCAGAATCCCAGGATCGTCGCCGAGCGCGCGGCGGCTGGGACCGTCTCGCCGGGTCTAGTGCATTTCGGCGGGGCCGCGCCCAGCGCGGTGATCGGCGACCACGCCTTCTATCCGCGGATGGCCGGCGGAACTGGACGCGCGATTTCGCCGAGCGACCAGGCCGGTCGCACCATCTTCGTGCCGGCGGGCGGCCGGGGCGGGGAGGGTGCGTCCCCGGAGGTCGTGGCCAAGGCGGTCGGGGCGCGGGGCCTCTTCGTGTTGGCGGACGGCCGGATCGTCGAGGCCAGACCCTAGCGGCGGGGCGGGGCCGCCGTCGCTGGCTCGCCCTAGCGGGGCTCGCCGCCGACCCAAGCGTCGGCGGGGCGACGGCTACTGAGACTGGTGGCGACGTCGTCCCATCGTGTCACGGCGCCCCACCTGTCAACGGCTTCGCCGTTCCCCTGCACGATCGCGAGCGATCGCTCCGGTGACAGGAGGGGACCCCGCCGTGTCCCGCCGGGTCAACGCCGCTCACCGGGAGCGGCCCTGCGGAGACCTCGTCATGTTCAAGTTCCTTGAGACCTTCCTTCAAACCGGTATCGGACGGGCGCCAACGATCCGTCTGGGCGACGACGCTTACAGCCACGTGGTCGATTGGATGGATCACCAGGCTGAGTTGGAACATCGGGCCGAGTACGCCGAACGGGTGGCTCGGTGCGAAGCGACAGCGGCGGCCTGGGCGAAACTGTCCGACGACGAGCGCGACGCGGTCATCCGCTGGTGCGACGACCTCAACGCCCAGGGGCGACTGGAAGACCATCGGTTCTTCGATCAGTGGGTGGCGCTGCGCATGCAGGGCTACGTCGGCGACTGAGTTGGGGGGCCTGGCCCCCCTTTTTGTCCAGGGCCGTAGAAGCGCCCTGTCGGCCGCTGAGCCTTGGCGTCCGCCAAGCCCGCCGTCGCCCTTTTGGCGCCGCGACGAAGACGGGCGTGGCCCGTCACGTTCCCGTCCGCAGGTAAGGGCGACCGGACGGCCTTCGACGCCTCACGGCGCAAGGCGGCCCGACCGAGAACGCCGCGCTCGCGATCCTCAGGGCGCGCGGTCGCTACGCGCCGTGCGCCGTCGGATCGACGTCTGACCGTTGGGCCCGGCCGGGCTGACGAGATCTCCGCGAGATCTCGCCGCCGTCGCCTTGCGACGGCGTGGCCCCGCCTACTGAGCCTGGAGGCGCCTTTTCCCATCGTCCCATGTCACCCAGCCCGTCAACCCGCTGCGCGGGTTCCCCTCCAGGGCCGCTGCGCGACCCCTCCGGTGACTGGCCGGGGCCCGACATGGAGCTCGATTTCAAGGCGCTCGATGGGAGCGTCGTCGAGGAGATCAGGATCATGACCGTCATCGTCAAACACAATGAAGATCCCTTCACCGCGGACCTGCGGGCCATGCACGTCGCAACGGGCCAGCCGCGTTACGGCGTGCGGCTGGACCTGCTGAACGGCGGGTTCATCCGTCGTTGGAGCGATGATCGCCAGGACGCCCTGGACCTCTATCGCCAGGCCCTGGCCGATCCGGCGATGAAGGCGGTGTTCTGTTTCGACCATATCGACATCGAAATGCTCGCCTTCGATTTCCGGCCGGCCGGTCGCAGCTACGAGCAGATCAAGGCCGACAGCGAGGCGGCGATCGACCGGATCCTGGCCTGGACGGACGACTAGGGGAGGGGGGCCTGTCCCCCCTTTTTGCGCCCACGCCCGGAGCGGCGCGCAGCGCCGACGAAACCCTCATCGCCGGCGATCGCCGCCCGCGCCAAGGCGTCGAAGTCCGGCAGCTCCGCCGGCGCGGCCGCCTTGATCGACGCCAGCGGCAGGTCGAGCATTTCGGCGATGGCCAGACGGTCGCGCGGCCGGTCGATCCGCCGGTCGAGGATCTCCATGATCCGGGCCATCAATGGGTCGTCGGGATCACCTTGCGCCTCGGCCAGCAGGGTCGCGCCCAGCACGATCTTGGCCCGGGTCTCGCGCTTGCGTTCGGTGCGGTCGAGCAGGGCTTCGAGCCGCTCGACCCGGGCGCGCCAGACCTCAAGACGCCGTGTCTCGTCGGCGATCTTCTCAAGTGGCGTGACGTGACCCCGGGCGCGGGGGAGGGCCCCGGTCAGGATGGCCAGGGCCGTGGCGGCGCGATGTTCGCGGTCGGCCAGGCGCACGGCCAGGGCCTGAAGTCGACGCTTCCGGGTCGTTTCGGACTCCGGCTTTTGGCGGGGACGGCGGACGGGCTTGTCGGCGGGATCCATGGGCAAGGACCAGGTGGCGAAACGAGGGGCGGAGTGCGAGCGACGGGCTGCGGCTTGATTTCGTGTGAGGGGGAGGGTAACCCTTGGCGACGTAGAGTGACAAGGGCGCAGTTATGCATTGCTGCGCAACGCCTGCGGTCGGGAGCGCCCGACACCCCTCGACGCCCGATCCTGGGCGTTGCCCGGGACGTCGAGCCAAGGGGCAAGCCCCTTAGCGATCCGGCGCGCGGCGCGGCGCCAAGCGTCCCGGCCGATCGGCCGGGACGAGGCATGGAGCAAGGACGCGGTGGCCCAGTTTCGGCTCGAGGTTCAGGCGATCAAGCGCGTGGAGGGACGCTCGTCCGTCGCGGCGTCGGCCTATCGCTCGGCCACGCGCCTTCACGACGAGCGCCTCGAAATGCTGTTCGACTACAGCGCCAAGAGCGGGGTGGTCTTCTCCGGGATCATGGCGCCGGACGCCGCGCCGGACGCGTTCGCCGACCGTGAGCGGCTGTGGAACGCGGCCGAGACGGCCGACAGGCGCGCCGACTCCCGCGTCGCCCGCGAGATCCTGATCTCGTTACCCTACGAGTTCTCCGACGAGCAGCGTCATGGCTTGGTGCGGGCCTTCATCGCCGAAAGCCTGGTGGCGCGGGGCATGATCGCCGACTACGGGATCCACTCTCCCGACGCCCATGGCGACGCCCGAAATCACCACGCCCATATCCTGGTGACGACGCGCCATGTCGGCCCCGAAGGTTTTGGCCTCAAGGCGCGAGATTGGGACAATCCGGACGCGGTGAAGGCCCTGCGGCTGGAATGGGCGCAGGTCCAGAACCTGCATCTTCGCCAGCACCTGGGCCCGGACGCGGCGCAGGTCAGCCACCTGAGCCTGGCGGCCCAAGGCCAGGGTCGCGAACCGACCATCCACCTGGGCCCCTCGGCCTCGGGCATGGAACGGCGGGGCGAGCCGTCCGATCGTGGCGACATCAATCGCGCGATCGCCGGGCGCAACGACGAGCGGCGCGAAGGACCGGCGAGGATCCGTGAGATCGAGGACGGCCTGGCCCAGGCCTTGCCGCGACAGGCCTATCCGATCGACGCGGTGATCCGTGAGTTCCAGGCTATCCATCAGACCATGGTGCGCGAGCGCTCCAACTGGGCGAGGGATCTGTCGCGCCTGACGGCGCCGAGCGCGCCGACCGCGCGGGCGATCGCCGGCGAGGTGGTGGGCGAGGCGGTGGCGCACCGCGCCGAGGCCAAGCGCCGTCTGGCCCGGACCGAGTATCGGATCGAGCAGGGGAGGGCGCGCCGCAGCCAACTCCTGCGGTGGATCCGCGATCCGGCGCGGATGATCTGGGCCAAACACGCCGAGCTCAACGCCTTGGCCAGGGCGCGGGTCGCCGACCGCCTGGCCGAGGTCCGCCTGTCGGTGCGTCGCGACTGGCTGCGCAGTGACGCGGGCCGGACCTATATCGCCGCGCGGCTGGATCCGGCCAAGCACGCCGCCGAAGAGGCGCGTCGCGCCGCCCGAACCTTGGAGCGCAAGATCAAGCGCGCCGACAAGCGCATCGACAATGTCGCGCGCACGCGCACCAAGCTGATGGTGGCCCGCGAGCTTGGCCAGGCGACCATGGTGGCGCCGTCGCAGATGCGGCTGGGCGTGGGTCAGGCGGTGCGCGAGGTGGATCGTCGCGTCGTCGACGCCGTCCAGGCCCATGCGCCAGCCGCCCAAAAAGCGGCGTTGGACAAGGTCTTGGCCCTGATGCGCGGCCGAGCGCCCGGTTTGGGTCCTGAGCGTTAGTCGTACGACCCGTCTGGGCCCCGTTTTGGAAGAAAGGAGGTCGCCAGCGCCCGCTCATGGTTCTCAAGGGCGCAGAAGAAACCGGTCGACGCCAAGGTCGCGGCTTTGACGCTTGAGCCGGTCCTGCGTAGACAGTGCATCGCAAATGAGAATTACTCGCATATTTATGCGTCATGGCGGGGCGATGCGGCGAACTGGCGAGCGGCGAACGGCTCCGGACCTGCCTGGTCTGCTCGAGGCCCATTATGACGACCTGAGGCGTTTTGCGTTCCGCAAGGCCCGGTCGGCGAGTCTGGCCGACGATGTCATGCAGGACGCCTGGATCAAGCTGTCCGACCTGATGCGCTCGCCAGGCTTCGATGGTGCGACCGTCATCAATCCGATCAGCTATCTGCGTCGGCTCATCGCCAACCTGGTCATCGACCGGCAACGGCAGGCGGCGGCCCAGACCCGGCGCGTGTCGACCGGAGACCTGCCGCTGGACGCGCGCAGCGAGACGCCGTCGGCCTTCCAGGTTCTGGCCGGCCGCCAGGAGATGGCGATCGTCCAGGCCGCCATCGCTGAATTGCCCGACAAGTGCCGAGCGGTCATCCTGCTCTATCGCGGCCAGGACCTGACGATGCAGCAGGTCGCCGATCGCCTGGGGATCTCGTCGCGCACGGTCGAAAACCATCTGGCGCGGGCCATGACCCATTGCCGCCGGCGCCTGCGGGACGCGCGCGGCGATGGGTGAGACTAGGGGGAGCGGGATCGCCGGTTCGTCTTTCCATCGGGAGGGACCGCAAGTCCGCATGAAGATGAAGGTCGACGACGAAGACGCCCTGGCCGAAGCCGCCGCGCGCTGGGTGCTGCGGCTGCGCGAGACGCCCGATGACGCCCTGCTGGCCCGACATGCCGCCTGGCTGGCGGAAGGACCTGACCGGGCCTTGGCCATGGCCGAGGCCGAGGCTGTCCTGCGCGTGATGGACTTGGCGCTCGGGCCGGACCGGGCGCGGCCGAGGCGCGTGCGGGAAACGACGGCTCGTCCCGGTCGTCGGGCGCCGATCGCGGTCGCGATCACCGCGGGGCTGGCGGCCTGCGTGGTGCTGGCCATCGGGAGCGGCCAGTTCATCCAGGGACCGCGCGACGGGACGCGTCTTTCCACGGTGGTCGGCGCCATGCGTCGCCAGGCCCTGGCCGACGGCAGTCAGGTCACGCTGAACACCGACACCGTGCTGGACGTCCGCTATCGGAATGGGGAACGCAAGGTGCGGCTGGTGAAAGGCGAAGCGTTCTTCGACGTGGTCCACGATCCGGGCCGCCCCTTCATCGTCGAGAGCCGGGCGGGCAGGGCCCAGGTGCTCGGCACGGCCTTCGACGTGCGACTGCGCGGAAAGAATGCGCAAGTCAGCGTGTTGCGCGGCGCGGTGCGGGTCGAGCCGGCGCGCGCACGGGGAGCGACGGTGGTGCGGGCCGGGCAGGGGGCTTGGCTGGGCGACGCCACGCCCCTGGCCCAGGTCCTGGAGGATCCGGCCGCCATCGACGCCTGGCGTCATGGCCGCCTCGTCGTCTATCGCCGTCCGTTGGCCGAGGTGGTCGAGGAGATCGACCGCTATCGTGGCGGGCGGATCATCTTGCGCGGCGAAGCGTCGGGACGCAGGCTGGTCTCGGGAGCGTTTGACATCGGCCAGCCCGACGCCGCGCTCGACGCCCTGACGGCCTCGCTAGGCCTGCGCGCCGCGCGCCTGGGCGGGTTTGTCCTGATCTATTGAACGATCCGGCAGGGGGCCTTCGTGTGGCGCTCAAAAAAAGCCGGCGGGCCCGCTAGGGGATCTCGCAGTCGGGTTTCGTCTTAGTTTCTATAAGATGCAAATGCGTATTGATCGCAATAGCGGCGACGCCCGAGACGAGACCGATCCCGACGATGATGACGCCGAAAGTTCCCCGCCGCCAAGCGCGCGCCCGCGTGCGGCTCTCCTTTTGGGCCGCGTTGGCCTTGGCCAGCCCGGCGGTCTTGGGCGCGACGGCCGTCATGGCTCAGGCGCCGGCGACCTATGAGGTCGCCATTCCCGCCCAGCCGCTGCCCCAGGCCCTGGCGCGGTTCTCGCTGCAGACCAAGATCCAGGTCGTCTACGCCGCCGAGGCCCCGTACGGGCGCAAGGCGCCGGCCGTGCGCGGGCGCTTCAGCCAGGGCGAAATTCTCTCGCGCCTGCTGGCGGGCAGCGGCCTGACCTGGCGCGAGGTGCGTCCGGGCGTGGTCACGCTCGACGCCGCGCCGGCGGCAGAGCGGGGGGCGGTCGTCACGGACGCCCTGCAGGTCGAGGGCGCGGTCGGCGGCGACGCGGTCCAGACCGCCCGCGACGCGCTGGGTTACGACGGGGTCTACGACGTCGACGGCGCGTCGACCTATGCCGGCCGGGAGACGGTGGAGCGCTACAAGGGCGTCAGCCCCGCCGACGTCCTCAAGGGCATGGTCAATGTCTATAGCGGCGACGCGCGCAACAGCGGCGCGCTGGACCCCAACGTGCGCGGCGTCGAGGGACCTGGGCGCGTGCCGGTGATCATCGACGGCGGCGAGCAGGCCCTGACGGTCTGGCGCGGCTATAACGGCGCCAACAACCGCAGCTATATCGATCCCAGCCTGATCGGCGGCCTGCAGGTTCTCAAAGGTCCGTCCCTCACCGGCGGGGTCCATAGCTCGACCGGCGGGGCCGTGATCATCAGCACCCTGAGGCCCGACGACATCCTGCGCGAGGGCCAGCGTTATGGCGCCGAGGTTCGTGTCGAGGGCGGCAATAATTCGGTCAAGCCGCGCCTGCCCACCCTGCTGACCGGCCAGGACTATCGCAACGTGCCCGGCTTTCCCGGATCGCCCGGCGTGGTGGGGTTTCCCAGCAGCCCCTATGACGACCCCTACGTCCAGGTGACGCCCAAGACCGCCAGCGACAACGACACCCTGTCGCTGGGCGACCGGTCGGCGCGAATGGCCGTGGCCGGCCGTACCGACGCCATCGAGTGGCTGGCCGCCTATGCCTGGCGCGAGCGCGGCAACTACTATGCCGGCGAGACCGAGGCGGACTTCTACAGCCAGACCAACCTGCCCACCCCCTCCGGCCCCCAGGACCTGCTCAAGCGCCTGGCCTTCAACTACAAGCCCGGCAACGAGGCGCCCAACACCTCCAGCGAGATGAGCTCGTGGCTGGGCAAGCTGGTGTGGAAGATCAGCGACCGCCAGGCGCTGGAACTGGGCGTGCGCGACAGCGTCACGACCTATGGCGAGGTGATGCCCTCGCGGATCATCTCCACCACTTCCAACGGCATGGGCAAGGTGCAGTGGCCGCTGAGCGAGGTCCACGCCACGGCCTACAATCTCGACTACCGCCTCTGGCCTCAGGGCCGGTGGATCGACCTGAAGACCACGCTGTGGCTAACCCGCACCAACAGCCACGCCTACAACGCCGGCGGCTTCCCCAACTGGGCCCAGAACGCCGCCAACCCGATCCTCAAGGACACCGCCCTCGCCAACGCCAAGAACGATCGCTACGGCCTGTCGGCCAGTAACAAGATGCGCCTGGCTCCCCAACTGGACCTGGTCCTGGCCGGCGACTGGCAGCACGAGAAGCTGAGCTCGCCGGACGTCTGGAACGGCACGTTCGACGGCTGGCGGCAGTACCCCCGCGCGGGTCGGCGCGAGGAGTATAACCTGCACGCCAATTTCGAGTGGCGGCCGACCGCCGAGATCACCCTGGCGGCGGGCGCGCGCTACTCGCACTACTGGGCGTTCGACGATTTCCTGGCCGAGCAGATCGACAAGGGCATTGTCTTTACAAACTACGTCTTCACCGACGCCGAGGTCATCTACCGCACCCTGGTCAACGGCCGCACCGTCAACAACACGATTCCCTGGCCGCGCGACAGCGAGGGCCGCTACACCCGGGCCACCGACCCTTGCGTCAACGGTTTCCTGACCAGCGTCGCCAACGCCACCGGCTACTGCTCGGCCATCATCAACCAGGCGCCGGTCACCGCCACCAGCGCCACCAAGCGCGGCGACGACTGGGCGCCGGTCGCTTCGGCGACCTTCAATTTCACGTCCAATGCGCGGGCCTATGTCCGCTACGCCGAGGCCTACCGCTTCCCCAGCATGTTCGAGAGCACGATCGGCTTTTCGGCCTCGACCCCGGCCAAGCCGCTCAAGCCCGAGCACGCCCGCACCTGGGAGATCGCCTATGTCCACGACCTGTCGAGCCTGTTGTCGCTGCCCGACGGCCAGCGCGCCGACGTCAAGCTGACCTATTTCCACAACAGGACCCGCAACGTCATCGAGCGCAGCACGCAGCTTGTGCTGAGCAATCTGGACAAGCAGATCATCGAGGGGCTGGAACTTCAGGCCCGCTACGACAATGGCCGCCTGTTCGCCGACCTCAGCGCCTCGCACAGCTTCAAGAACAAGGCCTGCGACGCCCAGGCCGCGATCCTCAAGGCGCCGATGACGGGCGTCGTGCCCGACTGCGTCAACTACGGTTTCGTTGGCGGCTATCTGCTGACCCAGGCCACGCCGAAGGACTCGGTCTACCTTAATCTCGGCGGCCGCTTCTTGCAGCGGCGGCTCGAGGTGGGGCTGCGCGGCGCCTACTACAGCGCCTACGACAATCCCGAGCTGGAACGCTTCATCGGTGGGCCGAGGGCGTCTCGTGTCGATGGCTATGCCTCCAACACCCCCTACATCTGGGGCGAGATCGTCACGGTCGACGCCTACGCCAACTTCAAGCTCAACGACAAGATCCGTTTCGAGCTGACCGGCACGAACCTCAATGATCGCTACTACACCGATCCCCTGACGCGGACAGCCCAGCCGGCCCCCGGCCGCACGCTGAAGCTCAGCATGACCGCCCGCTATTGACGAAATTCACGGCCTTCGCGCGCCGGAATTCCCCGGCGTGGCGGCGACCGCTGGATGCCTAGACCCAACACCACAACATCGGAGAAGACGAGATGACCCGTTCGACCTTCAAGACGTTGATCCTGGCGCCCATCGCCGCCCTGGCCCTGTGCGGCGTCGCCCAGGCCGCCATCGTCGGCCAATCGACCGATACGACCCAACTGCGGGTCGGAACCAGCACCATCAACGCCGGTCCGCACACCTCCGGCAAGCCGGGCGTCGCCGTCGCCGGCATCGGCCTTTCCAGCTACGTCGACTTCGCGGGCCTGCAGGCCTCGATCCCGCCGGTCAACGGCGTGACCACCATCAACAGCCCCTCCAGCGCCCCCGGTAGCCACAACGGCATGGGCGTGTTCAACTTCGCCAAGGTCAGCAACGCCGACCTCTATTTCGGCGAATGGTCGGACACCGCCAACGTCGCTGACGGCACCCACACCGTCTACTATGTCGGCGACAACACCGGCACGACGGTCCCGACCACGGGTTCGGCCACCTATGCGGTGAAGGGGATCAGCGGCTACGCCGCCAACGGCCCCCTGACCGGAACCTTCACGGCCAACTTCGGCGCCAGCACCCTGAGCGGAAGCATCGCCAGCGCCTCGACCGGCTACACGGTCAACATCGGCTCGGTGGGCATCTCCGGCGCCAACATCGCCAGCACCACCAGCAACGCCACGGCGACGCAGTCCACCACCCTGGCCTCGGGTGGCAGCGTCAGCGGCCAGTTCTTCGGCGCCAACGCCGCGGCCCTGGCGGGCCTCGTCACCTTCGGCGGCAACAGCCAGTATGACACCGCCTTCGGCGGCACGAAGAACTAGGACGCCAACGACGCGAGACGCGATGGGCGGGGGCGAAAGCCTCCGCCCAAAGCCGTGTTCGCGTCGCGCCCGCCATGACCCGCCCCAAATGTTTCCCGATCCGCATCGCCGCCGGCTGCGCGGCCTTGGCCCTGCTGGCCCTGGCCGGAGCGGCGCGGGCCCAAAGCGACGACGACACCCGTCTGCGCCTGAACCAGGATCTGTCGCGCAAGGCGGCGGAGCGTGAGGCCAAGACTCTGGAAGAGGCCTCGCCCGCCGTGCTGGTGATCGACGGTCAGGCCTACGCCGTGGGTCCCGGCGCCGACGATGTGGGCAAGGCGCTGTATCTGTCGCTGGCGCGTCGCCAGTGGCCAGACGCTCGCCGGTTCCTGAAAGCCTATCTCGCCCTTCCCGAGCGCGACCCCATGCTGGTGCGCTACGCCCAGGGCCTGCTGGCCCGCCAGGACGGCGACCTGCGCGCCGCCGAACGGGCGTTGCGCGAGTTGC
The DNA here is from genome assembly GCF_000281955.1 of Caulobacter sp. AP07. GTDB lineage: Bacteria > Pseudomonadota > Alphaproteobacteria > Caulobacterales > Caulobacteraceae > Caulobacter. The sequence continues at coordinate 7,102 of NZ_AKKF01000003.1, read as the reverse complement.
TGACGCTGAAACCGGACTTCATGCCGGGCCGGATCGAACTGGCCCGGGTGTTGTTCGAGAACCAGCACGACCGCGAGGCCCTGTCCGCCTTCCAGGCGATCCTGGCCGATCTGCCGACCAGCGAGCCGAGTGGGGCGGGCGTGCGCCGCAGCGTGGAGGGCTTTGTCGCCGCGTTGCGCCAGCGTGGCGCCTGGCGCGGTTCGCTGGCCCTTGGACCGGGCTACAACAGCAACATCAACCAGGCCTCCGGCAGCTATGCCTGCCTGCTGCCCGGTCCCGACGGGCTCTGCTTCTTCGACCGCAAGACCCCCGATCCCCTCGGGGCGGCGAGCGTCAGTTTCGAAGCCGCCCTCAATCGCCGCATGCCGCTGCGGGGATCCAGCGGGCTGAGCTTGCGGGCCTTGGCCTATGGCGAGCTCTATCCCGAAGAGGGCGCCTACAGCCAGGCGACCCTGATCGCCCAGGCGGGCTTTGACTATCGCACCGCGGGCTTGGCCCTAGGGGTGGCTCCGTCGCTCGATATCGGGACCCTGGGGGCCCAACGACTCTACGATGCGCCCGGCGTCCATATCGAGCTCAGCCGCGCCTTCGGCCCATCGACCCTGATCAAGTTGGAGGGCGACTATAAAGTCCTGCGCTATCGTCAGGCCGCCTTCGCCCCGCTCGACGGGGCGCAGGCCTCGCTGTTCCTGACCGCCTTGCGCGGCCTCAAGCACGGCTGGACGGTGTTCGGCGGCTTCGACCTCGCGGACAAGGACGCCGACCAGCCGGTCAACGCCTATCGACAGGCAGGCTTGCGGCTGGGCGCTGTCACGCCGACGTTCGCGGGCCTCAACGCCAACGTCTTCGCCTCGGTGCGCCGCAAGCGTTGGGATGCCGTCAACGAGACCTTGGAGGCCCGCCGCCGCGACGACGAGCAAGCTGTCACCGCGATCGTCCGCGCGCCGCGCCTGAAGATGGTCGGCCTGACGCCCAGCCTGACGGTGCAATACGCCAAGGTCGCCAGCAGCATCGACTGGCTGTTCTCCTACGAGAAGGTGGCGGCGAGCCTGAAACTTGAGCGGGTGTTTTGATGCTGCAGGTCGCCAGGCCGCCGTCGGTCGTGCTCGAAATTCCCTATGACGATCCGCCAAGGAAGGCGGCGATGCGCCGCTGGAGCCTGGCGCTCTGTGTCGCCGTGACGCTGCATCTGATCTTGGCGGCCGGCGCCTATTTGCGCCTGGACCGCCCGGCGCCTCCCGCCGAACCGATCCAGGCGATCATGGTCGAACTCGCTGCGACCGCGACCGCGCCTGCCCGGCCCGCGGACGAGCGCCCGCCAGGCCCTGAAGCCAAGGACCGTCCGGCGTCGGCTGAGACGCCGGCGGTTCGCGAGACCCAACGACCGCCCAATATACGTGGCGTTCTACCGGCCCATTCCGAGCGCGTCGCATCCCCTTCGAACGATGTGGCCGCCAAGGCCTCGACGCGGCGCGAGGCGTCGGCGCCGCCGTCTATCGCCGCGCCGCCGGCCCCGGTGCTGGCCGCCACCCGGACCTCGGCGGCCAGCGACCAGAGCGTGGCGGTGACCTGGCGCGGGCTGTTGCTGGGCCGCTTGAAGGCCTATCGCCGCTATCCCCGCCGGGCCCAGAGCGTGGGGCAGGAGGGGGTGGTCTTCGTCGTCTTCACCGTGGACCGTCGCGGGTCGGTGCTCAGCGTGCGGGTCGCGCGGAGCGCGGGCTATCCGCTGCTCGACGACGAGGCCCTGGCTACCGTGCGGCGAGCTTCGCCCATGCCGCCGCCGCCCGACGAGGTGCCGGGTGATCCGGTCGAGGTGGTGGTTCCTGTCGATTTCCATGTCCGATGATGTTGGCTGAGACGTCGGACGGGATCTGTCTGGATCGCACGGGCGGTGCGCCAAGATCGGATCCAGCCGCGGACCGCCGCCGGGTCTCGCCCCGCCCATCCGAAAGGCCGCCGATGGCGGCTATAGGCCGGCTTCGGTGGGGTGAATGACGGACGTCAGGGCGCCGAACAGATAGTCGGAAAACAGTTTCGCGACACGGGAGGACTGGCCCCGGGGCGGTGTGAGGATGCTGAGCGCGGCCTGGCTCATTTCCCAGCCCGGCAGCAACGGGCGCAGCGCGCCCGACGCGAGATCGGCCTTCAGGACATATCGCGGCAAGGCGACGACGCCCGCGCCCGCCCGCGCGGCGATGTGGAGCGCGGCCATGTCGTTCGAACAAAGCCGGGGCGACAATTTCACCTCGATCGTCTGGCCCTGCGCGGCCAGCGTCCATCGCGGTTCGATATCGATCGGTCCAAAATGCAGGGTGCTGGCGCGCGCCAGGTCGTCAGGCCGTTCGGGCTCGCCGTTGATCTCGAGATAGTCGGGAGATGCGGCGATCGTCCAAGGGATGGTGGTCACCGTGCGCATGGTCAGCGCCGAGTCCTTCAATGGCGCGGCATGGGCCCGCAGGCCCAGGTCGTAGCCTTCGCCGATCAGGTCGACATAGCGGTTGGTCGCTTCGACCCGCACCGAGACGCCAGGATGGTCGGCCAGGAAGCGCGGCAACAGCGGGGCCAGGGCGAACTGGGCGAGCGTCACAGAACTGCTGATCCGCAGCGTCCCCGTCGCCGCCTCCATGCCGCGCAGCGCGTCTTCGGCTTCGATCGCCGCCGCGTCGATCCGGCGGGCGTGCCGCAAGACCAACGCGCCGGCTTCGGTCAGCGACAGACTGCGCGACGAGCGGCGAAGCAAGGCCTCGCCGACCGCCTGCTCCAGCGCGGTGACCCTTTGGCTGAGCGTCGACTTGGGCACGCCGGTGGCGATCGAGGCGGCGGTGAAGCCGCCATGGTCGGCGACCTTCATCAGCAGACGCATGTCGTTCAGATCGAGATGTCCGCCGTCCTTGATCCGCATCCCGTCTCCGATCGGGCCCGCCAGGCCTTGGCGGCTACTGTTCGCCTTGGCGGGGTTGAGTGTTGAAGCTGTAGAGAATGATCTTCCAGGCTGGCCCCGTCCGCTTCAGCACGAAGACCTCGCGGTTGTAATCCAGCTTCCGGGAACCATCGGCAAGAAGCAATTCGGCCTGGCCGACCGGGTGGTGGGTGCGCACGATCGCGATGTCGCCGTGGATGTCCACCGCATCGTACTGGAAGTCGGTGTCGAACTTGATCGCCTTGAACATCGCCTCGTAGGACGGACGCATGGCGGCGACGCCGACCACGGTCTGCTTATTGTTCCATTCCGCGACCGCATCGGGTGCGTATTCGCGCGATATGGCGGCGAAGTCGGCCCCGTTCAGCCCGGCTTGATAGCGTTCCACCACGGCCTTGGCCTGGCGCTGGACGGCGGCCGTGTCGGGGCTGGGCGAATAGGTGAAGGCGCCGGTCGGGCCGCCGTCCTTGCCGACTTGCGCCGATGCGGGCGATCCCATCATCGATGCGGCCAGCGCGGCCGCCCCGAACACTGTCGCGATCTTCTTCAACATGAGTCTCATCTCCACTGCCGCCGGTCGGCCATGGGGAGGCGGCCAGCCTGGCGGAGCCTGAGCCAATATCATCGGCGCCAGCGAACCCAGAGCGAGGACTGGGCTGGAAAGGCGGAGGCATCGTTCCGGATCTGGAACGGCCATGGCGGCGCGTCAGAGGGCGTGCTTTTCACGGGTCGGATCAACGACTTGGCGATTTTCCAAGGCCGAGGCGTGATACGGACCGGTCCCGAAGCCTCGCCCGTTCCGGCGTTGCGAGCGGCGGCCGCGCGGCTCGGAAGGGCTCAGCCGGAAGCCATGAACTCATCGCTGTCGCCTCGACGCCGTCCGTACCCTGGAGAACTCCGGAATTGGCAAGCGCGCGCGGCTCGGCTCTGCTGAGGCCCTTCTCGGAGCCTGGGCATGAGCGCGACCTGCAAGGCTTGCTGGCTCGTCCCGTTGAGCCTGGCCCTGGTCCTGGCCGCGCTGTGGGCCGCCACCCAGGCGGCCGGCCTGATCTTTGACTATCCGCGACCGTTCGGCGACGGCTGGGGCCGGCTCGGCGCGGCGCGAATCTACCCGCCATGGTCGATCCTAGCCTGGTATGGCCGCTACGCCGCCGACTATCCGCGGGCCTTCGACCAGGCGGCCTTGATCGGGCTTGGCGTGTTCATCTGGCCTCTGCTGGTCGTGGCGGCCCTCACGCGGCGGTTCGTCGCCCGGCCCAAGCCGTTCGGCGCCGGGGCCTGGGGTCAGCTCATGGACGCCAGGGCCGCGGGCCTGATCCACGGCGACCGCCTGGTCGGGCGGGTGCTGGGGCGGCTCAAGGGCCGGCTGCTCAGCTTCACCGGCGTGGAGCACTGCGTCATCGTCGGCGCTTCCCGCTCGGGCAAGGGGGCGGGCCATGTGGTCCCCACGGTGCTGTCCTGGCCCGAGAGCCTGTTCGTCTACGACCGCAAGGGCGAGCTTTGGCACATCACCGCCGACCATCGGCGACGCTTCTCCCACACCTTCTTCTTCGCGCCGACCGATCCCAACACCGCCCGCTGGAACCCGCTGTTCGAGGTGCGCAAGGGACCGATGGAGATCGCCGACATCCAGAACATCGTCGGCATCCTGGTCGATCCGATCGGGCTCAAGCAGGGCAATCTGGACTTCTTCGACCAGAGCGCGGCCAACTTCTTCACCGGCGTGATCCTGCACGCCCTCTACACAGCCCCCGATGACCTGAAAAACCTCACCTATGTCCGGCGGATGCTGATCGACATCGAGCCGACCCTGGACGCCATGCTGGGGACCAAGCATCGCTGGCGCCCCGATGGCGAGGCGGCCGACGGCCTGGCGCGCGACGCCGAGGGCCGGACGATCGCCGAGGTCCATCCGGAGGTTTGGCTGGGGGCCACGGCTTTCCGAAGCATGGAGCCGCGGGTGCGCTCCAGCGTGCTGGCCACCGCCCAGAAGTCCCTGGCCCTGTGGGCCGATCCCCTGGTGGCCAACGCCACCGCCTGGTCGGACTTCTGCATCGGCGACCTGGTCTGCGCGCCGGCGCCGGTCAGCTTCTATCTGATCACGCCCCAGGCCCATGCCGATCGTCTGGCCTTCCTGGTGCGGGTGATGCTGCGCCAGAGCCTCAACAGCCTGATGGAGACCATCGACGCCGACAGCCGCGGCCGCCGGAAGCGCCATCGGCTGCTGAAGATGCTCGACGAGTTTCCCAAGCTGGGCGCCTTGCCGTTCCTGGAGAACGCCCTGGGCGAAATGGCCGGCTACGGGATCTCCGCCCACCTGATCTGCCAGAGCTTCAACGATGTCTTCAAGCACTATGGCGTGCACACCTCGATCTTCGACAACTGTCATGTCACGGCCGCTTTCGCGACCTCCGAACCGGGCAGCATCGAGCGCATCGTCAAGCGGGCCGGCCGGTCGCTGGAAATGCGCGAGAGCTTCAGCGATCCGCGACAGGTGTTTGGAACCGGCCACCGCAGCCGCAACCAGGCCGAGGTCGAACGCTATGTCCTGGCCGAGCAGGATGTCCGGGCCTTGCCGGGCGACAAGCAGTTCCTGTTCGTCAACAACGCCAAGCCGTTCCTGGCCGACAAGATTCGCTATTTCGACGAGCCGCTGTTCGCCGCCCGAACGCGCGATTTCTTCCACGGCGAGCGGGCGCGGTTCGTCCAGACCCGCGAGACCCTGGACACGCCGGGCGCGCCGCCCATCGATTGGCTCGGAGTGACGGCGGTCGAGCCTTACGCCGCGCCCCTGCGGCCGTTTCAGAACGCGGTCTCGGCCGCCTGTTCCGACGGCTTGAGCATCGTCGACCTGATCTACAACGCGGAGGATTGAGCATGGGGCCTGGGTCGGACGAGGCGCTGGAGCGCAAGAACGCGGCGCTGCGTCAGGCCATGGGGCCGGTGCTGGCCGCGGCCCTGGCCGAACCGAAGGTCGTGGAGGTGATGGTCAATCCGGACGGCGCGATCTGGATCGAGCGGATCGGCCAGGGTAGGGCGTTCAGCGGCCAGCACATGGCCCCGGCCGACGCCGAACGGATCCTGCGCCTGGTGGCCGACCATGCCGGGGAGGTGGTGACGCGCGACCAGCCCCTGGTCAGCGCGACCTTGCCGCGGACCAGCGAGCGGTTTCAGGGGGTGTTTCCGCCGATCGCGGCCGCGCCTTGCTTTTCGATCCGAAAACGCCCCGAGGCGATCTTCACCCTGCAGGACTATGTCGATCAGGCGATCATGACGCCCGCGCAGGCGCGGGTGCTGGCCCAGGCGGCGGCCGAGCGTGAGAACATCCTGATCGCCGGCGGCACCGGGGCGGGCAAGACCACCTTGGCCAACGCGGTTTTGGCCCTGCCGGCCTTTCGCGACGATCGGGTGGTCATCGGCGAGGACACGCCTGAACTGCAGTGTTCGGCCTTGGATCAACTGGCCCTGTTGACCAAGCGCGCCGACCCGCCGGTGACCATGGCCGATCTCGTGCGCGCCGCCTTGCGTCTGCGCCCCGATCGCATCGTCATCGGCGAGGTTCGCGACGGCAGCGCCCTGGACATGCTCAAGGCCTGGAACACGGGCCACCCCGGCGGGCTGGCCACCCTGCACGCCAACAGCGCCCGTGAGGCGCTCAGCCGGCTCGAGGATCTGATCAGCGAGGTGTCGCGAACCGTGCCCTATCGCGCCATCGGCCAGGCGATCGGAATCGTCGCCTATATCCGGCGGGCGCCGGCCGGACGCGTCCTGGAGTCGGTGCTGCGCGTGAACGGGTGGTCGGACGGCGACTACCAGATCGAAACGCTCGCCTAGACGGCTGATCCAGGCCGCGACCGCGCGGCCTGGGTTTCGATCGCGGTTTGGCCCAGGCCAGGGCCTTCGACCTGGCGCCCGCGTCGCCCGCGCTACGCTCCGGGATGACGCGGGTGGTCGCCCGTTCTAGGCGTCACGGCGTCAGGCCCTGAGGCAGGGCGAACCAGGCGTCGGTCTTTTCGCGCAACTCGTCGAACGTGACATCCGGGGCCAGTTCCAGAAGACGCATCGGCGTCTTGCCGCGGTTGATGTCGAAGACGCCCAGCTCGGTGATCAGCAGATCGACGACGCCCGCCCCGGTCAGTGGCAGGGTGCAGCGCTCGAGGAGCTTGGGCGCGCCGGACTTCT
>NZ_AKKF01000002.1 GCF_000281955.1 Caulobacter sp. AP07 | reverse complement strand
CCCGCGCACCCTGTCCGGGGCGGCGGCGCGCCTGCCGGCGCTGACCCGCATCGAGACCGACATCGCCATCCACGCCGACCTCAGCAAGATCGGCGACAGCCACGACCCCGACGATCCCTATTTCTCGGCCTTCAAGGCCAGGACCCTGGCCCAGTACGGCGTCCGGCGCGTCGAGGACCTCCCCGTCCAATGGGCCGGCCTGGTCGGCATGGAGGGCGAGCGCCTGACCAGCCAGCTCTTCGACCGCTACGCCCGCGAGGCCTTCGCCCGCGAGCAGGCCCAGAACCGCTTCGTGCGCGGCTTTGGGGCCGTCAGCCCGGTGATCGCCCTGCGCCAGGCCTCGATGAGCCTGGCCGGCACGGACGTCGAGAGTCACCAGGACTTCCTCGATCAGGTCGAGCGCCACCGCTACGCCTTCGTCCAGTCGCTCAACCGCATGCAGGTCGAGCAGATCCCCAACCAGGGCGCCGGCGAGGATCCGCGCATCGCCGCCGCCAACTGGAGACGGACGCCCAGCTTCGCCTACGTCGCGCCGGACGTTCTGCGCCTGGCCGGCGGCCGCGTCGCGGCCAACCTCGCCGTCCTGGTCGCCTGGCTCGTCGCGCCGCTGGCGCTCTGCGCGCCCGTCGCCCGCCGCCTTCGCGAGGACGCCCGATGAACCGCCTTCGACATGAACTGCGCCTTCTGCTGCGATCGCGGGTCGCCGCCGCCGCACTGACGC
>NZ_AKKF01000001.1 GCF_000281955.1 Caulobacter sp. AP07 | reverse complement strand
CTGGCGCGCCTGGGCCAGTTCGACATCCGCCAGGTGCGGCGGGCCGTCGACAGCAACCGCCCCGAGCTTCTCGCCCTGGCCTGTTCGGCCGTGGGCATCGACCGCAGTGTCTTCCCGACCATCCTGGACCATGTGCGCCAGTTGAACGGCGGCCGTCCGGGCGGCGGAGCGGAAGCCGCACGCAAGGCCAGTGGCGCCTTCGGCCCCTTCGCGCCCGACATCGCCGCCATGGCGTTCCGCCAGGCGGTCAGCGCAGCCTGAAACGCCGAACCCGCAACGGTTTGACAAGCACGCGGCGATCCCGCCACTTGGCGAAATGTTCCAGCCCCTGCCCTTCGTGACTCGCCTGACCTTCAAGGCCAGTGACCGCCCCGAGGCGCAGGAAGCCCTCGAGCGCCTGACCGCCCGCTACGGCGACGTCGGCGACGAGAACGCCCAGGTGATCGTCGCCCTGGGCGGCGACGGCTTCATGCTGGAGACCCTGCACGACACCATGGAGCGCCAGACGCCGATCTACGGCATGAACCGCGGCTCGGTCGGCTTCCTGATGAACGAATACAGCGAGGACGACCTGCTGGGGCGGATCAACGCCGCCGAACGGGCCGTGATCCACCCGCTGGCCATGGTCGCCATCGACTCCAACCGCAAGCAGCACCGGGCCCTGGCCATCAACGAGGTGTCGCTGCTGCGCCAGACCCGCCAGACCGCCAAGCTGCGGATCAGCATCGACGGCAAGGTGCGGATGGGCGAGTTGGTCTGCGACGGCGTGCTGCTGGCCACCCCGGCCGGCTCGACGGCCTACAACCTGTCGGCCCACGGCCCGATCATCCCGATCGGCGCCCAGGTGCTGGCCCTGACCCCGATCAGCGCCTTCCGCCCGCGTCGCTGGCGTGGCGCGCTTTTGCCGCAGACGGCGCGGGTGACCTTCGAGGTCCTGGAATGCGATAAGAGACCGGTAAGCGCCGTGGCCGACAATTTCGAGGTTCGCGACGTGGTCGAAGTCCATATCGCCGAGGACAGCAGCGCCAGCCTTTCCATGCTCTTCGACGCCGGTCGAAGCCTGGAGGAAAGGGTCCTGACGGAGCAGTTCTCGGCCTAGTCGGACGGATGAATATTGGTCAGGGCAATGACCGGTGTTTGGCCAGGGTGAAAACGGGCGTCTCATCTAATCTTAACGCCTTCGATTTTACATTCTGTACCTAATGCCGATGGGAGGCGTCCGTGACCAACAAGTCCGCCGCGGAAGTGATTCAGGTGCCGAACATGCTCAAGCTCAAGGTTGGCGGACGGGGCGGGATCGACATGGCGGCGATCGCCAAGGCCGAGGCCGCGCTGAAAAGCCTGTCGGGCAACTTCGCCCAGTGGCTGAACGACGAGATCGTCAAGCTGGAGGCCGCCCGCCAGGACGTCCGGGCCCAGGGCCTGACCGCCGAGACGGTCGAGACCCTCTATCTGCGCGCCCATGACCTCAAGGGCCTGGGCGCCACCTACGAATTCCCGCTGATCACCCGCCTGGCCGCCTCGCTGTGCAAGCTGATCGACGACCCGGACACCCGCCTGGCGGCCCCGATGTTCCTGGTCGACGCCCATATCGACGCCATCAAGGCCTGCGTCCGCGACGACATCAGGGTCGACACCCACCCGGTCGGCAAGGTGCTGGCGGCGGAGCTTGAAGGCCGCGTGGCGCAATATCTGGCGGGCTGAAGCCGGCCGACATCGAAGATTCTAGAAGGCCCCGGCGTCCGCGCCGGGGCTTTTCCTTTGCCGGCCCCGTCCGCGCCTACACCCCAAACAGCCCCTTCAGGTACGGGTTGAGCATCCGTCCGTCCGGGTCCAGCGCCGCCCGCACCTTCAGGAAATCCTTCCAGCGCGGATAGAGCGCGGCCAGTTGGTCGCCCGACACGCTGTGCAGCTTGCCCCAGTGCGGCCGGCCGCCGTAGCGGCGG